>CAXUIM010000244.1:5034-6663 GCA_964250885.1 uncultured Acidobacteriaceae bacterium | reverse complement strand
AATCGCCGCGCATGCAATCCTGGAGCGACGGAAGTCTGTCCCCTCTGCGTCCGCCCCAAGTCTGCTATGCTCCGGCAGCGCCCCGAAGCGCATCACAATCCCATGCCGCCGCCCTCTCTCTTCACGGACCCGGCCGAGCCGCAGGCCGCGACTCCGGCGCTCACGCCGGAGCAGGCCGACAAGCTGCCGCATATTCACCGTCTGCTGCTCGGCTACTATGGGCAGCCGGAGGCGCGCGCGCCCTGGGATCCTCTCACCCAGTTCATCTACTCCTTGCTCAGCTCGCGCACCAAGACCGCCGCCTCCCACCAGGTGATGCGCGACCTGGAACGCAGCTTCCATGCCGGGCCGGGCAACTGGGAGCCGGTGCGCGACGCCAGCGTGGCGGAGATCACCCCGGCCATCGCCGCCGTCACCTTTCCGGAGGTCAAAGCGCCCCGGCTGAAGCTGGCGCTGGAACAGATCACCGCCCGCGTCGGCACGTTGACCCTGGACTTCCTGGCCAAATACCGCACCGACAAGATCCGCGCCTGGCTGGAGGAGTTTGAAGGGGTGGGTCCCCAGGTGTCGGCGGCGGTGGTCAACTTCTCCACGCTGCGCCGCCGGGCGCTGTCCATCGACGCCAACCATCTCCGCGTCATCCAGCGGCTGTGCGTCGTTCCGCGGGCCAACGCCGAGGTCACCGAAGAGCGATTGATGCGCCTGGCGCCCGAGACCTGGGACGCCGCCATGCTCGACGAGCATCACTCGCTCATCAAGCTCCACGCCCAGACCCTGTGCACCTTCACCGATCCCATCTGCGAAGGCTGCCCGCTGCTGAAGATCTGCCCCACCGGAGAGCGAAACCTGGCCGAACTGCACCTCACGCCGCCCGCCGCGAAGGCCTCCGCAATGAGCTAGCGCAGGCCTTCGCGCACCAGCGCACTCTCTTCAAAGCGCGCCAGCAGCTCGGCTACACTCTCGTAGACCTCCACACAACCGGCCTCCAGAAGCTCGGCGCAGCTCCAGCCGCCGGTGGTCACGCCGATGGTGCGCAAACCGGCTTTGCCCGCCGCCTCGGCGTCGTAGGGCGTGTCACCCAGGGCCATGCACTTGTGAGCCGGCAGCTTCAGCCGCTCCAGGGCCGCGGTGAAGATGTCGGGATGCGGCTTGGCGCGGTCGGCGTCGTTGGCGGAGGTCTCCTCGTCGATCAGGTCTTCCATGCCCACGATCTTCTTGTAAATCAGCAAGTCGTCCTTGTCCGCGGAGCTGGCGAGCGCGGGCCGTATTCCCGCCTGCCGGACTCGCTCGAGGAACTCGCGCGCCTGGGGCAGCGGCTTCACCTGGGAGAGGAAATCCTGCTGGAAAAGGAACTTCCTATAGCGCTTCAGCGGCTGCTCCACCTGCCGGCGCTGCCACCACGGCACGAACACCGGAATCAGCTCATCGCCGCCCTTGCCGATCTGCCGCCGCACTGCTTCCTGCTCGACCTCGACGCCCATCCCGGCGAGGGCCAGACGCCACGCCTCCGCATGCAGCCAGTTGCTCTGCACCAGGGTTCCATCAATGTCGCAAAGTAACGCCTCGACCATTCGCCAGACCTCCAACATTCTGATGCCGAGGAGCCGGACGCCGAAGAGCGGGGCACGC
>CAXUIM010000244.1:0-4934 GCA_964250885.1 uncultured Acidobacteriaceae bacterium | reverse complement strand
GGCGTTCTCGCCTTCGACGAGACCGAGCACGGCCTGATTCGCGCCGTCATCACAACGCCGCAGTGCACGGCCGAACTCTACCTGCAGGGAGCGCACCTGGCCACGTGGCAGCCCGCCGGACAGGAGCCGGTGCTGTTCCTGAGCGAGCGCTCCGCCTTCGTCCCCGGCACGGCCATCCGCGGCGGCATTCCGGTCATCTTTCCCTGGTTTGGCGCGCGCACCGCAACGCCCTACAGTCCGCGCACCGACGGCCCGTCGCACGGCTTCGCCCGAACCTCGCTTTGGGAGCTGGCCTTCGCCGCCCTGGCGGGAGAGAATCTGCATCTCACCTTGACGCTCGGCCCCGGCCCGGCCAGCCAGGAGCTCGGCTTCGACCACTTCCATGTGGTTTACGAGGTCATCCTGGGCCGCGACCTGCACCTGCGCCTTACCGTGGCCAACCAATCAGAGACCCCACTGCACTTCGAAGAGGCGCTGCATACCTACCTGGGCGTGGCGGATGCGGAGCATATCCGCATCGACGGGCTGGGGGGCACCGAGTATCTGGACAAGACCGAGGCGTTCGCGCGCAAGCGTCAGGCCGAGGCCGTGCTCACGCTCCATGGGGAGACTGACCGTCCGTATCTCAACACCAGCACCGCCGTCAGCCTGGAAGATCCGGTCCTGGAGCGGCGGCTGCGGGTTGCCAAGGCCAATTCGGCCACCACCGTGGTCTGGAACCCTGGCAGCGAACTCAGCGCCCGGCTGGCCGATATGGCTCCCGATGGCTGGCGCCACATGACCTGCATCGAAACGGCCAATGCCGGTGAAAACGCGATCACCCTGCATACCCGGGAAGCGCACGTGATGCAGGCCCATATCCGCGTGGAGGCCCTCAGCCACCCGTGAAGATACCGACGGGCCCGGCATTTCGGGGAGAGCCCTGCCCAAGGTTGATTCTGGCCTCGGGCTCCCCGCGCCGGCGCGCTCTGCTGGCCCAGGCCGGCTTCACCTTCGATGTCGTACCCGCGGACATCGATGAGACGCGCCGCGCCGAGGAGAACCCCGCCGCGTACGTCGAACGTCTGGCGCTCGAAAAGGCTCAGGCAATCCTCGATCGCCATCCGGAGGCTACGGTCCTGGGCGCCGATACCAGCGTCGTTCTCGCCGGCGCTGTGCTGAACAAGCCCGCCGACCTGGCTGCGGCCGAACGCATGCTGCGCGCGCTCTCCGGCCGCAGCCACCTGGTTCAGACCGGACTTGCGGTCCTCGCCCGCGGGGTGCGCCGCTCCGCGGTCGAGACCACCACGGTCTTCTTCAACCCCATATCCGAGTTTGAACTCGCGCAGTACCTGACGTCCGGCGACTCGCTCGACAAGGCGGGCGCCTACGGCATCCAGGGCTACGCCGCGCGCTGGGTTCCACGCATCGAAGGAGACTTCTTCAACGTCATGGGTTTGCCCCTCGCCGCGACCGTTCGGCTCCTGGGCGTATAAAGTTCAGGTGTACGCCCGGCCTCGAAGGCATTGCTCTGGCAATAACTTGGGAGGCCGGGTCGGTTCCCGTGGTGTGGCAAAAAAGCCACACTGTTCCCATTTCGGGACTTGCTATACTTTGGCGGTTGCTGTACGTGCGAGACTCGGTCTGGCCAACCCTTTCCAACTCGAGCAGACGATCCAAAGCCCGATCGGCTTCCGCGGCGTCGGTCTGCACTCCGGCGTGGAGGTCTCCATGCGGTTGATCCCCGCCCCGGCGGGCTCGGGGATTGTGTTTCGCCGCGCCGACCTGGACAACTTCGAGATTCCCGCCACCGGCCGCAATGTCGCCAAAGTGAGCTACGCCACCTCCCTGATGCGCCAGGGCGTGCTGATCTCCACCACCGAGCACCTGCTCTCGGCTCTCATCGGTCTGGGCGTCGATAATGTCATCGTCGAGATCGACAACCTGGAGGTCCCGATCCTCGATGGCAGCGCGTCGCCCTACGTCGACGCAATCCTGGCCGCCGGTCTCAAGCAGCAGCGCCGCAAGCGCGAGTACCTGCGCATCCTCAAAGAGGTTGAAGTGCGGGACGGAAGCAAGTTCATCGGCGTCTATCCGGGGGACGGCTACTCCATCCGCTACTCCATCGACTTCCCGCAGCCCATCGGCCGCGACCACTTCAGCGGCGATCTGGAGGCCGGGGCCTATGCCAGCCTGATCGCTCCGGCCCGCACCTTCGGCTTTCGCGAAGACGAGGCCATGCTGCGCGATATGGGTCTGATCCGCGGCGTCTCGGATTCCAGCGCCATCATCCTCACCCGCGAAGGGGTGCAGAACGGTCCGCTGCGCTTCCACGATGAGTTTGTCCGCCATAAGGTGCTCGACCTGATCGGCGACCTCGCCTTGACCGGACGCCGCATCTGGGGCCGGGTCGTTGCCGAGCGCGCCGGTCATGCCATGCACGCCGCGCTGGTGCAGCGTCTGCTGCGCGACCGGTCGGCCTGGGAGCTCGCCACCCGCTGCGAAGAAACCGCCGTCGAGCCTGCGGCGCCCCAATTCAGTTCCGCCGTCGCCCTCAATCCGTCCCATGCCTGAGTTGCGGGAGTCCGCGGCGATCGCGCTTGGCTCCAACCTGTCCTCCGGCTTCGGAGACCCGGCCGCGAACCTCCGCGAGGCGCTGGGTCGCCTGCGGGCGCTGGGCCAGGTGACGGCGGTCTCCCGCTTCCACTGGACGGACCCGGTCGGCACTCTCCCGCAGCCCCGCTTCCTGAATGCCGCCGCGCTGCTCGAGACCGCCTGCGAGCCGCTCGCTCTACTCCGTGCTCTGCTGCGGATTGAGCAGGCGATGGGCCGCGACCGCGCGCTCGCCGCGCCCAAAGGCCCGCGGATCATCGATCTCGACCTGCTGCTCTATGGAAAGCGGGTTATCCGGGAACCGCACCTTGTGCTGCCCCACCCGGCGATGCACGAGCGGCGCTTCGTTCTGGCTCCCTTGGCCGAAATCGCCCCTGCAATGCGGCATCCCGGGCTGCAGCGAAATGTAGCCGAGCTGCTGGAGGCCCTGCCGGAAGTTCCTGAAGCTTCATTGTCGTGAGTTTGTAAGATTGCCCCGTCTTGCTGCGCCTCTGAATGCACACGGTGTACACCGGCATGTGCATCGCTGTATGTCCTTGTATATGTTCGAGATGAGGAGATGGCGCGGCGTTATCCGAGAATAGTCTGGTAAAGCGAAAGGACATGAACGTGTTTTCTGCATCGCTCATCCTGTACAACGGCCGTATATGGACCGGGAACCCGCAGCAGCCGGAGGCGGAGGCCGTCGCCACCTTCGGGGACCGCTTTCTGGCCGTGGGAACCAGCGCGGAGATTGAGGCCCTTGCCGGACCCGAGACACGCCGCATCGACCTCGGCGGCCGCCGGGTTCTGCCCGGCTTCAACGATGCACATGTCCACCTGTTCATCGGCGGCCAAAGCCTCACCAGTGTTGCGTTGCGCGACGTAGCAGGCCCCCAGGAGTTCCGGGATCGAATCGCGGCCTTCGCGCACACCCTCTCCCCGGGGGAGTGGATCCTGAACGGCAGCTGGAATCATGAGCTCTGGTCTCCACCCCAGATGCCCCATCATCGGCTGATCAGCGATGTGACGCCGCAGAATCCCGTGTTCGTGAACCGGACCGATGGCCACACCGTCCTGGTGAATGAGCTGGCGATGCGGCTGGCCGGCGTGGATCGCAACGTGGCCGACGTGGCCGGTGGCGAGATCGGCCGTAATGCGGACGGGAATCTGACGGGAATCTTCAAGGACGCGGCCAAGAGCCTGTTTGAGTCCCTGATTCCCACGCCCAGCCCGGAGCGGATCCGCGAGGCCATCCTCGCCGCCCAGATCCATGCTGCCGAAAACGGGGTCACCAGCGTGCAGGATATGGGTGTACTGGGCGCCGGGGCCGGGGAACGGATGGTGCACATTCTGCGCGCCTATCAGGAGCTGCATGCGTCCGGCGAGCTGCGTCTGCGTATCTCCGCGCACATTTCGCTGCCGGACTGGCGACGGGCCGCCGATGCGGGCATCATGGCCGGCTTCGGCAATCACTTTCTGCGCGTCGGCGGCTTGAAGAGCTTCTCCGACGGGTCGCTGGGATCCACGACAGCCTGGTTCTGGGAGCCCTACACCGACGCTCCGCGGACCGTGGGCCTGCCCAGCGATGAGCTCGCCGACCCGCGGCAATGGTATGAAAATCTGGTTCAGGCCGACCGGGCTGGACTCCAGCTGGTGATTCACGCGATCGGCGACCGCGCCAACAGCACCGTGCTGGACGCAATCGAAAAGCTGCGCCAGGAGAACGGTGTGCGCGACCGGCGCACCCGCATCGAGCACGCACAACATCTCCGCCCGCAGGATCTGCCGCGCTTCGCCAAAATGGACGTGATCGCTTCGGTGCAGCCGTACCACTGCATCGACGATGGGTGCTGGTTGGAGCGGCGCATCGGCGCGGAACGCACGCCGCAAGCCTATGCCTTCCGCTCGCTGATCGATTCGGGAGCCGTTGTCGCCTTCGGCTCGGACTGGTGGGTGGCGCCCATCAGCCCGCTGCTCGGCATCCACGCCGCGGTGACGCGCCGCACCCTGGACGGCGCAAACCCCAACGGATGGAGGCCCGAGCAAAAAGTGACCGTGCAGGAAGCCGTGCACGCCTACACGGTTGCGGGAGCGTTTGCCTCTGGCGAAGAGGCCCTGAAGGGGTCGATCGAGGCGGGCAAGCTGGCGGACCTGGTTGTGCTTTCAGAAGATCTCTTCAGTGTGAGTCCGGAGACCATCGAATCGATTCACGTGGATATGACCGTGCTCGGAGGCACCGTCGTCTTCGAGCGTTCGTGAGCGATGTTTTCCCCAGCGTGCTGAAGCGATACTGGACTGGGTGACCGTGCCCTCGGAGATCGTGCAGGTGGCTTTTCCCTGGTGGAAAAGCCACCTGAGGC
>CAXUIM010000243.1:0-6693 GCA_964250885.1 uncultured Acidobacteriaceae bacterium | reverse complement strand
TCAAAGGCGCGCAGCTCCAGCAGACCCAGGCGCAGACCCTGGCCTTCGGGTGGGTAGAGCTTGTCGATGCAGAACTCGGCGCGGTGCGTGTTCCCCGTGACATCGACCAGGAGATTACGGAACAGGCCATCGAGAATGTACGGCGGGCAGTCGTGCTCGGGTATGTGGCTGAATGAGAGCTCCAGCTCGTAGAGCGCGTCGGTGCGCGCTTCATCCACGCGCGGATACTGGCTCGTCGGGCCGACGTACATTCCGGAGAACAGGAAGGAGAGTGAGGGATGGCTTTGCCAGAACGAAAGCATGCTGCGCAGCAGGTCCGGGCGGCGCAGGATCGGGCTGTCCAGCAGGCTGGGACCACCGACGGTGATGTGATTGCCGCCGCCGGTGGAGAGATGGCTGCCGTCATAGGCGAACTTGGAGGGCAGCAGGCGCTGTTTGTGAGCCTCCTCGGCGAGCACGGTGTTGAGGGCTTCGAGCTGGTCCCAGTCGGGCGTGGGGGGCAGGTTCACCTCGAGCACACCGGGATCGGGGGTAAGGCTGAAGGTGCGGATCCGCGGATCCGAGGGCGCCGCATAGCCTTCCACCCAGATCGGATGTTGCAGCGTCTGGCAGGTCTCCTCCACCGCCGCGACCAGGTCCAGATAGTCGGCGAGCACAGGAACATAGGGCAGAAAGACGTGCAGGCGGCCGTCGCGAACCTGAACGCACAGGCCCGGCCGAATCAACTCCCGCGCGCTCTCCGCATTCTCAGGCGCCGCCGGCAGCGGGTCCGGAGCGGAATCCTGCCAGAAGAGCTCGGGTCGCCGCGACGGAGACCCGGGCAGTTTCACGCGGCCACTGGCGGCGGCGCCGCTGCCGCCGTCTTCGTAGCCGTACACCAGCGTGTCGGGAGCCACCCACGGCATCATGGCGATGGGAATGCGGTAGCCCATGGAGGAGTCGCCGGGAGAGAGCACGAAGTACTCCGGGCGGGGGAACCATGGCTGGCTGGACCAGGCCAGGCGTCCGCCGGGTTGGCGGCGGCGCAGGGGAAGAACGTAGCCGGCGGGCTCCGTCTGCTCGGAATAGCTCTCCTGGAAGGGTTCAAAGGCCGGAAGGATGTTCTCCGGGCTGGCTCCGAGACGGCGGGTCAGCGCCTGCAGAAAGCTGAGAGCATCGGCGATGCCGAAGCCATAATCCTGTCCTTCCACGGCGAAAAGAGAGACATCCTCCCAGACCGGCGCCTGATCCAAACGCGAGATGCAGTGGAAGGCCCAGCGTGGCAGCGCCTCGCCCGGGTACCACTTGCCTTGCCCGAGGTGCAGCAGCCCGCCGGGCGCGGTTCGCTCGCGCAGTTCGCGGATGAGCGCCAGGCCCGCCTTGCGCTTCAGCGGTCCCAGGGCCTCGATATTCCACTGCGGACTCTCCGCTTCGTCGATGCCGACGAAGGTCGGCTCGCCGCCCATGGTCAGGCGGACATCCTGGGTCTGGAAATCGCGGTCGATCTGGTGCGCCAGATCGCGCACGCGCTCCCAGTCTTGGTCGCTGTAGGGCTTGGTGAACCGTGGAGCTTCGTTCAGGCGGCGCACGGTCAGGCTGTAGTCGAACTCCACCCCGGCGGGCTCGACCGTTCCCCCGATCGGCGCCGCCCCTGAAGGCGTGGACGCGGAGGCCAGCGGAATGTGGCCCTCGGCCGTGAGTAGACCGGATGTGGCGTCCATGCCAATCCAACCGGCCCCGGGTAGATACACCTCCGCCCACGCATGCAGATCCACGGAGTCCACCGTACGTCCTGTGGGGTGGGCGCTGCCGCCTTCGGGGTCGGCCAGCTGGATTAGATAGCCGGAGACAAACCGGGCTGCGATCCCGAGCTGGCGGCAGATCTGAACCAGCAGCCACGCCGAGTCGCGACAGGATCCCGACCCGGTCTCCAGGGTCTCTTCGGGGCTTTGAACGCCATGCTCCAGACGCGTTGTGTACGTGACCTCATCGCGCACCCGCGCGTTCAAGCTGACCAGGAAGCTGACCGTGGGCTGCTGCTGAACCTGCAAGCCGCCGATAAACTCCTGGAGCCGCGCTCCCGGCGGATCGGTGGAGAGGAACGGCTGGAGGTCTCGAGCCAGATCGGCGGAATAGTCGAAAGGCATCGTGGCGCAGCCCGGATCCACCAGGAAAGCGAATGGATTGATTGATTCCAGGTCCAGGCTCAGGTTTACTTCGACGACCAACTCCGGCGTCCGGATCGGGAAGACCGCCCGCGCTATGTGATTCCCCAGCGCGTCGAACTGCCAGGAGAGGACGCCGCCAGCGGGCAAGACGTTGAGCGAGTAGCTGAGGACCGGTGTCCGGCAGTATGGCGCGGGACGTAGCTGGATTGTCTGGGGGCCCAGAGCCACAGATCGTTCATAACGATATCGAGTCTGGTGGTGCACTGCGACCTGGATTCCCATCGATCCCCTTGCGTGCTGTTCTAACTTGCGTCCTGTTCTAACTTGCGTCCTGGTTGACTGGATTGATCTTGTACGGCTTGCACCGGTGCAAGTGCGGTTGCGGCGTTGCGCCAAATTTCAGGTCAGACGGGCTCAAGCCCGCCGCTAAACCCCGCTTCACGAAACGTGCGACACCATCCAGCTGCGGCTCTTCAGCAGCGGCTCAGTTGGTGCCGGGCTGAGTCTGGCTGGGGCTGGACTCGGCCGTATTGGTCTGCGTAGGCGTAACCCCGTTCCGGTTGGTTGTGGGTTGCGAACCCTGTCCAGTCACGGGGAGTGAAATCTTGTTTCCCGCTGCGTCCACTTCCCAGGAATCCACATGGAAGTAGGTGAGTTGGGTGGATCCGAAGCTGGTCGTGATGGCCACGTCGGCGGCATCCCGGCCGGTCGCCATGAGGATCCGGCCCAGGCGGGGGTAGTTGTGGCGAGCGTCCAGGTCGATCCACTGACCGTCCATGAACACCTGATACCAGGCGCTGAAGTCTCCGGGCCCGCTGTACGGGATACGGATGTCGCCGATGTAGCCGGTGACGTAACGGGAGGGAATGTTCTGGCAGCGCGAGAGCGTTACGGCCAGATGCTGGAAGTCGCGGCAGACGCCCACCCGCTCGGTGAAGACGTCCATTGCGGTCTTTGTAGGCCGCGCTGCGTTGTAGTTGAAGCTGACCTTGTCATGCACCCAGTCGCGAATGGCCGTGGCCCGCTGCCAGCCGGAAGGGATGGAGCCGAACAGGTCATGAGCGATGGCGCCGAAGCGGTCCACCTCGCAGTAGCGGCTGGGCAGAAGGAACTGCAGAACCTCGGACGGCAGATCCTCGATGGCCGCCTGTCTGGCCTCCAGGTAGATCTTGTCGGGCGTGTCCTCCGCCTCCACCGTGTTGAAGTTGGAGAGCCGCAGGTGCCCGGCCGGTGCGACAAAGCGCGCACAGCGGTTGCCGAAGGAGTCGATGTAGGTGGAGGACGGCACGGCGTCTCGGGTCTGCTCTCCGGTGGTCGTACTGTCGAGATGCTCGATCAGCAGATTGTCGCCGGAGCGCAGATGCGACTCCAGCGAGGGGTGCAAATGCAGAAGAGCGACGATTGGCGCCGGAGCCGGCAGGTAGAACTGGATATCGAACTCGGAGAGGATAAGCATGAGATTGCGGGGCTCTGGGTTCTTCAGGATGTATGAGAGATCCCAGTTTAGAGCATTTCTCCCGCGGGTGTGGAGGAGGCTACAGCTACAGTCGAATCAGGGCCAGGCCCGACTCGGGATCGATCTGCTTCTGAAGGTGCTCGGGGCTTTCGGTTAGCACCAGCTCGCACGTGGGGCGCACGTGCGCTTCCAGCAGATGACCTCCGTGCGCCGTTCCGTCCGACTTGCCCACCACCACATGCGCATGCACCTGTGGCTTGCCGTCTTTCAACGCAATGTCGCCAATCATGGACAGCAGCTCTACCTGTTCGTCCAGCACGACGGAGGGTTCATACTTCTTGGTCTCCCAGTTCAGCCAGCCCAGCTTGACCTGCGACAACGCGCCGATGGCCTTGAAGCTGCTGGCTGCCAGCCCGGCTTCGCCGGCGACCTGCTTGAGCCCGGAGGCGATCTCGTCACCGGTTTGAAAGATCACGACGTAGGTCCGCGGCTCCTGTTGAATCAGCTTGTACTGCATTGTCTCTCTCCTCTGTTCCAATTCGCCGTCGCTCATAAACGTGGCGCGGCGGGAAAGCTGCACGCAAGTGAGCCCACCAAACGGGAAGGGCTCTTGCATATCGTCGGATGCGGAACTGCACCCTAGAGGTGATGCAAGCCTCCAGGCTCGATTTGGCCGGCGTGCTGGCCGCGTTTGTCCGAGGTGCCGGAACAGAATCTCAACCATGACCTCGATTTCGGTCCATCCTCACTCGTCGCTGATGACGGCCGTGACCTCAATCTCAACAGTGGCGGAGGGCGGGCTGAGTTGTGCAACCTGCACGAGTGTGCTGGCGGGCAGTACAGCCCCAAATGCCTCCTTATGGGCGCGGGTTATGGAAGCTTCTTCTGCCAGATCGACGGTGTAGACGACGGTTCTGACGACATGACGAAGTTCCGCTCCCGCCATCTTGAGCACGCTCGCCGCAAGTTGGATAGCCGATGTCAGTTGTTGGTAGGTGTTCCCGGCCAGGTCTGCTCCCCGCGCCGTGGTGCCCGAAACGAACACCCACGGACCCACCCGCACGGCTCGCGAATACCCAAACTCCGTTTCAAACTCATAGCCAGATCCAAAGTTTGTTCTCTCCATAGGGCAATTCTGCCATGCCCCGTTTCCGTTGACGCCGCTTTGAGGAGTCTCTTACTGACACGCACGCGAACATTCAGCCGCTGCTATCCCTGTAAGGATCGTGGGTCTGCGGCCTTAGCTTCTGTCTTCCTTCGTCTCGGCGCCATGTCGGGAGCCTGCCTAAGCAGGAAGCCGCGAAAGGCACCTACACTGCCCGTCGGCTCCGGTCCTGCTGGATAAGCCATAGAAAAGCTACGGGAGAGTTTCAGTCCGACCACACGGGACAGTTTAGCGTGTTGAGGGCAAGCTGATTGCGCACCGCCCACCGCGATACAAAGGTCACGCCAAGACCCGCTTCCACCGCGCTGAGCAATCCTTGATTCGAATCAAGCTCCATGCATAGGCGCCCGCGACGGCCGCAACGGCCTCGTCGCCAAGCGACTTCAATTTGTCCGCGAACGGCAGCAGTGCAATACCGCCTGGAGTGAGCGCAATACGGCCGCCGCCTCGATTAAAAAGTGATACGCCCAGTTCGTCTTCGAGCGCCTTCACCTGCTGAGTGACAGCCGGCTGCGTGAGGAGAAGCTTCTCAGCGGCCCGGCTGAAGCTGAGGTGATGGGCAACGGCTCGGAAGACGCGGAGGCGGAAGTTCTCAATCATCAGCGAACGACCACCTCAATCCCGAACGTATGGTGAATGACGTAGGCGCCGAAGCGTTTGTCGTGATGATCGGGCTGGACATTTCCCTGGGCGTCGGTCGCCCTGGATTTAAGAATGTAGGTCCCCTTCTCAGCGGGGACTTTCCAGTTGAACTCCCAGCGCCGCCAAACGAAAGGCTGCGCCTCGTCGATGAAGGTGACCGGCTGCCATGTCTTGCCGTCATCCGCTGAAAGCTCGACCTGTTCAACGACCGTATCGCTGCCCCATGCAGCACCGAAGACGCGATAGCTCTGCCCGGCGGGAATGAACTCACGGGTCCGGGGCCGCGCGATGGCGGACTTCAACGCCATCGGCCCGAGGGCGCGGCGCATCGGGTTATTGTTCTCGTCGTAATCCCAGTAGCCGTAATCAGAGGTCTGCCAGTATCCCTTGAACGGTTCGGTAAGAACTCGAATTCCAGTGAGCCACTTCACCGAAGCCATGCCGTAGTGCCCGGGAACGATGGCGCGCAAGGGGAAGCCGTGGTCGAGCGGAATCTCCTCCCCATTCATCCGGTACGCGATGATTACGTCCTTCGCCTTTTCGGCGTCAAGGCTGCGGGCATACTGAATTTGGCCGGGCGGGATCGGCTCCTCTTTGGGAGCGCCTGTATCGCAAGCTTCAAAAAGTATTTCGCAGGCGTTTGAATCGACTCCTGCTTTCTCCAACAACGCGGTTAGAGGCACACCGGTCCAGTTGGCGGTGCTGACGGCGCCCAGCTGCCACTGTGCTCCCTTGACCTGCGGAACGAGAAAGATACGCCCGTTACCGGCGCACTCGAGAGTGGCTGGCTTTGTGACACTCGGCAAGCCCAGCAACTCCTCATAGCTGATCTTGAGAGGCGTTGTTACAGCTCCGTAGATGGAAAGCCTGTAGTCGTGACGATCCAGCACCGGAGCCTTGAAGTGACTCCGAATATAGAAAAGGTCGTTCGGGGTGAGGAATTCGTCGAGCTGGTCGAAAGGATACTCGAGGTTGAGAGGCTCGCGTTCGCGAATGATGAGACCGATATCCGGCTTGCTGCCCACGGTAGCTGTGCTCATAAACTCTCCACTTCCTGATCAGGATGATAACGGCGCCGTGTTGCGATGGCGTACCGCGAATGCCATGACTCCTCGGCCACGGGGCAATTGGGGAAAAAATGTTGCGTGAACGCCACCGCCTTCAACCCGCCACTTCCCCCCGCGCAGCGACCCGTTCGCCACTGCCTGTTCCTCTGTTATCGACAATAAGCCCAAGTCGTCCTGAGAGGAATTCGGAAATGCTTATGGGGTATAAGCAATGTG
>CAXUIM010000242.1:0-6694 GCA_964250885.1 uncultured Acidobacteriaceae bacterium | reverse complement strand
TGATCCAGAAGGCTCCAGACCGCCCGTGAATCGACTGAGTTCATCGAAGTCATCATCTCGCCGTTCTGCAGGAAGTTGGGCTGCAGACCGTCGCGTGCATCGAGAGCCGCCTTCACGGCTTCCCGATCGCCGAACACCATGGTGGTCTGGTTGAGGAACGCAACGCTCATACCACCGGAACCCATGGCGTAGACCGGGGTCTGCCGGATCATCACCGGCTTGTTCTTGTCCTTGACGAACTTAGCCAGGATGGCTCCATTATCGAACTGCCCCTGCGCCACCCCAAGGATGCGCGTGCCCGTGCCACCCGAAGCGCGAAACGCCGCAAACGCCAGGACTTCGGTATCCTGATCCACCTTCAAACCGGAGGTCTTGAGCGCCGTCTCGAGCTTCTTGAGTTCGGGCGGCATCACGCGGTCCTTCAACTGCATCGCCGCGGGCGAGTTTTGCATATCCCTGTAGTCCACCACAAGAATCTGCTGCACATCCTTCGGAATGGAGGACCGTGCATCTTCGCTCAATTGCGCGGCCCGTGCGGCCAGCGGCATCATGGCCGATGCGGCAAGGACTGCCCATGCCGTCCCATGCTGCCAGTTTGCCAAAATCTTCACCGTTCTTGCTCCTGTTGCGTCCATGGACGCAAGTGAAATTCCCCGTGCTTAATAAGTCTTCCCTGAAACATCGCGTCATGCAAGTGCATCGACAAGCTTCACGGCCAATTTGAGTGTCTCAGAGCAGTTTTGGAACTCCGAGGCGCATGCAGCTCCTCTCCAAGCCAGTCCTGATTCTCTCAGTCGTCCGTCAGAAGAGGTCTTCACGGCCAGTCAAGAGGGTGCCGGAGTCTGCGCTCCAGCACCTTCTCCTCTGGATCGAACTGCATTATTTGACGAACCCAATCCGCGTTCGGCTCATAGGCCTGCTCCGGAATCAGGCCGATCACCTCGCCCTCGGCGATCTCGGCGCCGTGCCGGGCTGCAATCTCGCAAACCGCCGTGTGCAGACGCCCCATCGGGGTACTCTGAAAATCCGTGATGTTCATGCTGACCTGGGCGCGGCCATTGGCCATTACACCCATCGCCTTGACGCCGTACAAACCGCCGCCCGAGGCGCGAATCTCCTTCGCGATGGACCGGGCCACGGTGACATCCGCCGCATGCCCGCCCGAGGCTCGGGCGACCACACCGGGAGTCAGGTAGATGTTGTAGGCAATGAGGAACTTGCGCGCCCCCACGGCGCTGGCGCCGGCCGTTTGGTGCAACTCCGGGCCGCCGACGTCGGGCTGGCGCCGGGTGTCGCGCACCGCCTCGCGCAGCAGGCCTTCAAACTGGCCACGCCGCACATCTTCAAGATTGATCCGGTCCGGCCGGGCGGCGGCGGCCTCGTAAAAGTAGACCGGCACGCCGAATCTGCGCCACAGACCGAGACCCGCCTGCCGGGCCAGCAGAGCACACTGCACCAGTGAAACACCGCTGACCGGAACAAACGGGATCACGTCCGCCGCCCCGATGCGCGGGTGCGCTCCACTTTGCCGGGTCAGGTCGATCAGTTCCGCGGCCTTGCCGGCCCCGCGAATTGCGGCCTCGACTACGGCTTCGGGCGCGCCTGCGATCGTAACCACGGAACGGTTGTGGTCAGCGTCCAGGGACCAGTCCAGCAAATGCACCCCGTCCACCCGCATAGCGCGCACGATCGCCTCCACCTTTCCCCGGTCACTGCCCTCGGAGAAGTTGGGAACGCACTCGACAATCGGTGTTGAAGGTGTTGCTGACATCGGACTCGCTCGGGGCCTGTTCCTCTCCGGCCACGGCATCTCTTCAGAAAACTGGAGCGATGCTCCAGGTTCGGTAGCCGTTTTCCCAAAACAACGGGACTCGGACACTCTATCCCTTTCCACAACAGCAGGAGAAATGCCCTACTTCCACCAGGTATAGCCCAGGGAGAACTGCACGCTCGCATTGATTCCGGGATTCTTGTCGCCCAGGCTGGAGCTGGAGATGTGTACCGCGTTGGCGCTGAAGTCGATGGACCTGCGGGCCCTGACAAAGTAGTGCGCGCCCACCCCAAACTGGGGGGTGAAGTTCCATACGCTGGTGTCGGCATTGGGCCCATCGTTGGCGAGGCTCAAAGAGGAAGAACCGAACGCCGGATACTTGTGATTGGTCCAGAGCGAGCCGCCCGCACCCTGTATCCAGGGCATCAACCGGCTTCCGTGAGTGAAGTTCCAGCGCAGAATAATTGGGGTTATCGAAACTCCGGTGTAGGTGCCGCCCACGGTGTACAGCGCCGAACAGTACAGCCCCGGGCTGACGTAGGTCGTTCCCGCCTCCGGCGTGGCGTAGCAGTTGGCGCGTTGGAACTTCGGTGAGTAGGACTGCCAGAACGGGAACACCTCGACGGCGTACTCGAAGTTCCCCTTGAGCAGACCGGGGCCGATCTGACCGGTGAGTACCTTGCCCAAATGAGCGCCCGCCATCAGAAAGTGGAAGCCGTCCCGGTTTTCGGTGAGTCCATTGCCGCCCTGCACCAGGGCGCCGTACTCCCAGGGCGTGCTCGACGCTAGCTCCGCCACGGCCGAAATCTGGGGGGCTGGAGACGCGGGCGTCTGCGCCGCGCCCAGGCTGCTGCCCCCGAGCAAAAGCAAGCCGATCCGAACCCAAAGCCTGTTCCGCGAAATTTGCATTACCCTCACAATCGAAAGCCGCCATCGGGTGGCGGCTTTCGCGTCTCGTATCTTGATCCTGTTTACGCCGGAACCGACTCTTCATCCATGTCGAAGTTCGAGTAGACGTTCTGGGTATCGTCCAGATCCTCCAGAACCTCCAGCAACCGCATCATGGCGTTCGCGGCCGCACCTTCCAGCTTGGTGTAGGTCGAGGCCAGCATGGTAATCTCAGCGAGCTCCGTCGGGATCTTCGCGGCCCTGATCGCATTCAGCACAGCCTCAAAATCCTTGGGAGTGGTCGTAATCTGCCAGCTTTCGCCCTCGTCGGAGAGATCCTCCGCGCCGGCATCGAGCACGATCTCGGTGAGTTTGTCCTCATCGGCCGACGTTTTCGCCGTTACGATCAGACCCTTCTTCGAGAACATGTAGTTGACCGAACCCGTTTCACCGAGATTGCCGCCGTTCTTGGAGAAAGCGTGGCGAATCTCCGAAACGGCCCGGTTCCGATTGTCGGTCATGGTTTCCACAATCACCGCAACGCCGCCGGGACCGTAGCCTTCGAAGGTGATTTCCTCGTAGCTGGCGCCCTCAAGCTCGCCCGTCCCCTTCTGGATGGCGCGCTTGATGTTGTCCGCAGGCATGTTTTCGGCCTTCGCCGCCGCGATCGCGCCGCGCAGCCGCGGGTTGCCGTCGGGATCGCCGCCGCCGCCCTTGGCGGCAATGGTGATCTCCTTGATCAGGCGGGTGAAGATCTTGCCGCGCTTGGCGTCCAGCGCGCCCTTCTTATGCTTAATTGTCGCCCATTTTGAATGGCCGGACATCGACTGGAACCTCTGAAGCGGTGAAATCGTCTACGCGCGAAACAGGCCCATAGTGCCACTTGTGGCGGGCCCGCCGCACATCATCGTCGCTCGCCAGTGTAGCACGCAAACCCTGTGGCTTTCCCCCTGCCGATCAGGCCCGGAGAAGCCGGAGATGCGGCTTACACGATCTCCGCCGCCAGCAGATCGTCCAGCGTTTCGCGGCGGCGAATCAGCAGCGCCTGACCGGCCCGGACAAGCACCTCCGCCGCCCGCCCGCGAGAGTTGTACTGCGAAGCCAGCGACATACCGTAGGCCCCGGCATCCAGCAGGGCCACCAGCTCGCCCGCCCGCAACTCGGGCATGGCCCGGTCCCGGGCGAAGAAGTCGCCGCTCTCGCACACGGGACCGACGATGTCCACAACCTGCGTGCGGCGGTCACTCAGCGCCACCGCCAGAATCTCATGGTGGGCCTGGTACAGCGCCGGGCGAATCAGGTCATTCATGGCCGCATCCGTGATGACAAAGTGCTTGGTCCCATTCTGCTTGGTATAGAGAACGCGGGTCAGCAGAGCTCCGGCCTGGGCGACCAGAAAGCGCCCCGGCTCCAGCAGCAGACGCACCTTCAAATCCTGCACCGCCGCGCGAACCGCCCCCGCGTACTCGGCCGCTTGAGCCGCCGGATCGAACTCGGCGGCGCCGTACTCGACCCCGAAGCCGCCCCCCGCGTCGACGATTCGCAGGTTCAGGCCGGCGCGGCGCAGGTCGGACACCAGCTCTCCAACCCGCTGCAGCGCTTGCGCGAAGGGCTCGACGGAACGGATCTGCGAGCCGATGTGCACGCTCACCCCCACCGGCTCAATGCCCGCCATGCCGGCGGCGCGCCGATAGACTTCCGGTGCGCGCTCGATGGAGATGCCAAACTTGTGTTCCCGCAACCCGGTGGAGATGTACGGGTGCGTCTCGGCAAAGACATCCGGGTTCACGCGGAGCGCAATCGGCGCCGTCTTGCCTGCCCGGCAGGCCCGTGCGGCGAGCAGCTCCAGCTCCGCCTCGCTCTCAACATTGAACAGTAAAATGCCGGCGGCGAGCGCGGCGTCGATCTCCCAGATCTGCTTGCCGACACCGGAGAAGACGACCCGGCTCAGCGCCTCAGGCGCGGCCCGCCGCACCCGCTCCAGCTCTCCGCCCGAAACGATATCGAAGCCGCAACCGCGCTCGCCCAGCAGGCGCAGAATGGCCAGCGCCGGGTTTGCCTTTACCGCATAGCAGAGAGTCGTCTCAAGACCGGCAAACGAGCTCTCCAGCATGACGGCCCGGTCTTCGATCGCCCCCGCCGAATAGACATACAGCGGAGTGCCGAAGCGCTCCGCCAGCCGGGTCAGATCAGCGCCGTCGCACGTCAGTTGCGCGCCGGCGTAGACAAAGGGGCGGGGCGAGCCACTCACGGAATAGAAGTACCGGGCGGAACCGTCTGGGATGCGGTCTGAACCGTGGGCGGCGGAAGCAGGTGGGGCTCGTTGGGGATGACCGCCCAGGCGACCAGATACGCAATCAGCGGCAGTCCCGCTCCAAAGAATACGGCCAGGCACAGCACCAGCCTCACGACCACCACGTCCCAGCCATAGGCGCGGGCAAACCCCGCGCACACTCCCGCGATCGCCCTTCCCTGCTGCGGCCGCACCAAGCGGGTCTGCAACGGGGCTATCGGCGGTACCGAGTAGGTTGTCTGTACCGGCTCAAAAGGCGCACCCGTCAGCGCCCGTCCACAGGCGCTGCAGAACCTCGCGCCTGGATTGATCTCACTTCCGCATGCTGAACAGACCATTGGGAACCTCCCATTGACACACCATTCTGTCATACGTTTCAGCGAAAGCGGAGGTTCCCGGCTTGGAGACCTCTAGCCCGGGTTACTTACCCGCGAAGGGTGTCTTCAGGAACTTCCTCGCGGCATCCGCCTGGCTCTGATCGCCGCCCGGTGTCAGCGCCAACTGGTACATGTGCACCGCCCCGGCGCGGTTGTGCAGCAGGTCGAGCATTTCGCCGGCATTCAGCAGAGCGCGCTTGCGCAACCAATCCGAGCAGCCGGGCTGCATCGCCGCATGCTGATAGTCCGCGGCGGCCTCCTTGATCTGGTTGTAACCGCGCTCCGTGTCGGCCATGCCGAACCAGGCCAGCTGCAGCCGCGGATCCGTGAAGTAATCCGCCTTCTGGGCATCATCGAGCAGCTGTTTATAGGCGGCGATGGCGTTCAGACCCTGGCCTTCATCCTTGAGCAGATTGGCCACCTCCAGCCGGAACAGGTAGTTGTGCGGAAACTGCTGGGCTAAGCCATTCTGCACGTCCAACGCCTCCGGATACCGGCCGTCATGGCGGAGAAACAGGGAGAGCACCGTGCGCGATTCCACGCTGGTGACCACACCATGCGCCGCCGCGTTACGCAGCATCGCAAGCCCCTTCTCCTTGCTGCCGCCGACCCCCATGAAGCCCACAACCAGACGCAACCAGCGCGGCAGACTGGCCACGGCAAACTGCTGGATCCCGATAGCCATGTCGGCATCCGCGTACTGCGGATCGATCTTCAGCGCCTGCTCGCTATCATTGCGGGACTCATACCCCTGCCGCGCTGCGGCCGCGAACGAATGGTCCACCAGCGTCATGTACACCGCGTGCATGCCGCGTGCATAGCCGCGTGCGAAGTATGCGTTCTTGTCCCGGGGATTGGTCTTGATCTCGGAATCGCACAATCCAAGCACTTTGCTGGTGAGGTCTTCAATCTGGCTGCGCACCTGGCCGGAAATGTCCACCGCGCGTTTCGTGTTTAGGAAGCTATCGTGCGCGTAGTATGTCGTGTCGAGCAGATCCTGGTGGTACAGCTCACGGAAGATAACCGCTGTCAGGACGAAATCCCAGGCCATCGGATCCTGCGGGTGCTCCTGCGCTACATGCTCAAAGACCGTGAGGGCGCCGTCGTAGTCCAGGTTGTAAAGCTGCTGAAGCCCCTGCCGCACCTCAGGATCGAGCGTCAGGGGATCGGCATGGAGTGCCGACTGTGCCTGGGCATTGGTTTGGACCGCCAGGACGACGATCAGCGCCAGAAGCCAAATCCCCACACTTCGCCTCAAAAGCTCAACCTCCTGCGCCACGGTTCGCATCCGGCGACGCGAGGGCGAATCGCGGATGCACCTCGCCGCTCTAAATCGGCCCGGTTGCTGCTTCGGCCCCAAACTAC
>CAXUIM010000241.1:0-6759 GCA_964250885.1 uncultured Acidobacteriaceae bacterium | reverse complement strand
ATCGCCAAGGCGTACGCCGAGCGCCATCACACGCGGATCCTGGTTCATACGGATGCGGTGCAGGCCGGCGGCAAGCTTCCTCTGGACCTTGCAGGAGAGTTCAAGAACGTTGATCTGCTTTCGCTCTCCGGCCACAAAATGTACGCTCCGCAAGGCACAGGAGCCCTCTTTGTCCGCAGCGGCGTTTCGCTGGCCCCGCTGTTTTATGGTGGACCCCACGAACGCCAGCGCCGCGCCGGAACCGAGAATGTTCCCGGCATCGTGGGTTTGGGTTGCGCGGCGGAGCTGGCCCAAGCATGGCTGGGCTCCGCGGCTCCCCTGCGACTCCGCGCACTGCGGGATCGCCTCGAGGCAGGCCTGCTCGCCGCGGCGGCGGGCGCCACGGTCAATGGATCGACGGCGCAGCGCACACCCAACACCACCAATATCCGATTCGAGGGCGTGGACGCCGAGTCCCTGCTCATCGCACTGGACATGCAGGGTATCGCTGCCAGCTTTGGGGCAGCCTGTCAGTCGGGCGCAACCGAGCCCTCACACGTCCTGCTCGCGATGGGCTTGACACCGGCTCAGGCCCGGTCCAGCCTGCGTCTCTCACTGTCGCGCCTCACGAGGGTCACCGAGATCGACCGCGCCGTCGAGATCATCGGCGCAGCCGTCGCGCGGCTGCGTTCGCTGCAATAGAAACAAACGCGCCACGTCTTCAATGTGTGAACAGGTCTTGGCACAGCAGCTCTCTCCCGCTCAGAGGTACCACGGTATATTGACCACCACAATGCGCTGATTGCCCTTGAGCAAGAGCAGCAACTTCAGCAACTGAACGCGTTGATTGTGCAGCAGGTTTTCCCACCAGTGCTTGACCACCAGCTCGGGCAGTAAAACGGCGATCTTTCGCCCTGGATTCTCCTCCTCCAGCTGCAGCACGTAATCCATCAGCGGCGACAGTATGGTCCGGTAGCTGCTTTGGACGGTGACCAGCTCCGGCTCGGCCATATTGTGCTCGTGCACCGGCTTAAGCACCATGGCGTCCCACACCAGGCCCAGGGCATTGGCGTCGTCGGAATCCACATGGACCACCTTAACCACGGGACTCATCAACATGCCGAAGCGCATCGCCTTCTCCGTGATTTTGTCCCAGCGTGCCATCGGGATCACAACGATCGGCGCCTCCAGCCCGGTGAGTCTCAACGGGGTGGGATCGGTCGTTTCGATATGCACCCTGGTGTAGTGGCGCTTGATCGCCATCATGGTCCAGATAAGTACCGGCACCAGGAGCACCGTTACCCATGCCCCGGCCATGAATTTGGTAAGCAGCACCACAATCAAGGTGAGGCCGGTGGCCACTGCTCCCAGACCATTCAGAAAGATTTTCAAGCCGCGATGACTCGCGTCCGGATTCTTCAGCCAATGCTTCACCATGCCAGCCTGGCTCAGTGTGAACGCCAGGAATGCGCCCATTGCATACAACGGAATCAGCCGGTCGGTCACGCCGTTGAAGATGATCAGGATGACGGCTGTGAAGCCGGTCAGAGCATAAATTCCGTGGGAGAAAAGGAGCCGGCGCCCTTTGAGAATGAACACGTGGGGAAGGTAATCCTTGATGGCGATCGCCCGGGCCATGCGGGGGAAGTCGGCAAACGCAGTGTTCGCACTGAATGCGAGCGCCGCCAGAACAGAACCCATGGTCAACAGGTAAAACCATCCGCGTCCGAACACGGCGGCGACCTCAAGCGAAAGGACAGTCTGGTAGTTGCTGGCGTCCGGATCCATGGCGGCCACTCCGTACGACCGCGCCACATAGGACAAGCCGGCCAGCAACACAATGAGGATAGCGATAATGACCGTCAAAGCCTGATTGGCTTTCTTCGAACGCGGCTCCTTGAAGGCTGTGACGCCGTTCGACACTGCCTCTACTCCGGTCATCGCGGCACACCCGCCGGAGAATGCCTTCATCAAGAGCCATAGCAACAGCCACGGAGTCAGGTGCTCCGCGGTGGCGGCCAGCGGTGGCGGAGGCGCTGACACCGCGCTGGGATGGCCGCCGGCCGTGACACTACGCAGCACGCCAACCACAATAGTGGCCACGAGCGTCCCCACGAACAGGAACGTCGGCAGCATAAAAATAAGACCGGTCTCCTTGACGCCGCGCATGTTTATCAGCGTGATCAACGCAAGTATGAGCAGGCAAAGCACCAGTTGGTGCGGATGCAGCCACTGGAATACGCTTACCAATGCTGAGACGCCGCCCGACACGCCCACTGCCGCCGTCAGGATGTAGTCGATCATCAAAGCCGCAGCAGCAAGCAAACCAGCGTTCGGGCCCAGGTTCTCGCTCGCCACCGTAAACGAGCCGCCCCCATTGGGATACGCCTCGATCGTTTGACGATAGCTGAAATAAAGAATCGTTAGCAGGGTGAGGATGAATCCAAAGATCGGCAGCAGATAGTGCTGCACGCCGTAAAAACCCAGCGGGATCAGCAGCAGCATGGCGTACTCCGGCCCATATGCCGCGCTGGTCAGCCCATCCAGCCCGAAGATCGGTATTCCCGCCGCTACGCCTATATGCTCGTCATGTTCGGCACTGGTTGCTAACGGACGCCCAAAAAGAACATCAAATAAACTCATTCCTCACTAGCCCTCGGCAGCACCGCAGATGCCACCGCTAGATATCCTACGCTACCTTGTCAACCGGTAGGTGGAGATTCCGAGTCATATCCAGGCAAGCGTGAGCGGCTCGAAATGCGAGGAAGAGGCTTCGTCCGGCCCCCCAAACCTCCGGCAGTTTTGACCCAACCGCTGATTCCTATCGCCACCAGAACCATCAGCGATGGGACTTACGGTACTCACGGGCTTCTCAGCCCTTTCGCAGCCCTCGCCTTTGGCAAACCGGTGGAATCGGGCCAATCGCCCTCGGCCCGGCCTCTGCGATACTGGGAGGACGATTATGTCCACAGTACCCAATCGCGCCCACTCCCTTTTTGATCTCACGGACCGCGTCGCCATCATCACCGGGGGAGCCGGTCTGCTCGGGTATCACCACGGCGCCATCTTGGCCGCCGCCGGCGCACACGTCGTCCTGCTCGATCTGGCCGTCGCCAACCCGGCGCTTCGCGCGGAGCAGCTCCAGCTTGCCCATGGCCCGGAGTGTCTGGGGCTGGCCGCCGACATCACCTCCGAGGTGTCTCTGGAGGAGGCCCGCAAGATCATCCTGGACCGGTTCGGGCGTGTCGACATCCTGATCAACAATGCCGCCAACAACCCGAAGGTAGAGGCGGACCCTCAGGGCGAGCCCAAGCAGTGGTCGCGGCTGGAGAATTTCCCTCTCGAGGTCTGGAATGCGGACATCGCGGTGGGCCTCACGGGCGCCTTCCTTTGCTCGCGCGTGTTTGGCGCGGAGATGGTCCGGCGCAACAGCGGCGTCATTCTGAACGTAGCCTCGGACCTCGGCGTCATCGCTCCCGATCAGCGCCTCTACCGCAAGGAAGGCCTCCCCGAGGACCAGCAGCCGGTCAAGCCCGTCACCTACTCGGTGGTCAAGACGGCGCTCATCGGGCTTACACGCTATCTCTCCACCTATTGGACCGCGCACAATATCCGTGTGAACGCCATCTCGCCGGGTGGCGTCTTTGCCAACCAGCCGGAGGAGTTCACGCAGAAACTGCACCAGCTGATTCCCATGGCCCGCATGGCGCATAAAGACGAGTACCAGGGAGCCATTCTCTTTCTGTGCTCCGATGCCAGCAGCTACATGACCGGACACAATCTCATCATCGATGGAGGCCGCAGTGTGCTGTAGGACGCGGATGCTGCCATGACCGAGCCGACACCGGCGAACGCCGCCGCCGAGGTCCGCCCCGCGCACCCGCCGGTGGTGCCTATTCCACAGGATCCCTTCATCCCCAGGGGGCGCCTGCAGCGCCTGGTGAATCGTCTCTCCGGCGCCCAGTTCATCCGTTATCTGCTCGTCGGTGTCTTCAATACCGTGTTCGGCTACTGCACCTTTGCCGGAACGCTCTTTCTGCTCAATCACGTGGCGCCTCAACGTCTTCTGTATGTCACCGTGATTGCCGCCTCAATCATCTCCACACCGCTCAACATCACGGTGGCCTACTCCGGCTACAAACTGTTCGTCTTCAAGACACGCGGAAATTATCTCGTCGAGTGGTTCAAATGTTTCGGAGTGTACGGCTTCGGCATGCTGCCCGGGTTGCTGGCGCTCTCCGGCGTCACACGGCTTCTGCAATCGTTCATTCATGCTCATGGGCCGGAACTGCACCAGGCTGTGGCAGAGCTCGCCGCGCATCTGCAGGGCCGGCCGCTTGTCCTGCTGCAAAAGATCTCATCCGGAAAGGCCATCGCCGGGTATCTCGCGGGCGCCCTGGTTCAGGGCTTTACGACAATCTTCAGCTTCGTAGGCCACAAGAAAGTCACCTTCCGCGCCAAGACCGCTTGAGCGCCACACTGCAGCGCCGGCCAGCAGGAAGCTGATCAGGGCGCAGGGGCGATCGCTATCGAATCCGTGCACTAGCGTGAAGGAAGCGCACGCCGGATAAAGGACATCATTTTGCGCGAGAGTAGAAGGCGATAAATGCCCCTTATCTGAATGGATTACACTGTCCGCATGATATCCAGCGAGCAACTGATATCCCGGGGAATGAACGATTACAAGCGGCAGATTATGTCACTGGCCGCAGCCTTTTTGTTATCGGTTGCTGGTTTTGCGTTGCTGTTCCTGCTCTGTGCAAGTCTGAGCCGTTGCCGAAGTCTGGCCGCTGCATTTCACTTCTGGCACTCCGGACCGGCTAAATGTGAAGTTTCAACAGGTTGTTTTTTTGTTTCCAGAGATCACATATATTGGCCCAATGACCGGAAAAGCCGGCGGCGCCAATGCAGTCAGGAATTGGATACTGATTCAAACGGCTGGGCAACGCCTGATCGCACAGCCTGCCGATCCTGAAGCCTTCTTGGTTGATACTCGGAGATACCTGCCGCGGATAACCCTCAACCTCTAGCGTCCTAAATTTCGGAAAACTGAACCGACCTTTGATTTCGTAAACCGAAAAGCGGGCCAGAGACTCCGGACCGAGGTAAAGGCACTCGCCAGCTTCTTGAGGGACGCAGGCGGGAGGGTACACCCCGCGTAGCGCTCATACTCTTTAATGCTTATGGGAACCTCCCTGCGCTGCGCAAGCACAGGAGAAATGCTCTAAACTTGCTCTGAGTTCTCCAGGAGCCTCGCATTCGTGAGTCAGAAGACCATCTCCATCATCACCCCTTGCTACAACGAAGAAGCCAATGTACTGAACCTGTATAACCAGGTTCGCGAGGTGATGGCAGGGATCGGGCGCTACGAGTACGAGCACATCTTCATCGACAATTCCTCGCGCGACAACACGGTGGCCATTCTCAAGTGGATCGCGGCGGCCGATCCCAACGTCAAGGTCATCGTCAACGCGCGCAACTTCGGGCACATCCGGTCGCCGATCCACGCTTTGTTCGCCGCCCGCGGAGATGCCATGATCGGCATCGTCGCCGATCTTCAGGATCCTCCGCCGATGATCGTCGACCTGATCCGCGAGTGGGAGAAGGGCGCCTACTGCGTGCTGGGCATCAAGCGGACCAGCGAAGAGAACTCGCTCATGTTCTGGGCGCGCAAGCAGTACTACCGGCTAGCCGAGCGGCTCAGCTCAATTGAAACAATCCAGAACTACACCGGCTTCGGGTTGTATGACCGCAAGGTCGTGGACCTGGTCAAATCCTTCGATGACCCGTACCCCTACTTCCGCGGCATGATCGCGGAAATCGGCCTTCCCACCGTCAAGCTGCTCTATGACCAGCCTGCCCGCAGGTTCGGCATCACCAAGAACAACTGGTACACACTCTACGATATCGGCATGCTGGGCATCATCAACCACTCCAAGGTTCCGCTGCGCCTGGCAACCTTCGCCGGTTTCATCGGCGCCGCCCTGAGCTTCCTCATCGCGATCGGTTATTTACTCGCCAAGATCATCTTCTGGAGCACGTTCACCGTCGGCGTGGCGCCCATGCTGATCGGTGTCTTCTTCGTGCTTTCGATCGTTCTGGTTTGCCTGGGAATCATGGGCGAGTACGTCGGCGCGATCTACACCCAGCTGCAGCACCGCCCCTACGCGGTCGAGCTCGAGCGCATCAACTTCGATCACGCCTTCGGATACGCCCGGCCCACACCGCTGGCCCTCAACGGAATCACCGCCGGCAATCCACTCACCGTTGCGCCCTCCGCAACCATCCCGGTTGCCCCATAGCTCGTCTCACCAGAGGCGGCGTTTGTCGCTGGCCGCCGTTCCTGCAGCTGTAGCTTGCGGCGTGCTGTACTGTTTGCGCTAAATGCGCTCGTCCTTTCACCGCCTCCGGCCCCCTGCCCCCCGCACGCTACGCCACGCCGATCTTCCAAGTGGAGCTCATGAACGATCTAGTCCGCAGACAACTCGCCCAGTCCATCGAAACCATGACCCGCGTGCTGAACGACGAGGCCATTCACGCCGCTGTCGTTGAAGCGGGCCGGATCACCGCCGCAGCCATGAAGTCGGGCCGCAAGCTCATGGTCTGCGGTAACGGGGGCTCCGCGGCCGATTCGCAGCACCTGGTGGCTGAGTTTGTCTCGCGCCTCACCGTCGACCGCCCCGCCCTGCGAGCCGTGGCGCTCACCACCGACTCCAGCATCCTGACCGCCATCGGCAACGACTACAGCTATGACAACGTCTTCGAGCGCCAGGTCGAAGC
>CAXUIM010000240.1:4590-6777 GCA_964250885.1 uncultured Acidobacteriaceae bacterium | reverse complement strand
GCGATGAAGCGCCTGCTCGACGTGCTGCGCGAGGACCTGCACCTCACCGGAACCAAGGAGGGCTGTGGCGAAGGCGAATGCGGCGCCTGCGCCGTGCTGCTGAACGGCGAGCTGGTGAACTCCTGCCTGGTACCCGCGCTGCAGGCCAGCGGCACGGCAATCTGCACCATCGAAGGCGTTTCCCGAGAGGGCTGCCTCCACCCCATCCAGCAGTGTTTCCTGGAACGTGGGGGAGCCCAGTGCGGCATCTGCACTCCCGGCATGATCCTGGCGACGCATCATCTGCTCGAAAAGCATCCGAACCCGACCCTGGAGCAGATCCAGGAGGGACTCTCCGGCAATCTCTGCCGCTGCACCGGATATATGCGCATCTTCGAAGCGGTTCAGGAAGCAGCCAAACACGCAGCCCGGCAATCCGCAGACCCGCCGGAGCCCCGAGCCGGAGAGCCGGACGATGCGCTCTGACGTGAGCGCCTTCAACCTGATTGCGCCGTCCACGCTGGAGGAGGTTCTCGCCCGGCTGGCGGCGGAGCCCGGCAAGCATACGCCGATCGCCGGAGGCACCGAGCTGATGGTGGCGCTCAACACCGGCCGCCTCGCGCAGCACTCGCTGATCTCGCTACAGCAGCTGCGCGAGCTGCGCTTCATCCGGGTTGAAGCGGACGCGATCCATATCGGCGCTGGAACCACATTCACGGACCTGCGCCGGGATGCGGCGATCGCCCGGGATCTCCCTCTGCTGGTGCAATCGGCGTCGTGGACCGGAGCCATCGCCAACCAGAATCGCGCCACCTTGGGCGGCAACATCTGCAATGCCTCTCCGGCGGCCGACACCCCGCCCGCGCTGCTGGCCTACGGCGCCACGCTGAAGCTCATCAGCAGCAGCGGCGCTCGCACCCTGCCGTATGTCGACTTCCATCTCGGATACAAGCGCACAGCGCTGCGGCCCGATGAACTGCTGCACAGCGTTATCGTCCCGCGCGCGTTTTCCGGGTATCGCCAGTACATTCGCAAGGTGGGCACACGCAATGCGCTCGCTATCTCCAAGACCGCGCTGGCGGCCGTCGCCG
Organism: uncultured Acidobacteriaceae bacterium; assembly: GCA_964250885.1. Lineage (GTDB taxonomy): Bacteria > Acidobacteriota > Terriglobia > Terriglobales > Acidobacteriaceae > Granulicella. The sequence continues at coordinate 5,707 of CAXUIM010000240.1, read as the reverse complement.
CGGTAGAGGGCGATCTCCTCACGGACATTCGGCTGGGGGCGGCTTCGCTGGCCGACCGTCCTCTGCGTTGCGCGGCCACGGAATCGGCTCTGCGGCAGCGCCGCGTCGGACCGGCGCACATCGACGCTACGGTTCGCGCCGCCCGCGCGGCCCTGGCCGGCGAGGCACGGCCGATCGACGATATCCGCTCCACCGCGAAGTACCGCGCCGCTGTGGCCGGGAATTTGCTGGAGGAGTTTCTGCGCTCGCTCGGCGCCTGAACGAAGGATCAACTCGAGGCTTCACACAGCCGCCCCGATTTCGAGGGGCATCAGCTCAAGTTAGAAACATCTCCGATCGTGGATCACGCCGCGCCCGTATAGCCCATACCATAGGCGATTAATACCTCCTAAAAGCGATGAATCCGAGTACAACCTCGCTTGACCTGTACTTCTTAAGTGAATAGCATTCACATAAATTCCAGCGGGGCATTCTTCGGAGAGATATTCTTTATGCTCTGGCTGTTAGATCAGGGGCTGGAGAGTACAGGAGCGTGAGCTCTTAGAGCAAACCACTTGAAGCTGTGGAGCCGGCGATCTGCGCCAGGTCCTGCTCCGTATCGACATCGACGCTCAGTTCCTCGGCGAGAATCGCATGAGCGCCACGCAGAAGATCGCGCGCCCCCACGTCCCCCTGCAACTGCAACAGTGCATCGAACGTTGCTACCGGAAGGTAGGCCGGCACCCCCGTCCTTTGCGCATATCGGGAGCCGGTGACTCGCAACGGCTCTTCATAGAGCGCGCGCAGGTGGCCGGGCCGGGTAGCCACCTGGTCGCAGGTCATCAAAACGATTCCACTGGCCTGCCGGGCTCGGGCCTCCTCCACACCGCGGCGGAGCGAGGAAGCCATGCCCTCGGCGGCCTGCCGATTTACGACCACGATGCAGCCCTGCTCCTGGAGCGCGGCGCCGAAGGCCGCCTCTTCATTGACGACCACGATCAGCGGCGATAGCCCGGCTGCGCGTGCAACGCGCGCTGCGCGGCCGACCAGGGTTTCTCCGTCGATCGTCAGGGTCTGCTTGGGCCGCCCCAGCCGGCGCGAGAATCCGGCAGCCAGAATCACAGCAGCCACCCCGGAG
>CAXUIM010000240.1:0-4490 GCA_964250885.1 uncultured Acidobacteriaceae bacterium | reverse complement strand
CCCTGGGCCACCTGCTCCGCGACCGCGTCCGGCGTCATGCGACGGGACACACCCAGCTTGCTCTGGCAACACGCCTGGATCTCCGCCACGATGGCCAACGCGATGGCCTCGGCGCCATCTCCGCCGAGATCGAGACCCACGGGAGCAAACAAACCGTCGCAGACACGCTGCACGCTCCAACCCAGCATCACCGCCGCCTCACTCACCAGCAGCGCGCTACGGTGCCGTGCCCCTAACAGGCCGAGATAGCGCGGCCGGCGGGGAAGCAGGGCCGCCAACCAGGCACGATCCTGTTCATAACTGTGGGTCATCACCACCGCGGCATCGCGCGGACCGACGCCCAGCATCGCCACGGGATCCAACGCCGCAGGATCAGGAGACGACATACCCGGGTCAAACAGATGCAAGCCCTCCGGATCCAAGGACGCTCGATCGAAGGGCGCTCGCGCTGCAAGCACCTGCAGAGCCTGGGGAAATCGGTCGGGACGGGCCCACTGACGGCGTCCATCGACCACGCTTACATCCCATCCCAGAAGAGACGCCAACTGCACCATGGGTTGCGCATCGTCTCCGGCGCCGAAGAGGAACAGCCGTTGCGGCGGCTCCAGCCACTCCTCGAACCGCCCGGCGCGCTCCCCACGTCGACTCCTGGTGTCCGCGAGATTGTGTATGAATTTCGAACGGTCGCTCCCTGCAACTTGCAGAGCCGAGTCCGACTGACCAGCAAAGAGGATCGCTCCCCTGGTGTCGCAGACCGTCCGGGCCAGAGGTCTGCCATGCTCCGGCAGTTGCGTCACAACGTGGCGAGTCTCCCCGCGCAGCGACGACGATAGCGCATCCATCTGGGCCGCAAACTCCGGAGTTCCCGCAGGTTCAAGCAGCAGATCGACAGTCCCGCCGCAGCCCAGTCCATAAGGAATCTCCGCGGTATCATCGAACAGCGTCGAGTATCGTTCGACCACCGCCCCGCCCCGAGCTTTCCACTGTGCCTTGCGTACGACCTCCGCCTCCAGGCAGCCTCCGGAGATGGTTCCGGTGTACTCCCCGCCGGTGGTGATCAGCATCCGGGCACCCGGGCGGCGGTAGCTTGAACCTTCGACCCGCACCAGGGTCACCAGCGTGGCGGCGCGGCCGCGCTGCCACAGATCGACGATTTTGCGTCTCTCCTGCACGCTGTTGAAATTCCTCCATCCGGGTATGTCGTGCGTTATTGCCGTTCGCTGAAGGTATGGATGCCGCATTCCAATTTCTTGCCGCCCCAGCGCCCGCTGCGGGGATCGGCTCCCGCCGCTGGAACCGCCGTGCAGGGCTCACAACCGATGCTGCTATAACCCTGGTCGTAGAGCGCCAGCCGCGGAAGGGCGTGGTCGCGGGCATAGGCTTCAACCCGCGCCCAATTCCAGTCTGCCAGCACGCTCACTTTCTTCAGCATGCGGCCGGTGGGCAGGCGATGGTCCTCAATCTTCCTGAGCCCGGCGCGCGTCGGCGACTGCTCGCGGCGCAGCCCCGTAAACCACCAGGTATACGGCTCGAGCGAGCGCATCAACGGCTCGACCTTGCGGATCGCGCAGCATCGGGTTGGTTCAATGACATGCAGCAGGCCAAACTGCTTCTCGTGCGCTTCGAGGCTCGTCGCGGGCAGAGCGTTCACCAGGTTCAAGTCCCATTCGCGCACGATCCGGTCCCGATACTCGATCAAGGCGGAGAAGTGATAGCCGGTCTCCAGAAAGATCACCGGAACCTGAGGCAGGTGACGGCGCAGCAGGTGCAACACCACCATGTCCTCAGTCTGAAAGCTGCTGGTGAGACAGATGCCCGCGGCGCCGGGAGTGGCAGAGGCGATCGCTTCACGCACCACCTCCGCAACCAGATCCTCAGCCGAGAGCGCCTCGGGCTCGGCCAGCCTCAGACCTCGCGGCGGTGGACCCGCCGGCGGGGTGAGCGGCGAGGTTGGAGGTGGACCAGGGTCCCTATCCAGCAGCGGTGTGGGGCTCGACACGGGGCTCATCGTTGCTCCTCCTGCGGTCCGGTTCGCGGCGACCGGCCGCCCTGGGGCGTGGCTGAATTTGCTTCGTCATGCGCCGCATCAGCCCAGGCCAGCGCGGCCGCGGTGCTTTCCAGGAAGGCATTGAGGGCGATCGTGCGCAGGGCCGTGGTGTTGGGCTCACTCAATTCGCTCCGCGACGAGATCGCCGTCACCCCGGCCAACTGCAGCGCACGCACGGCGCCAGCCAGTGCGGCCTCGGGAATCAGAGGATCGTCGACCACCACAGCCTGATGCCCGCGCGCGCGCAGCGCATCCTGCAACTCCGTGGCCTCCTGCGGCCGGGCTCGCAGCCAGATGAAGGCGGCGCGCTGGGGCGAGGCTGCTTCCGGCAGGGGAGCCTCGCCCCTGGCTGTAGCCGCGTCGATCCGGATCGCCGGCGCGTCGATGGGGGCCAGGATCATCGCCGCGCCCACCGTGGCGTTGCTGAGGCTGTCGATCAGGATCAACGCCCCCAACTCCCGGTTCTCACGATAGGGATCGAAGAACAGCGGCAGACTGGTGTCGAACTCCACCTCCGCAATGTCATTCATCTGCAACTGGTCTGCATCGCGATGTTCGGCGTTGTTGATGTCGACGCGATAGCGAATGGCCCGCACCGTGGAGCGCACGCCGCGGGTGGTGTGTTTGGCCAGGTAGGTCTGCCCCACCGTCAACGGCTGCTCGTGCATCCACACGACCATGGCGCGGAACGCGGTACTGACGGAAGGCGGGGCTTCTGACTCGGCAATGAGCATCTCGCCGCGGCTGAGGTCGATCTCATCCTCCAGCTCCAGGGTGACACTGCGCGGATAGCTGGCCGACTTCAACTCGCCATCGAAGGTGACGATGCTCTTGACCCGCGTGGTGCGTCCGCTCGGCAGGGCTTTCACGCGCAGCCCCGGACGCACCTCACCGCGCTCCACCCGGCCGGCAAAGCCGCGGAACTCCGCGTTGGGACGAACCACGAGCTGTATGGGAAAGCGCAGCGGACCGGCGGCCGCTTCGCCAATCGCCAGCGGCACGGTCTCCAGGTACTCCAGCAATGTGGGCCCGCTGTACCAGGGCATGGCCGTGCTGCGCTCGACGACGTTGTCGCCGGCCAGCGCACTCACGGGAATGAGCTCGACCGAAGGCAGCCCCAGCCGGGCCGCCAGCGCCGCAAACTCGGTGCGCACCGCGGCGAAGACCTCTTCGCCGTAGCCGACCAGGTCCATCTTGTTCACCGCCGCGACCACGTGCGGAATGCGCAGCAGATTGGCGATGTAGGTGTGGCGGCGCGACTGCGGCAATAACCCGCCCACTCTGGCGAAGGCTTTGGCATCGATCAGCACGATTGCCACGTCCGCCGTGGAGGCCCCGGTGGCCATATTGCGGGTGTACTGCTCGTGCCCGGGCGTGTCCGCGATGATGAACTTGCGCCGCGTGGTGGAGAAGTAGCGATACGCCACGTCGATGGTGATCCCCTGCTCCCGCTCCGCCTTGAGACCATCCGTGAGCAGCGACAGGTCTACCGCGCCGCCGGAGCGGTTCACGCGGCTGGCCCGGATGGAGGCGAGCTGGTCTTCGTAGACGCTCTTGGTATCGTGCAGCAGGCGGCCGATCAGCGTGCTCTTGCCATCGTCCACACTGCCCGCCGTCGTGAAGCGCAGCATCTCCTGGTCCAGATGCGCGTCCAGAAAGTGTCGAAAGCTGCTCTCGCGAGCCGTTTCGGTGGTGAAGGGGAGGGTGCTCATCAGAAGTATCCCTCGCGTTTCTTCATCTCCATCGAGCCTTCTTCGTCGTGGTCGATGGCGCGATTCTCGCGTTCGCTGCGCCGGAAGCCGATCAGCTCCTCGATGATGGCGGGCAGCGTGTCGGCCTCGCTGCGAATGGCGCCGGTGCAGGGCAGGCAGCCCAGCGAGCGCATACGCACCTTCATCGGCTCGGGTTTTTCGTGCGGCAGCAGCTTCACGCTGTCGTTGACCAGCGTAATGGATCCGTTGCGCACCACCGCCGGGCGGTTTTCAGCGAAATAAAGCGGCACAATCGGAATCTGCTCCGCGTACAGGTAGAGCCAGATGTCGAGCTCCGTCCAGTTGGACAGCGGAAACACCCGGATGCTTTCGCCCTTGCGCAGCCGCGAGTTGTACAGGCTCCAGAGCTCAGGCCGCTGGTTCTTCGGGTCCCACTGTCCCGCAGAATCGCGGAAGCTGTACACGCGTTCCTTGGCGCGGCTCTTCTCCTCATCGCGCCGTGCTCCGCCGAAGGCCGCGTCGAAACCGCCTGCCTCCAGCGCATCCAACAGCGCCCGCGTTTTCAAAGCGCCACAGCAGTTCTGGGTGCCCAGCTTCCACGGGCTGGCGCCGTCCGCGATGGCCGCCTCGTTGCGGTGCACGATCAGGTCCGCCCCGATCTCGCGGGCATAGTTGTCCCGAAACGCGATCATCTCCGGAAACTTGTAGCTGGTGTCGATGTGGAGCAGGGG
>CAXUIM010000239.1:0-6778 GCA_964250885.1 uncultured Acidobacteriaceae bacterium | reverse complement strand
CCGCACGGCTGCCTGCTGCTGCGCTTACGGCAGTAGAGCAAATCAGCTGACGGTTGCGGCGAGCCATGAGGGCTGAAGCAGACAGTGGGACTCTGCGCCCGGGCGGCAGGCGAGCTTCTCTGCAAGCCTGGGCAGCAGGCTACAGCACCTTGTACGCGGCATCGCTCCACAACAGTTCACGGCGCAGCTGTGCGAGCCGGGTGTCGGCGTCTATCCGGACCAGTTCGATGCCGGCGATCTCGGCAAAGTCGGCCAGGTGCTCGGCGTTGAGAGCCTGGCTGAAGCTGGTGTGATGCGCGCCTCCAGAATAGATCCACGCGGCCGCAGCGATCTTCAGGTTGGGCCTGGGATGCCAGAGGGTGCGGGCCACGGGAAGCTTCGGAAATTCGTGCGCCGGCACTACCACGTCCACTTCATTCAGGATCATGCGAAAGCGGTTTCCCATGTCCACGATGGAAGCGACTATGGCCGGTCCGGCCGGAGAAGTGAAGACCAGCCGCACCGGATCGGCCTTGCCTCCGATTCCCAGGGGATGCACCTCCAGCGAGGGCTTCCCCGCGGCGATGGACGGACAGATCTCCAGCATGTGCGATCCCAAAATGCTCGATGCACCATCCTCGGTGGCGAAGTCGTACGTGTAGTCCTCCATAAACGACGTGCCCCCGGGCAGCCCCTGGGCCATGACCTTCATAAGGCGCACCAGCGCCGCGGTTTTCCAGTCGCCTTCGCCGCCGAAGCCGAAGCCGGATGCCATAAGCCGCTGGCTGGCGATTCCGGGCAGTTGGCCCATCCCGTGCAGATCCTCAAAGGTATCCGTGAAGGCGCCGAAGCCGCCTTCAGTCAAAAAGGCACGCAGGCCCAGCTCGATACGCGCGGCAACGGCCAGGGAGTCGACCCGGTCATGGTCCTTGGCGATGGTGTACTGCTCGCGGTATTCGCCGACCAGCCTCTCCACCTCCGCATCGCTGAACTGCGCCATCCGGCCGGTGAGATCGCCGACGCCAAAGCCGGACACGCTGTAACCGAAGACACTCTGCGCCTCGACCTTGTCGCCCTCGGTAACGGCGACCTGGCGCATATTGTCGCCGAAACGGGCGACCTTGAGATGTTGCGACTCGTTCCAGCCCAGCGCCGCCCGTACCCATGTCGCAATCTCCGCGACTGTTCGCGGATCCTTCCAGTAGCCGGCCACGACCTTGCGCGCCAGCCGCAGGCGGGCGGTGATAAACCCGAACTCCCGGTCTCCATGGGCGGCCTGGTTCAGATTCATGAAGTCCATGTCGATGGTCGCGTACGGCAGCTCGCGATTGAACTGCGTATGCAGGTGCAGAAAGGGCTTCTGCAGCGAACGCAATCCCGCGATCCACATCTTGGCCGGGGAGAAGGTATGCATCCAGAGAACAAGGCCGATGCAGGCATCGCTGTTATTGGCTTCGCGGCAAAGCGCCAGGATCTGCTCCGGTGTGGTCAGTACAGGCTTCCAGACGACCTTCGCCGGCACGTCTTCTTCATGATCCAGCGATCCCGCAAGGGTGCGGGAGTTTTCCGCCACTTGCTTCAATGTCTCGGGGCCATATAAGTGCTGGCTTCCCGTGATAAACCAGATCTCCTGCACCATCAAATCGCTCATCGTTTCACCTCAGCATATCCCCTGTTGGAAATGGCTTGCTCTTCGCGCCGGGCCGTCTCTGCAGCCAGGGCCGATGCCCATACTAACTCCGGGAAAAGGATTTATCCGGTTTGTTTGAATACGGGGCCGCAAATCCTTCCAGACCGCTTTCGAACCAGCGGCGTTCGGGACGCAACGGCCCCGGCCACCGTACATCCGCGGGGCTAATCCCATCCAGCGACCGCTTCCACGAGCGAGCAGCCGGTCTGATCTGCCATCGGACCGCGTGCGCTTCAGCCGTGCAGTGATACCTTGAAAGAAAGAACATGCCCGGTCACATGTGCACGTCTGGATGTACCCGGTTTGGCCGTGAGCCCAAACCGCCGAGAGGTACGCTCGCGGCCCGCTCAATTCTTGTGGGACTTACCGCGGCTGTGCTTTGCGGCCCCGTGCGAGCTGCAGCGCCTGCCCAACAGGCGCAACCGGACTCGGCTCCGATCGTGCAGCCCGGCGCGCCCGGCGAGCCCAGCAAGACATTGCCACCGTCCACCAGACCGCAGGCTCCGCAGCTCTCCCAGGCGGATGTGGAGTTCATGCAGGGCATGATCATGCACCACTCTCAGGCCGTGGAGATGACAGCTATGATTCTGTCACACACCGTCAATCCCGAGATCCGCGCTCTGGGCGCGCGCATCGGTCTCTCGCAGACCGATGAGATGAAATTCATGAAGAGCTGGCTGGGCGCGCGCGGTGAGCCCGTCCCGATGACCATGCCCGGAATGCCCGGCATGGAGCCCGGCATGGATATGAGCGGCAAAACCATGCCGGCTATGCCGGGTATGCTGACCGCCGCGCAGATGGAGGCGCTGCGGCAGGCCCAGGGGGCGGCGTTCGATACCCTGTTCCTCACCGGAATGATTCAGCACCATGACGGCGCGCTGGTCATGGTGAAACAGCTGTTCAACAGCCCCGGCGCCGGCGAGGACGCAGACCTGTTCAACTTCGCCACCGATGCCGACAACACGCAGCGAGCCGAAATCAGAATCATGCAGAACATGCTCAAGGAGAACCGATGAACCCGATACGCGCTCTGGCGCCCCGTTTGACTGCTCTGGCCTTTGCCGTGGCCGTTGTGTGTTCCCCGAAAGTGCCTCTGCATGCGCAGACACCCTCTACTCCTCCTGCGAAGCCGGCGCCGGCGCCGGCAGAGGAGAACGAGTTTGCACCGGAACCGGCTAAGCCGCTGCCGCCGGGCATGACCGGATCCAACACCGACGATCCGCGTGTGGGCTTGAAGGCGGGGCTCTATGACGCGGGTGAGGCGGCCATGGGCCTGCAGCACATCGACTTTCTGAAGAAGCCCGACGCCTTTCAACTGTCCTCCACCGACGCCGATGATCCTTCTGTACAGAAGGCCTTGAAACTTCTGGGGGTGGGCGCCGGCGCCAAAATGCCCAAATCCATGCAGCTGGTGCTGGCACAGCTCGCCTACGCAAACTCCGACTTCGCCTTCCAGGGAACGCACCTGTTCCAGGGCAACTTCTATGGCGTGAACTTCTATGACATATCGGATCCTGCCAAGGTCTCGCTGATCACCACGCTGGTGTGCCCGGGCGGCCAGGGAGACGTCTCGGTCTATCGAAACCTGCTGTTCATGTCGGTGGAGATGCCGAACGGAAGGTTGGACTGCGGTACCCAGGGGTTCCCTCCATCTCCTCCGCCAGCGCCGGGCCATGAGCACGACCACCGCGTACCGGCAGCAAGCCCGGATCGCTTTCGCGGCGTGAGAATCTTCGATATCTCCGACATAAAGAACCCCAAACAGGTAGCCGCGGTTCAAACCTGCCGCGGGTCGCATACCCACACCCTGGTCGTGGACCCCAACGATCCGGACAACGTCTACATCTACGTCTCCGGCACCTCCTTCGTGCGGCCCGCCGAGGAGCTGGCCGGCTGTTCGTCGGAGTCTCCCGACAAAGACCCGAACACCTCGCTGTTCCGAATCGACATCATCAAGGTGCCCCTCGCGGCTCCGGAGAAGGCGGCCGTGATCTCCAGCCCCCGCGTGTTTATGGATGCGCGCACCGGAGCTCTGAATGGCTTGAACAATGGCGGGAGTCATGATAAGTCAGCCACCAAGCCCGTAGACACCAATCAGTGCCATGACATCACGGTGTACTCGGCGATTGGATTGGCCGCGGGGGCCTGCTCGGGGAACGGCATCCTCCTCGATATCAAGGATCCTGCGCATCCCAAGCGGGTCGATGCCGTCAACGATCCCAACTACTCCTACTGGCACTCAGCGACCTTCTCGAACGACGGCACGAAAGTGGTGTTCACAGATGAATGGGGGGGAGGGCTGCAGCCCCGCTGCCGCGCGACCGACCCCAATAAGTGGGGAGCCGACGCGATCTTCGATCTCAAAGCGGACGACAAGTTGTCGCTCGCGAGCTACTACAAAATGCCCGCGGCTCAATCCGAGACCGAGAACTGCGTCGCGCACAATGGATCCCTGATTCCTGTGCCGGGACGCGATATCGAGGTGCAGGCGTGGTATCAGGGCGGCGTCTCCATCATGGACTTCACCGACGCCGCACATCCCTACGAGATCGCCTACTTCGACCGCGGCGCCATCGATGCCAAGACCCTGATCCTCGGCGGCTACTGGTCCGCTTACTGGTACAACGGCTACATCTACGGTTCGGAGATCGCGCGCGGTCTGGATGTATTCAAGCTGGTGCCCAGCAAATACCTGACACAGAATGAGATCGATGCGGCCAAGCTGGTGCGGTTGAACGAGCTCAATGTGCAGGACCAGCCAAAGATCGCCTGGCCTTCCCAGCTTGTAGTCGCGCGGGCGTACCTGGACCAGCTGAGCCGGTCACAGGCTTTGCCCGCCGAGCGAATCGCCGCCATCGATGCAGCGATCGCGCGCGCACAGGCCTCGGACATGGGTAAGGAAGATTTGGACGGGCTTCGGGCAATGGGCGAATCCCTGCAGGCAAATGCATCCGCCGCGGCTGATTCAGCTGACGCCAAGCGGCTTCAGGGGCTGGCAGAGATCCTGCAGCATCCCGCTATTTGAAGCACTCTCGCCGGTTGCGGTAGAGCAACGGGAAGAATGCTTCAGTGCTGCAAGGAAACCCGTCGCAACTCGGTCCAGCTGGCGCCGGGCGTGTTCTGGCGCCAGAGAATGAGGTCGGTCGCGCCGCCAGGAGCCAGGGCAACCGGTCCCAGATGGAGTGTCGCATCGCCCGAAGCTCCGGGGAAGCTTCCCGCCGAAGCCAGCGGCACGCCCTGACGCTCGACATCCAGCTTCAGGGCGGCTGCCCTATGGTCCCCCTGAATGATCGCGTCGGCGCTCATCGAACCCGTCGCGTCCACGGTATACGTCAGCTTCACTCCGGCCTCCGGGAGCAAGAGCGAGGTCAGCGGTACAGCGGCGGCCGTCAACAGAGCCAGGGCGTAAAACACCGTCGCAACTCGCAGGTGCCGTTCCCGAGCCGCGAACTGCTTGTTCATCTCCTCCCGCATGCTCTCCAGCTGATCCACATAGACTTCCGCCAGCTGAGGCGCAATACTCCAGCACGCGGCCGTCAGGCTGACCCCCAGAAACGCGACCGCGGCTGTGAACAAGATCAAGCTCAGGCCATGCGCCTTGGCCACAACCCCGTTCACCAGCCCGACACCCAGCACTCCCACCACGGTGCTGGACGCGAAGATCCATTTGGCAAAGGCGTCGATGCGATCCATGCTGGTCTTGGGATCGAAGAAGGCAACCAGGGCATTGAACTGCGCCTGCCTCTCGGCCGAGACAGGCGTTCCCGTGATGACGGTGTCGTCACTCATGGGATACATCCAGACAGGGATACTCACATTGATGGCCGTTGCTGCACGTAACAATTACCGAACGGCTCGTATGGGGTAGCTTCTTGCCTCTGACGACCAGGGTGGGCGCCTGGAAGATGGCTCGCGTTTCCGGCCCCTGGCTGCAGGCTGTCAGCACCTGCGCCGTAACATCTTCATCGCACACGCAACATCTGTACTTGATGGCCATCGTGATCTCCGCAATCGGTGCTCGAAGCGAGCCGCCCTTCGGCTATCGATCAGTCTCGGGCAGCTCCCACCTGTTCCGCGCGCGGCACAGAGTTGCTCTTACGCTCGCAGAGATACCGCAGCCAGTTCTGGTAAACCTGTGCCGCCGCCGTGTGCCACGTGTTCTCGATTCGGGTCTTCTGCAGAACACCAGCTACATGGCCCAGCAATTCCTTGCTCCGGCACGACAGGGCCTGCTCCCGCAGAGTGTGCAAGGTCTGCTCGGTGGCGGCATCGAAATAGTCGCGCGGCAGCGTGGGGTAGGTGTTGACTTCAGAGCGCAGATACCTGCCGACATCTCTGCGATACTCGCGCAGCAGCGTGTCGGATTCGTACTCGGGGTGACCCTGGAAAAAGACGAACAGGCTCTGTTCCCTTTTGACGAAGGTGTCGACCTCTCCGTCGTCGCTGCAGGTAAGCAAATCGTATCCCCGGTCGACCAGCTCCCTCGCAGCAATACCGTTCCAGCGAGAGTGCGGGACATGGAAGGCCGAAGACGCTCCAGAGGTCAGCCAATGTTCCGCGACTCGCGCGTTCCTGTAGATACCGCTGCGCTTGGCCTCGCGCTTGCGGCGGCCAATGCCGTCCATGTGCAGGACCGCGGCGTGTGCGGCCAGGCATGACCACACAGCCGAGTAGGTATGACCTCGCGCCCATTCGAGCAACTCCGTGAAGCTGGTCCAGTACGGCTCGTCCCTCAGATCCGGCATGACCGGTTCGGTGCCGGTGACAATCAAGCCGTCCAATTGCGGCGCCCCGTTTCGGTTCCAGAGAGCCTCCACGCTGGCATAGCAACCGCCGCCCTGGCTCGCATCAAGCTCCGGCCGCCGCACTCCCGGCAAAGTGTAGAGGGACAGGCACACCGGGATGTCCTTCGAGGCTGAGTTGAGCAGAGCGAGAAATTGGCGCTCGGTCGCCGCGAACGCGGCCGCCGGCATGTTGTTGACCAGACCGACGGTGACGCAGGGCCCCGCTGGCTGCAAACCGCGTGGCTGCGAACCGCGCCCCGCGCACCCGCCGGACGGCGAAGCCGCGTTGGCCGGATGGTCCTCACTGCAACGGCTCGTGTCCATG
>CAXUIM010000238.1:0-6811 GCA_964250885.1 uncultured Acidobacteriaceae bacterium | reverse complement strand
CGAACACGGCCCGGAACCACTGGGCCGTTACCGGATGAAACAGCTCCAGCACATCAGGGCGGGGCTCAGGCTCAGGCGTCGCGCGGTCCGGAGCGTTGTGCTTTCGTTTTTTTCCAACACTCTTCGCCGAAGCCATCACTTTTATCCTAATCGGCGCGCCGTGGCGAACAGTCCCATATCAAAGAACCATCGTTCCTTGTAACCGAAACTGCAAAACCGTTAGGCTGGTTCATCCATGAAGCAGGACAGGCTAACCGATCCCCTCATCCCAGCCCCTCTGAGTTCCGCCGAGCGCACTCGCCTGCGCGAGCTCGCCATCGCCGCAGCCGAACGCTCCTACTCGCCCTACAGCCACTTTCGTGTCGGAGCCGCGCTGCTGCTCAGCGACGGTTCCATTGTTACCGGCTGCAATGTCGAGAACTGCTCCTACCGGCTCACCAGCTGCGCCGAGCAGGGAGCGATTGCCCGTGCAGTAGCCGAACGCGGGCCCGGCATCCGGCTCCGCGCCGTGGCTGTCGCCAACCTCAACGGGGCCGCTTCCATGCCCTGCGGCGCCTGCCGCCAAACCCTCACCGAGTTCGGTCCCGACGATACCCTCATCCTCTACCCCGGCGAAGGCGGCGCACCCGAAGAGACCACTCTCGGCGCGCTGCTGCCGCACGCTTTCCGGGCTGAATACCTCGAGCCGAAGTAGACTCGAAATCGAGCCCCCCAGATGCCCCAGCCCCTACTCCACGCAATCGACATCATCCTCAAGAAGCGCGATGGCGGGGAGCTCTCGTCAGGGGAAATCGAGCACATCGTCCGCGCCGTGGTGCGCCACGGGGGGGCCCAGATCCCGGATACCCGGATCCCGGATACCCAAAGCACGGAGGCCCAGATTACGGAGGCCCAGATCGGCTCCTTCCTTATGGCCGTCTTCCAGCGCGGTCTCTCGCGGCGCGAGCTCGCGGACCTCACCCGCGCGATGCGCTTTTCGGGCGAGGTCTTCGATTCCCGGCCGCTCCATACCTTCACAGTGGATAAACACTCCACCGGTGGCGTGGGAGACAAGACCTCTCTGCTGATTGCGCCCACACTCGCGGCCGCCGGTCTGGAGCTCAGCCCCAGCATCTCGGTTCCCATGATCTCCGGGCGCAGCCTCGGCCACACCGGCGGCACGCTGGACAAGCTCGAGACCATACCGGGATTCGACACCCAGCTCCCGCTGGACCGCATGGCGGAGGTGTTGCGCGCCTGTCACGCCGCCATGGTCGGGCAGACGCCCAGCCTGGTTCCCGCCGACCGCATCCTGTACGCCATGCGCGATCACACCGGAACGGTCGAGTCGCCCTTCCTGATCTGCGCCAGCATCATGAGCAAAAAGCTGGCCGAAAGCCTCGACGCGCTGGTGCTGGACGTAAAGGTCGGCTCCGGCGCCTTTATGCCTACCTATGAGCGCTCCCGGTTTCTGGCCGAGCTGATGGTGTCCACCGGGGAACTCGCCGGCACGCGCACCGCGGCCCTGCTCACCACCATGGATGAGCCGCTGGGCCGTTTCTCCGGCAACTGGGTGGAGGTCTGGGAGTGCGTCGATATCCTGCGCGGGGTTCAGCACCCGCCGGCGATTGCGAGGATGTCGCTCGCCCTGATTGAGCTTTCCAACGCGCTCAGCGGATGGATGCTGTACCTGGCGGGCAAGTCCGGCTCTCCCGAGGCCGGCGCCGAGCTCGCCAGCCGCATCCTGGCCTCGGGCGCGGCCTACGCCGCGTGGCTCCGGCTGGTCGCCGCTCACGGTGGCGACACCCGCATCTTCAGCGATCCCGCCGCGTTCCACAAACCGGCCGCGACGCGCGTGCTGACCGCCGCCCGCGACGGCTACCTGGCCGGCATGGACTGCAAGCAGGTCGGCTGGGCGGTGCAGCGCCTGGGCGCGGGCCGCGCCCGGCCGGGCGATCCGGTGAGCGCGCATGCCGGTCTGGAGTCGCACGCCAAGCTCGGCGACCGGCTCCAATCCGGCCAGCCCATCTTCACACTCTTCAGCGAGAACAGCGCGCTGCTGGGCGAACCCTACCGCATGCTGGAGGAAACGGTGCGCCTCGCCGGCACTCCACCGGAGCCGCAGCCGCTTATACGCGAAGTGATCACCCGGGAGAACCTGCCATGAGCTCCAGTGTGTTGCCGACGCTGCTCGTTCTACAGCTGATTGTGCTCGCCGCGCATGACACGGCGCCCCTGGGCCGCTGGAACAATCTTTCTCATTTCAAGACGACGGCGCCCCTTCGCCGGCGCGTCATCGGCACTCTTGTGAACACGGCAACTGGCGGCCTGGCGCTGCTCTTCTACTATCTGGCCCGAAGGCATGGCCCGACCGAACCCTTAACCGGAGTGATCGTGGTTCAGGGGCTGCTGTTCTTCGGGGAGCTAAGGGCCTGGTGGTGGCCCTGGTTCTTCGGCGCCAAGCCGGAGGTCGTTGCGCACCTGAGACCCAACTGGGAGGGAACCTTCTCATTCTTTCCGGAGCGGCACGGCCTGCGGATCAATGCGCTGCATTCTCTGCTCCACTTCCTCACGTTGGCCGCATTGCTGGTTGCGCTTTTTTCTAAACATGGCCATCCTTTCTAAACATTAGCGAGCGTTTCTTCCGCGGATGTACGCCTCAGAGCCGCGGCCATCTGCCAAAAAGATTTTCCTTGCTTTTCTCCTTACCCCTGTTTAGGCTAGGCTTGTTTCGAATATGCCTAGCCACGAGAAGCTGAAGACGGAACAGCGCGACCTCTTCCGAGGCGCTTTGGAGATGATGATCCTGCAGTCGCTGCGACGCCAGCCCATGCACGGATATGCGCTCGTACAGCACATTCGCGAGCGTTCGAATGAACTGCTGCAGGTCGAAGAGGGTTCGCTCTACCCGGCTTTACAACGCATGTTGAAAGAGGGTGTGGTGAAGGCCGCATGGGAGATCTCCCCGAGCAGGCGCCGGGTCCGTACCTATCGCATTACGCCCGCCGGCGTAAAGCATCTGGGCCGCGAAGTCTCCAGCTTCGAGCAGATGCTTGAAGGCATTCGCCTGGTCCTGGCTCCAGTCCAATCTTAGGAGGCGCACCCCCATGCCGTGGCTTCGAGATCTCATCGCGCGCCGCCGAAACTTTCAAGACCTTTCCGAGGAGATTCAGCAGCATCTTCAGGAGCAGGCGGAAGCGCTGATGAGCCGGGGCATGAGTCGCGACCAGGCAGAGCGCACCGCAAGGCGCAGCTTCGGCAATGTCACGCGGATCGAGGAGTCGGGCCGCGAAGCCTGGACGTGGCCAAGGCTCGAACAACTCTTCACCGATCTGCGCTTCGCCATGCGCCGGCTGCGGCGCTCGCCCGGTTTCACACTCACGGCGGTGATTACGCTGGCTCTGGGTATCGGGGCAAACGTCTTTGTCTTCAGCCTGCTGAATGGACTGATCCTACGGCCCCTGGCGGTGCCGGAACCGGCGAACCTGTTTCAGGTCTCCCGCGGTAAGAATGGAGGGGATTCCCAGTCCTATCGTGATTACCTCGACTTTCGCGACCACGACGCTTCGTTCCGCGGCATGCTGGCCTACAAAACCCTCCGGGCCGGGCTGGACGTGGGCAAATCGCCTGTGCGGAGTTGGGGTTATGCCGTCTCAGGAAACTACTTTGACGTGCTTGGGGTTCAACCCGCGCTCGGTCACTTCTTCCATGCGAAAGATGATCGCGGGCTGGGCTCCGCACCCTACATGGTGCTCAGTGATGACCTGTGGCGCAGACAGTTCGGCTCCGATCCCAGGGTCATCGGGCAAACGGTGCAACTCAATCACCAGCCCTTCAACATCATTGCCGTGGCGCCACGCGATTTTCGCGGTACCGATGTCTTCTTCTGGCCCGACTACTGGATTCCTGTCATGAATACCGAGCCGGTAACGGGATGGGACGACCTTTGCTGCCGCGACCATCTCGGTTTCACAATCCTTGGGCGGTTGAAGTCCGGCGCTACGGCTTCCCAGGCCACGCAAAGCCTGAACGCGCTCGCACTCCAGATGGCGAAGGCCGATCCGAAGGACGATGGGCTAACCCTTCGCGTGCGTCTGCCGGGAGCGGCAGGAGACAGCGACGATCCCATGAGGAAGGCGCTGGCCGGCCTGATGCTGCTGTCCGCGCTTGTCCTGCTGGCTGCCTGTGCAAATCTCGCGAGCATCTTCGCCGCGCAGGCCTCTGACCGCAGCAGCGAGTTGGCCACACGCCTCGCGATCGGTTCCGGGCGCTGGACGATCGTCCGTCAGTTGCTGACCGAAGCCCTCCTCGTCTCGACCCTGGGTGGCGTACTGGGCTCCGCCTTCGCCAGAGTGTTGTTGGGAGCTCTCAGCCATTGGCAACCCTTCGGCGAATACCCTACCCGCCTCCTTGTCACGCCAGACGCCCGCGTGTATCTGATCGCGTTCGGTCTATCCCTTGTGAGCGGGATCGTCTTTGGCCTTATGCCGGCACGCCAGGTGTGGCGAACAGACGTCGTTCAGGCGATCAAGAGCGGGTATGTGCTGAGTGAATCCTTTCGACGCTTCACGTTTCGGGATCTATTGCTGGTCATCCAGATCGTGGTATGCACGCTTCTCGTCACCGCGTCGCTGGTGTCCGTGCTCGGCATGGCTCGGGCTCTGCATGTGCCCTTGGGCTTCGATCCGGCCGGCGTCACACTGGCGCAAGCCGACCTGCGCATGGCCGGGTATACGAGCAAGGATGCATTGCCCGCGCAGAAGCGCCTGCTGGACGCAGCCCAGGCGATTCCGGGAGTCACCGCGGCTGCCGTGTCCGACAGCGTGCCCTTCCGGAGCGGTGGAGACTGGTTCGTCTACCGCTGGGGCACCACGGAGTTCCTGCCCTCGCACATGGCCTTCGCTGCGACGACCTTCGCGGTCTCGCCAGGATATCTGCGGGCCTCCGGAACCGAACTCCTGGCCGGACGAGATTTCACTTGGCACGACGACAGCAAGTCGCCCAAAGTAGCCATCGTGAACCAGACTTTTGCCCGCATGTTGTACGGTGACAAACCCGCTATCGGCCAGCGCTTCGCCTTGTGGGCTACGGCGAAGTACGAGATCGTAGGCGTCGTGGCGGACGGCCGATATAACGCTCTGGACGAAGAACCCCAGCCCACGATGCTTCTCGGCCTGGCGCAGGGAATGGATGGAGGTATAGCAACGTCCAGCACGATACTCGTGCGCTCGCGCCTGCCGCAGAACCAGATCGCGTCGGCCCTCGCGCATCGCCTGGCCGACCTTGAGCCAAGCCTGCCGCTGACCGTGCTTTCCTGGGACGATGCTGTCGATCTGTCGCTCACGCCGTCCCGCGCCATCGCTACGGTCCTCGGCATCATGGGCCTGCTTGCGGCCATGCTGGCGGTTACGGGCATCTTTGGCATGGCGTCCTACGCCGTCTCGAAGCGGCGCAAGGAGCAGGGGATCCGCATTGCGATGGGAGCACAACGCGCCCAGGTGTTGGTGGCCATGCTAAGGCGTCCGGTGCTGCTGTTGCTCTACGGTTCTGCTGCGGGCATCGTCGCCGGACTGCTAACCAGCCATCTGATGGCCCACCTCATCGCTTTCGCGACTCCGCGCGATCCCTTCGTTCTTCTCGGAGTTCTGCTGACCATGACAGCGCTCGGCGCCGTGGCCACCTGGATCCCAGCACGCCGCGCCCTCGCTGTCGATCCCTCGCGGCTTCTGCGCGAATAGAATCCCGCGTTCGTTGTGCCACGTCAACAGAGATCCGCTGCCCGCGAGACAATCAGTCGATCGGCGGCACAGAATGTGGTCGGATTTTCCAGCGTCGGTGGCGGGCCTCTTCGGAAAGAGACCGCGAACCCAGCGACTCAGTACCGTCAAGTGCGGTACTGTGGTTGGCTTGATGGAGGTGAAGAACCTTTGCCGCTCGATTGTGAACCTCAGCCTGTAGCGGAAGTTCAGACGCAGCGAGGAAATAAAGGCAAACCCCACGATTGATCCTGTGATCGATCGCCGCCCCTCTCGCGACGAAGCTCTGCCAAGAGGACCAGGTTAGGCTTTGGCCTTCTTCTCCATGTAGTGCTGGACGCTCTTCTCCCAGTCCAGCGATGTGCCCGCATAGGGAGATCCCTGCCGGCGCACGCTGCGGTTTTCCACTGGAGCCGCGGTGACCGCCGCCTCGGGCTCGGCTTTTGGGGCTTCAGCGGCAGTGGCCGTCCCCTCGGGACGGAAGGAGCGCGGCAACTCGCTCTGCTTGAACTCGACACCGTCGGCCGCTAACCGCCGGGCCGTCTGCACCAGCGGCTCACGCTTGAGTTCCAGCTTACGCGCCGCGGCAGCGCGCGCCGCATCGGTCTCGAACACGTCGTACTTCATCAGGTGCGCCAGACGGCGATCGAAGAGGTCGATCTCTGCATGCACACTCTTCAGGTAATACTTGCTCTCAACTGCAACTGGGCTCGACATACGCTCTCCACAATACTTTTTGATCTCAGGTTATTTGCTGCCGGCCAGACTGTATGTCCGATCTCAGACAGGAGCGGATCATTTTCCCCTCTGGAAGAAGTGCTGCAATCATTACGGTGCCCGGACGGGGCGTCTCAGCACGCGCGGGGCGGGAGCACATTCGTACAGGTTCTCTCAACCAAGTCGGCGTTCATCAACAGGTCAGGACCCTGGTTCTGAAAGTTGGGTATCCGGCAACCAATCTTCTCGACAATCGAAGGGAACAGTTCGCGGAGTATAGGAAGTGCCGCTGAAAATTGAGAAGGGGGGCGATTCACTCTCGAACCGTCCCCCTTTCCAGACTTGAAATTTCTTACAGA
>CAXUIM010000237.1:0-6823 GCA_964250885.1 uncultured Acidobacteriaceae bacterium | reverse complement strand
TCTGGGCGCCGCCCGCGGTGCCAATGGAGAGAACCAGCGTGGGCTGTACGTCCTTGAGCAGCAGCTCGATCATGCCGGTGAGATCGGTCTGGCCCGGAAAGTCGAGATGGGTATTCGACTTGAAGAGCATGATGGTGTTGCCGGCAATCTCGACCAGACGCCATTCGCCCCAGAAGCTCCAGCCGGAGGTTCGGCTGGAGGGCAGGTTTTTGGCGTATTGCGTCCAGCCGCTCCAGGAGCTGGTATTGCGCGCCGTGTAGGGCATTGTTGACGTGCTGGCGCAGAACACGTGCTGCATGGCGGCCCATTCCGCCTCGGCCCAGGTGATGACAATGGCATCGGCCTTGGGCAGGGTGCTGGAGGTGCTGCTCACCAGACGCGGTGCGGTCTGGCCGATCGCCGCCCAGTCGATAACGGGCAGGGCCGGGGTGTTGTGGATGGTCGGGCTGAAGCTGCGCTGGGCTATAGAAGCAATGCTCTGGGCAGGGGAAGCAATGCTCTGGGCAGTGGAAGCAATGCTCTGGGCAGTGGAAGCAATGCTCTGGGCAGTAGAAGCACTGCTCTGGGCAGTGGTCGCAATGAGTCGCGCGGGCAGGTGAAGGGGCATCTCTGGGTCTCCGTCGAGGGTGCAGGTTTTGGGGTCTGTGATCTCGTGGTGCGGCGTTGAAGACGCTCCCTCAGGCGGAAGCGGTGAAGGCGGGCGAGGGATCGCCGAGTTCCTGATCTTTGTACTGGAGGCGATAGAGCTTGTAGTACAGGCCGCGCTGAGCGAGCAGTTGCTGATGCGTTCCCTGCTCGCGAAGCTGGCCTTTGTGCATCACCAGGATGGTGTCGGCGCGTTGCACGGTGCTGAGGCGGTGAGCGATCAGCACGCTGGTGCGGCCGGTGATCATTCGGGCCAGGGCGGAGGTGACCAGCTGTTCGGTGGCCGTGTCGACCGAGCTGGTGGCTTCATCGAGAATCAGAATGCCAGGGCGATGCGCCAGCGCGCGGGCAAAGCTGATGAGCTGCTTCTGGCCGGTCGAGAGAGTCGATCCGCGTTCCAGCACGGGTTCGGCGAATCCCGCGGGAAGGGTGCGGATGAACTCGGCGACGTTGACCTCCTCGGCGGCGTTGGCCACCTCGTCATCGGTGATCCAGGCGGAGCCCAGCCGGATGTTCTGGGCAACGGTTCCGGAGAACAGGAAAGGGTCCTGGAGCACGACGCCGAATCGCCGCCGGAGGGCGAGCATATCCTGCTCCCGGACGTCCACATCGTCAACCAGGATCTGGCCGCCCTGCACGTCGTAGAAGCGCATCATGAGGGCCGTGATGGTGGTCTTGCCGGCTCCCGTGTGGCCGACTATGGCCGCGGTGGCGCCGGGCTCGATCACGAAACTGACGCCGCGCAGAATCCACTCCACATCCACCAGCAACGGATGCGCCAGCAAGGGATGTTTGCCGAGAGCCCCGTTGGCGTGTGCGGAAGCCGCTCCTGGCGACGCAGCGGCCGCCTGCACCGAGCCCAGAGCTTCGGTCTGTTCAGGAGTGAGGCGCTGGTAGGTAAACCAGACATCGCGGAATTCGATCCGGCCGCTGCGGCTGCCGCCGCGGGGAGACGCAAGGATGGGGAGCTCGGGTTCGGTGTCCAGCAGTTTGAAGACGCGCTCGGCGGCCGCCATGGCGGCCTGCAGGATGTTGTACTTGTCGGAGAGGTCCTGAATGGGCCGGAAGAAGCGCTGCGCGTACTGAATGAAGGCGATCAGGATGCCCAGCGTGACCACCGGATGCAGGAAGCCCGCATGAGCCGCGAGGGTGGGATTGTCGCGCAGCACGGCAAGGCCGCCGCGCCAGATGACCAAAGCAATGGCGATGGAGCTGAGCAGCTCGACCACCGGGTAGTACAGCGCGTAGGCGAAGATGGCGTCGGTCCAGGCGCGCTTGTTCTCGTCATTGACGGCGGAGAAGTCCTGGAAGGCGCGGCGCTCGCGGTTGAAGAGCTGCACCACGCTCATGCCCGACACATACTCCTGAGTGAAGGCGTTGATTTTGGCCGTGGCGGCGCGCTGGCGGCGATAGCTGTCGCGGACGTGATCTCTAAATCGTTTGGTGGCGTACAGAATGCAGGGAATCACCGAGAGCGTGAGCAGCGCCAGAAGCCAGCTCATCTTCACCATGATGGCCACAATGAAGGAGAGCAGGAAGACATCTTCGAAGATCGCCAGCACACCGGAGGTAAACATCTCGTTGAGAGCGTCGACGTCGGAGGTGACCCGCGTGACCAGCCGGCCGACCGGATTGCGGTCGAAGAAGGCGACGTGCATGCGCTGGATGTGGCGGAAGATCTGGCTGCGCAGATCGAACATGATCTTCTGCCCGGTCCACTGCATCAGGTACGTCTGAACGAACTCCAGGACGAAGCTGAGCAGCAGCGAAGCCAGGTAGAGGAAGGCAATCTCGGTAACGCCCCGCACCGGATCCGGGCTCAGCCGGGTGGACAGCCAGGAGTGCTTCTCTCCCGGAGTGGGAGCGAAGTAGGTATCCACCGCAACCTTGATGAAGAACGGGCCGAGTACATCCGAGCTGGCCTTCACGGCAATTGCGACACCGGAGATGGCGACCTGCAGCTTGTACGGCGACAGATAGCGGGTCAGCCGGCGCATGAGCCGGCTGTCGTACACCTTTCCCACCACATCGTCATCGGGGCCGGAGGCAGACGGGCGCTCCGGCTCCGCGGGCTTTGCGGAGCCTGCGGACTTTGCAGAGCCTGCGGGCTGCGGTTGGTTCGCCTTTTCGGCCATTTCCTTATTCTACCGGGCGAGCGGCAGGATAAGGCAGTGGTTCGAACTCTTCCGGAAGATCCGAAGGCAGGGTCGCGCGGGTAGTGATAAAGGAATGGGTCCGGATCAGCTCGGCCAATCTAGCAAGCTGCCGTGATCCGTCCCTAGACCGGCAAGCTGTGGGGTAGCGGTTTACCGCTTTGGGCGCGAGCACCAGAAAACGGACAGTTTTAAGCGAAACATTGGCTGGTGCGTCCATTCTGCAGTAGAGCAGACTGGCAAGGGAAACAATGAAGAGATTGTTGCTACATCTCACATGTCTGATGACCGTCTCAGCAGGCCCGTTTTGGGCACAAACGATCCTCGGCACGTGGCAAGGCACGCTGCCTGTTCCAGAAGATCCCCGGGTTGTCCTGAAGATTTCGAGGGGGGATGATGGCTCACTGCGAGGCGCCTATTTCCGAATAGACCGTGGGCCGGACGGCGGTCCGCTCAGCTCAGTACGCTTTACAGCGCCCGAACTGAATATCACGTTTGGCTCTGGCTATATAAGTTATCGAGGCGAGTTGAGCGCAGACGGCCAGACGCTGACCGGAACCTGGACCCAGGACCAGAAGACCTACCACTTGAGCTTAGCGCGTGCTACGCCGGACACGCGGTGGAGACCACCGAGCGCAGCTCCAGCGATGGCGGCAACGGCGGATCCTGCGTTTGAGGTGGCGACCATCAAGCTAACCCCGCCGGACGTCAAGCAAATGAGCTTCGGACTGCGCAGTCCCCGTTTCACGGCTACCTATTCGACGGTCGAGGATCTCATCGAGTTTGCCTACCGGGTTAGGCCCCGGCAGGTCGAAGGAGGCACATCCTGGATGGATGAAACCAAGTTCGATATCGTCGCCGAATCCAACACGCCGGGAAGCCCAAGCGAAGACCAGGATCGGCTAATGCTCCGGAAGCTGCTCGCCGACCGATTCCAGCTGAAGTTCCATACCGTCCAGAGGACCGTTTCGGTGTACGAGCTGACGATGGACAACCCTGCGAGACTAACCCGAACTGACCCTGATGTCGCCGCCGCGGGTCATGGCAGCATCTACACCAAGGCTATCGATGATCATCAAACGCTTGTTGCATTTTCTGCCGAGACGATGCCCGACTTCATCGGTATCCTGATGAATTTTATCCAAGACCGGCAGATCGTGGACCAGACAGGTCTCCAGGGTATGTTTGACTTTACACTTACAGTGCCCACCAGTATTTTGCAGGGTGGGCAAGCATCCAGTCTTGACGTTGATCCGGGTAGTGCCTTCTCTCGTGCACTTCCACCAGTCGGTTTCAAGCTAGTGCCCAAAAAAGCGCCTGTTCCGTTTCTAATAATCGATCATCTCGAAAGGCCATCCGCAAATTAGGGTTGTCTCCTATGGAAACGGCAGCGTCCGCTGGAGTGATTCTGCATACGGCAATAAGGAGGGCGACTTCAGTCCGGTCTATCTTGGCGTGGCAGCCAAGACAGAGCGAATTATCAGGTGAAGGGCCGGCTTTCCAGGCACTCGATGATGAACAATAAATGAGCGCTTGTCCCGGCCGAGAGCGTCACAGACACGACATCGATAGCCGTCGCGCTCCAGAACTGCTTCGCAGGACGCCAAAATGTTCGCAACAGGAGAGAGGCTCCATGGCACAGGAAACCAAGCTTGGAGTCTACGTCTCGGTTCCGTTCTGCCGCGCCAAGTGCAGCTTCTGTAACTTCGCGTCGGGTGTGGGGACGCCGGCGGCTCTCGAGAGCTATGTGAGCCGGCTGTGCTCCGAGATCGAGGCGGCCGCGCCGACCGCGGACGCTCTGGCCGCGGATCTGCCGCGCGCCGTGGATACCCTTTACTTCGGAGGAGGCACGCCCAGTCTGCTCGAGCCCGGGCAGCTGCGCCGCATCTTTGCGGCCCTGCGGCGGCAGTTCGACATGGCCGCCGGCGCGGAGATCACGCTCGAAGCCGCGCCCGGGCAGATCGCGCCCCCTCTGCTGGAAGAGGCCCAGCGGCTCGGCGTCAATCGCGTAAGCCTCGGGGTGCAATCGTTTGTGGACCGCGAGTGCGCGGCCGTGGGGCGGCTGCATAGCGGGCGCGATTGTGCCGATGAGATCGCGCGGCTGCGGACGGCCGGCCTGGCGGAGGTGGGCGCGGACCTGATTGCCGGCTTGCCCTGGCAAACGGTTGACAGCTGGGCGCACTCCCTGGAGGTGGCGCGCGGCCTGGCCGCCGAGGGATCGCTCACCCACCTGAGTGTGTACATGCTGGAGGTCGATGAGGACTCGCGGCTGGGCCGCGAGGTGATCGCCGGGGGTCTGCGGTTGCACGCTCCCCGCGTTCCTCCCGAGGAGCAGGCCGCGGAGCTCTATGAGCAGGCCTGCGCTGAGCTTACAGGGAAGCCGGAGTGTGGCGGCCAATTCGCCCAGTATGAGATCTCGAACTTCGCGGCGGCCGGCTCGCGGCGGGATTCACCTCGGGCCGGTTCCCACCAGTGCCGGCACAACCTGAAGTACTGGGAGCGTGCGCCGTATCTCGGCTTCGGTCTGGACGCCCATTCCATGTTGCACCGGGCCGGCGCCGCGGCGGCAATGGGCCGCGGATATGGTGCAGTGCGGTTTGCCAATGCCGATGAGTTGGAGGCGTATCGGGAGGGCGACGCCGTCGAGGTGGTCTCCGTAGGCCAGCGGGAGGCCTTTGAAGAAACCTTGTTCCTGGGTCTGCGGTTGAATCGGGGAGTCGCCGTGGAGCGGCTGCGCAGCGAGTTTCCCGTGGACTGGATCAAGGCCAGCGAAGAGGCGGCAGGGGATCTGTTCGCCGCGGACTTGATGGTGGAGCAGGACGGCTTCTGGCGACTGACCCTGCGCGGAAGACTGCTCTCGAATGAGGTCTTTGGCAGGCTGCTGCTGACGGTGCCGGCGTAACACGGCTCTCAGGGCGGAGCCAGTCCACGCTCCGGTCTGTAGTTCGCTCGGTGGTTGGCTGCGTCGATTATCGGGAATAATGCTTAACATGGGGGAAGTAGCGATGGGAAAAAGTGTGATCGATCTGCGCAGCGATACGGTGACGCAGCCGACAGCGGCGATGCGGGCCGCGATGGCGGCGGCCGAAGTGGGGGATGACGTATACGGTGAGGATCCGACCGTCAATCGACTGGAGCAGCGCGCTGCGGAGATCTTCGCGCGAGAGGCGGCAATCTTCGTTCCGTCCGGTTCCATGGGAAACCTGATCGGGTTGCGGCTGCACACCGAGCATGGGCAGGAGGTGCTCTGCGAGGCACGGTCGCACATCCTGGATTGGGAGATGGCCATGGTGGCGGCGTTCGCAGGATGCATCCCGCGGACGGTGGCCGGCGAGCGTGGTGTGTTGACCTGGGAGAAGATTCAGAAGGCGATTGCGCCGAAAATCTACTATCGCGCGCAGACGGGACTGATCTGCCTCGAAAACACACACAACATGGCGGGCGGTGTGGTCACGCCGCTGGCGGTGATGGAGGAGATCTGGCAGGGCGCCCGGGAGGCAGGTCTGCCCGTTCACCTGGATGGAGCGCGAGTCTTCAATGCGGCCGTTGCCCTGGGTGTCGATGTCGCCACGCTTACGCGCGGGTTCGATACCGTGATGTTTTGCCTTTCCAAGGGGCTGGGCGCGCCGGTGGGCTCGATGCTGGTGGGATCGAAGGTGGATATGGCGCGCGCGCGCACCTATCGTAAGGCGTTGGGCGGCGGCATGCGCCAGGCGGGCGTGATCGCGGCGGCCGGCCTGATCGCTCTGGAGGAGGGACCGGGGCGCCTGCAGGAGGATCATGAGAAGGCACGGCTGCTGGCCGAGGCAATCGCTGGTTGCGATATGGCGGAGATCGATCTTTCCGCGGTGCAGACCAACATCGTGATCTTTACCCTGCGCTGTGAGGGGCGCGAACCGGGCGATGCGGCAGCGCTGGTCGCGGCGATGCAGCGCGAGGGGGTTCGCTGCAGCGCGATCGGTCCGGACGAAGTGCGGCTGGTGACGCACCGCGACGTCAGCCGCGCGCAGTGCGAGCAGGCCGCG
>CAXUIM010000236.1:0-6823 GCA_964250885.1 uncultured Acidobacteriaceae bacterium | reverse complement strand
CCCAGTTCGCCTGCCCTTCGCTCCTTCAGGCTCATCCTTCGATTGGAAAAGACTCGGGAGCATCGGTCGCAAATCCGTCCCGCGCGGTCCTCGCTACCACCGAATCGCTTCCTGCTGCCGCACCCAAGTCAGCATAGGAGCGCCGCACGAATCGCTCGTCGCAGCCAGCCGTTCCGGCCCTCCCGACGCGCCGTGAACTTGCCCTCAACCAGGCCCTTCCACTTCAGACCCGCCGCGGCAGCGCCGCGCTCGACCGCTCCACGCCACTTCTGACATCCGGCTAAACTCTTCTTTGGAAGCTCCATTCGCGCCGTGGCGAGGTCTGGGTCTCTCTTGGGCATCTTTCCGCCCGCTGCCGGAGGTGGTTCTGGATCTGAGTGCCAAAGACCCAAGCGCAAGCGATTCAGGGCGCAGGCAGCAGCAGCCGCGCCGCGCGGCCGACCTCCTGATCCTGCTCTCAATCTCGGCTGCCCTGGCCGTGCTGATCAGTATCTCGTTCTACCGCCTGTACTTCGCACATCCTGGCAACGATCAGGCCTGGCTGCTCTATGCTGCCGGCCAGATGCTGCACGGCGAAGTGCTCTATGGCTCGCGGGTTATCGAAACCAACCCTCCGCTCATCATCTGGTTCTCCATCCTGCCGGTGCTGCTCGGCCGGTGGCTGCATCTGGACTGGCTTCTGGTGCTGCGGGCGGTCGTCTCGGCCATGCTGCTGGGCAGCGTGCTGTGGTGCCTGCGGATCCTGCGCACGGTGCGGCTGGCCCGCGGCACGGTGATGGGCTGGCTGTGGGGCCTGGCGCTGTTCGCCGCCGAGATTTCGCAGCACGGCAATGACTTCGGTCAGAAGGAGCAGCTGCTCATTATCCTGCTGCTGCCCTTCCTGATCTACGGCGTTGTGGAAGGCTCCCCCGGCTTGAGCTCGGCCGCTTTGAGCACGGCGGGGCCGGACACGCTTCTGGGCACGGCGGGTCTGGGCACGGCCGGTCTGGGCACGGCCGAGCGCCTCGCCCTCGGTGGCGCCGCCGGCATCGGCATCTGCTTGAAGCCGCAGGACGGCTTGGCCCTGGCCGCCTTCGAGATTTTCCTGCTGCTGGCAACTCGCAACTGGCGGCGCCTCTTCCGGCTGGACCTGCTGGCCGTCGTGGCCACGGGCCTGGTGTATCCGCTCACCGTCTGGCTGTTCACGCCGTTGTATCTGACCCGCATCGTTCCGCTTCTGCGCGACACCTACTGGGCCTTTGGCGAGTACACCACGCTGGAGGTCCTACGCAACCGCGGCGGCTTCAACATCCTCTGTCTGCTGACGCTGCTCGGCTGGTTCGTTCTGCGCAAACGGCTGCGCTATCCCCTGGCCCCGCTGGCCCTGCTGGCGAGCAGCCTGGGCGCGGCGCTCGCCTTCGCCCTGCAGAACAAGGACTGGCCGTATCAGTTCTTCCCGCAGCAGGCGCTGCTGTGCTGCGCCCTCGCCTGGCTTGTGCTCGAAGCGGTAACGGCGTCCGCCCGCCAGGCGCTGGCCCGCGCCCCGCATGCGCACCGGCGGGTGCTCCTGGGTACCGTTCTGCTCACCGCCGTGCTGCTGCCGGAGGTGCTGCACGTAGGCTCTCACCATAACAGCCTGGTCTCGCAAACACCGGACAGCGAGTTCCTGGATGGTGTGCTCGCCCGCTGTCCGCCCGGCACCCCGGTGATGATGCTCTCCATCGACCTGATGGGCACATCCGACATACTGCAGGACCATCTGCGCGAAGGCTCGCGATATCACCATCTCTGGATGTTGCCGGCCATCGTGCTGAATGAGATGGCGGAGGCGGGCGGGCCGCCGGCGCGGCGCCCCATCGCGCCGGCCCGGCTGCGGCAGCTGGAACAGCTGCAGCGGGCCGATGTTGCCGCCGATCTGCGCACCCGCCAGCCGGCGGTGGTTCTGGTGCCGCGCTGCAAGTCCACTCCTGATGAGCCCTGTCAGGGCCTTTACGGTAAAAGTTTCGACATACTGGCCTGGTTCCTGCAATCGCCGGATTTCGCCGCCGCCTGGGCGCCCTACCGGCATCTGGCCGGCGACGACGACTTCGACGCCTACGCCCGGACTCGGTCCCCGGCTGCGCCGCGGGAGTAGCACCGCGCCAGGCGCTGCGGCAGCGCGACCCCGCCAGGGTCTTCGCGCGGCCGCGCCGAATGCTAGGCTGTTGGCATATGTCAAGGCTCTCACCCTCACGGATGCTGGTTGTTGCGGCGCTCTCCGCATTTCTCTCACTTTCGGCCGCGGCTCGTTCCACCGCCGCGCAGACCCATGCCGCATCCGGAACTCCGGAATCGGCCGCCATCTCACCCGACGGCGCCACCGTGGCGTGGACTCTGGCGCGGAGCGAGGGCACGACCCTGCACCTGACCTCGGTGGCCGATCCCGACCCCGCCAAGGAGAAGATCGTGAGCGTCAACGGGGCGACCAATTGTTCCAACACCTCCCCGGTGTGGTCGCCTGACGGGCAGACGCTGGCCTTCTCCTCCACCTGCACCGGCCAGCAGGACAAGCCGGGGCAGCAGCAGATTTTTTTGTGGTCCCGGACGACCGGCGCCACCCGGCAGCTTACTCATCTGCTCGGCAACCTGGAGCAGGTGGCGTGGTCTCCCGACGGGAAGGCCCTTGCCTTTCTGTTCGTGGAGAATGCAACGCGCTCCGCGGGGGCGCTGGACGCCATGAAGCCGTGGTCCGGAGTCATCGGTGAGGACGGCGTCGAGGTGCAGCGCGTGTATGCGGTGGACGCCGAGAACGGCCATGGAGACTGGTTGACCCCCGCCAACCTGCATGTCTATGAGTTTGCGTGGGCGCCTAGCTCCCAGGAGATTGCGTTTATCGGAGCTCCGCCCCCGGGGGAGAACACCTGGTGGATCGCCAAACTCTACCGGGAGCCCGTCTCCCCGGCGTCCGCCCCGGCCGCCACGCCGCGGGTGGTGCTCGACCCGGTCACGGTTTCCGGTCCCCTGCACGGCCTGCAGATCGCCGTTCCGCGCTGGTCTCCCGACGGCAAGCGCCTGGCCTTTATCGGCGGCCTGATGAGCGATCAGGGCTCGACCGGCGGCGACGTGTGGGTGGTCGAGGCCAGCGGCGGCGAGCCGGTCGACATCACCCCTGGCATCGATGGAACGCCCTGCTATGAGGCCTGGAATGGCCCGCAGACGATCGGCTTCGTGGAGGACCGCCGCGGACACACGCTGCTGGTCCATTACGACGTCCTCCAGCATCGTCCGGTGCCGGGCGAGGTCCTCGATCTGGGCGAGGTCGCAGTCTCGGGTGGACCCATCAAGGACGCCATCTCTCTCACCGGCAACGGGATCTTCGCGTTTGTGGAGAGCAGTTTCAGCGCCCCCGCCCAGGTCTTCGCCGGGCCGCCGGACGCCTTGACACCGATTACCCATCTCGAAACCGCCGCCGGCCCCGAGCCGAAGGTGGTCTCCCTGGAGTGGGAGAACGAGGGGTTCCATGTGCAGGGTTGGCTCACCTATCCGGCCTCCTACGATCCGGCCAGGAAATATCCGCTGATCGTGGAGGTTCACGGCGGGCCGTCGGCAGCGGCAGGGCCGGGCCGTGGCCATTCCATGTGGTCCGGTCTGGGCTACTTCACCCTGCAGCCGAATCCACGCGGCAGCTTTGGGCAGGGCGAGGCCTTCGTCCAGGCCAATCGCAAGGACTTTGGATACGGCGATCTGCGCGACATCCTCAAGGGCATGGACACCGTGGAGACCCAAGCCTCGATCGATAAGGGCCGCGAGGGCCTGACCGGATGGAGCTACGGCGGCTTTATGACCATGTTCGCCGTCACCCAGACGCATCGCTTTCGCGCCGCGGTGGCGGGCGCGGGCATAAGCGACTGGGAGAGCTACTACGGCGAAAACTCCATCGATCAGTGGATGGTGCCGTTCTTCGGGGCCACCGTTTATGACGATCCGGCGGTGTACGCAAAGAGCTCGGCCATTACGTTCATCAAGAACGTGACCACGCCCACGCTGGTGATTGTGGGCGACCGCGATGGCGAGTGTCCGGCTCCGCAGAGCTTTGAGTTCTGGCACGCGTTGCGCGCGTTGGGCGTAAAGACGCAACTCGTGGTCTATCCCGACGAGGGCCACCACTTCAGTAATCCGGAGCACGTTCGCGACCGCGACCAGCGTGAGGTGAAATGGTTTGCGGACAACATGCCGGCCCGGTAGAGACTTTCTCCTGCGAACCACAGCCGAACTGCGGGTTCGCCTGTCCTATTTGCCCGCCGCTCGTCCAACCCCTAAACTAGACTCTCGGAGTTCTTGCAGTTGGCGGTTCGACCGTTCAGCTTAAGTTCCGGTTGAGCGGGGAGGTCTGAGTGCGGCGGTTCGTAAGTCTGGCAGTGCTACTTTTCTTTGCGGTTCCATTCGGTTTGTCCGTCGCAGGGTGCGGCCACAAGACAGCCGTGGTGTACTGCAACGGGGGCGATTCCGGCCCGGTGGTGGGACAGGTGGCGAGCATCACGCTGTCTCCCACCCTGGCGACCACGGGCGAATCGCTCAACTACGCGCAGATCGGCTCGCAGCTGTCGGCTACGGCAGAGGACTGCAAGGGCACCACCGTCACGGTCAAGGCCTACACCTATGCCAGCACCAGTAGCTATTCCAACAGCGCAACCGGCGTGTTCGCCGACATCAACCCCTCTAACGGAGCGGTTTGCGGCGGCACCTGGAACCATAACAGCGGCGGCGGCATCGTCGATTACACCACCTGCACAGCGCCGGTGAATCCCACCGGCTATCTGGCGTATGTGACGGCGACGGCCAGCGGTACCACCAGCAATGCCATACCGGTGTATGTGCACCCTGTGGCGACCAGCGTCCTCCTGGGTCCGGCGAGTAGCAACTGTTCGGTCGATCCGGGCACCGACTGCTGCACCTACACCACTCCCGTCGCCGTCAGCACCTTGCCGGTGTATACCGGATCCTCGTGTCTGTCGCAGGGAACACCGCAAAGACTCGTGGCGCGCGTCTATTCCGGCAACAGCACCAGTGCAGCCAACAACATCACGTGCCAGGTGGGCGCGCTGACCTACGGTCTGGTCAATGCGACCAACGTGGCGACCATCGATGCGGAGGGAATCGCCACAGCGGACCAGCCCGGTTCCGCCGTCGTCACGGCCACCATCGCGAACTCCTCCACGGCATCGCAAGCGGGCTTCTTCTCCACCTGCCCGCCCGCATCGATCCAGCTCAGCGATCCGGACGCCCCCACGGCAACCAGCATCGATGTGTCGCTGAACAACACCCAGCCGCTGACGGCGACGGTGAGGGATACGAACGGAGTCACAATCACGGGGCTGAGCCTGGAGTTCAATTCGACCACGCCGCAGACCATCCCGGCGTCCTCCACGGGTTCGGTCACCCCCGCCTTTCCAGGTACTGCTTCCATTACCGCGGAATGCCAGCCGGGTACCTGCAATCCTTCGCCCTTCAACCAGATCGGTCTCTATGGCAACGGTAAGCCGATTACCTCGAATGGCATCACGGTGACCTCTACAGGAACCAGCGGTACCGTGCTCTACATGGGCAGCACCGGCTCGCAATACATCCAGCCGAGGGATTTCACCACCAACGCCACGGGATCGCAGATCAAGCTGCCTTACCAGCCGAACTCCATGGTCATCACCCAGGACGGGACGGAAATCTACCTGGGCAGCAATCAGGGCCTGATGAGCGTCGCCACCGCTACAAACTCTCAGGGAGTCGCGAATACAGCTGTCCCCGGAAGTGTGCTGGCCGTTTCACCCGCGGGAACCACGGTGGTCGTCACCGATCCGACGCGGGACCTCGTCGAGCTCTACTCCACCACCAGCAGTGCGGTGTCCACCAGTTACGCGGGCATTGGTACGCACGCGGAGTGGACGCCGGACAGCACCACGGTGTACATCACCACGACGGGCGGAAACGTGCTCACCCATACAACATTTACGGGTTGGCAAAGTACGCCGCTGACCGGCGCCGACACCACGTACAGCGACCTGGCCGTGATGGTCCCGGCTATCGGCGCGTACTTCGCCGGCACCGCTACCGAGGGACGCAGCTACTGCCCGGCCACCAGCCCCCCATCGGGAGTAACCACACCGCCGACCTTCACCAACGTCTTCAGCCCGCTGGCGGATGAAGACACGGCGACAACAGATCAGATTGCCGCGACCACCGATGGTTCGCATATCATCGGCGCCACAATAGCCAGCCCGGCG
Organism: uncultured Acidobacteriaceae bacterium; assembly: GCA_964250885.1. Lineage (GTDB taxonomy): Bacteria > Acidobacteriota > Terriglobia > Terriglobales > Acidobacteriaceae > Granulicella. Next base: position 587 of record CAXUIM010000236.1, on the reverse strand, counting down.
AGGGTGAGTGATATTGTCGTCACGCCGCCGACCACGACTACCTCAGGGATCACGACGATCGCGGCGTGTCCGGTTGCGGGCGCGCCGCAGGTCGCTCCCGGCTATTTCACCAGTAGCTCCACGTCGTACCCGCTCGCGAACGTAAATGCAACCTCCATAACGGGCGTCGAACCCACCAGCAATTCAACCCTCGCTTTCATCACCTACACGGGCGCGAGCGGTCTGCTGCCGTATTATGTGATCCCGGCCTCGGGTGCGGGCACACTGAACTACCTGACTCTGGGCAATAGCGCCACATCGGCCTCAGCGCCGGTTTCGGGCGTGGTGAGCACCGATAACCTGACGTTCTACGTGGGAACCTCCGGCGCCAGCGCCGGCGACACGAGCACGGTCAACAATGACGTTCATATCATCTCGCTGAGCGGCGCCACACCCAGCGAGACGGGTACCCTCACACCCAACCTTCCGGCCTTTACCGGCAGCGGATATGCCCCGGTGAACCTGCTGGTGCAGCGGCCGAAGCTTTCGACGGATTAGAGCATTTTTGCTTTAGGTGTAGACCGAAGCCGCCGACCTCAACGTCGTTT
>CAXUIM010000235.1:4643-6830 GCA_964250885.1 uncultured Acidobacteriaceae bacterium | reverse complement strand
CGGCCCGGAAGCGCCGCTGGCCGCAGGCGTGGAGCTTTCCGGGCCCATCACAGTGACGTACTCCATCTCCTCGGATGTAAAAGATACCGACGTCACCGCCAAGCTGATCGATGTGCAGCCGGACGGGACGGCGTACAACCTGGACGAGACCATTCAGCGCCTGCGCTACCGTGACGGAAACGATAAGGAGGTCTGGATGGAGAGCGGCAAAATCTACAAGGTGACGCTGACGCCGATGAACACCAGCGATTACTTCGGACCGGGGCACCGGAACCTGAATACGGGCGGAAACAACTACGACGAGACGACCAGCGTTGTGGCGCACACCTCGATCCATCACTCGGCAGATCATCCGAGTACGCTCACCATCACGGTGGTGCCGGCCGCGGCCCAGGCCGCCGGCGCCGGCTTTACAGCAGCGCCAGCATTGCGTTGAAGATGCCCAGCAGGGGACCGAAGATGGCCATCACGATCGGGAAGCCGATGAAGAAGAAAGCGATCATGATGTAAAAGCCGTACTGCTCAAAGGCTTTGGCCGCATTGTAGGGAAGGAAGTGGACCAGGATCTTGCCGCCGTCGAGAAACGGTATAGGCACCATGTTGAAGATCGCCAGCAGCAGGTTGATCAGGATGGACATATACAGGATCAACAGCAGGGGAAAGACCGGGGGCAGGCCCGCAATGGGGAGCTGCAGGCGGTAGCGGGCGAGGACTTCGGCGACTTCGAGCGATTCCGTCACGCCCGGATTGGTGTGTTTGATCACGATGAGAGCGATCAGACAGACCACCGCAGCCAGCACCTGGGCGGCCGGCCCGGCCAGGGTCGCCAGGGTTTCACCGTTCTTGCGGCGGAAGTTGCGGAAGGTCATTGGGACGGGCTTGCCCCAGCCCAGAATCAGCGGTGTGAAATAGATGTACAGCAGCGGCCAGATGGCCATTCCGAACAGATCGAAGTGGCGGGCCGGGTTGATGCTGATTCTTCCGAGCATTTTTGCGGTGGGGTCGCCCAGGCGGTCGGCCGCCCAGGCCTGCGCACAGTCATGGAAAGAGATGGAGAGCACCATCACGACCAGCTCGAAGACGATCAAAGCAAATTTCATGGGAACGAGCGGCATGGCTCTAGCTTATAGGAGCCGGTCGCCCGGGCAAGGAACGCCGAAGCTACGTGTCGCCGCTCTGTGACTGCAGCAGGTCGGCCAGGGTCTGCTTGTGTTTCGGCTTGGCTGCGGCCTTCTCCAACGTGGTTGGTAGCGGGTGCGAAGGCGGAGGTGAACCCAGGCGCTCGCGCGCATTGGCTTTCACTGCCTGAGTCGCGGAAAAGATTTTTTTCTTCGACTTTGCCATTACCGCGCCTCGCCTTCAGCGTACTGCAGGTTTCAGCGTACCGCAGGACGGGGTTGGACAGGTGAAGAACGGAGCGGGCCGTTCCCGGGGCGCTGGGGAAGGGCGTATTCTGGAGGGGCGCGGAGGTGCCGGATGGAAGAGCGCGAGTTCTTCGAAGAGCGAACAGAACAGAAGACCCATACGATGACGTGTCCGCACTGTGGGCAGGTGGGTGAGTATGAGCTGAGCTGGCTGGTGCGGCGGAAACGGCCGCAGTTGCCGCGTGGGGCCGATGAAAACGACCGGGCACGGTTTGCCAAGGCGCAGAGTTACATGGTGCGGCGGGACGACCTGGTCGGGTGCAAGAACATACGCTGCCGGAAGCGGTTTGAGGTGTCGGGAATCCAGTCGGTCGCCGATCTGCAACAGGTGGCTACGGGAAGCGCGGAGAACCGGGCAGAACGGATACGCGCGGCGTTCGGGCGGCGGAGCCTCGGCTGACCGCCACAAGAGTGCACAGCGAACTGTGATTTAATGAGGTTTGTCTTTTCGTATCGCGAAACGTTGGCGGGCGCGAGTTGGGGTGTTGCGTTCCGGGCGCTGAAATCAGGGCCTTGTCCCGTTCGTCTTTCCGATGCAGTTCAGGATGCAGGAGTGTAACGCCATGCCCAATATGTTGATCCCCGCTGAAGAGCGCTATCTGACCCCCGAAGAGGTGGATGCCGTGGATCGCCGGCGCCGGCGGGGACAGCTGCTGCTGGTTCTCGGCTTCCAGTTTGGAATCATCGCCACGCTGGTGACGCTCTGGGCCGGGCAGGACCTCCAGTACTCTCCGGGATGGATGCATCCAGTGTTCTATTGGGA
>CAXUIM010000235.1:0-4543 GCA_964250885.1 uncultured Acidobacteriaceae bacterium | reverse complement strand
TTGTGACGGCCAGGAGGACGTTCTCCTCTGAGGGCCGTGCGGGGCCACACCCGCGGAGCTGTCTGGTGACCTACCTGCGGCAGGCTACTCGCGGCAGGCTACTCACTTCTGGGCCCTATGCATCTTACGCACGAGGAGACCTGGAATGGCATTGTTCGGAGATAGCGAGAGGATCAGTGTTGTGGCCGAGCTTCAGGCCCAGGAAGGCCATGAAGATGAGGTCCGAGAAGCGTTGAATTCGCTCGTTGGGCCGTCGCGTAAAGAGACCGGCTGCATCAAGTACGACCTGTTTGAGGATAAGCACAGCGTTGGGGCGTTTTTTACCTACGAGGAGTGGGCCAGCGAAGCGGCGCTCCGCAAACATCTTGAGCTGAACAAGACGACTCTGGAGAAGACGAAGCCGATGCTGCGGACCCCGATGAGTTTGAAAGTCTTGAAGCAGTTGGCGTAGAGCGGTGCTCCAGCGTTGAGGTTCGGCTTTTCGGGTTACTCCTCCGTCATCGGCTCGCTCAAATAATCTTCATGGAAGCAGACCGAAGCTGGCTTGATCTGTCTGCGAGCTTCAACGCGGGGCGCCGAACCCGCCGAGCCATGCTCGTCAAGGCGGCCCAGCCGATATGCTTGAGACAGATGTCCTCCCGCCTCCCTAAATCAACCCTTATCCCACTGGCCTTTGCCAGCGTCTATCTGCTCTGGGGATCGACCTACCTCGCTATTCACGTCGCCGGCGAGCATGTACCGGCGCCGGTGGTTTCGGCGACCCGGTCACTGATCTCCGCAATCCTGATTGGTGTGATCTGTCTGGGCCGCGGCAAGAGCCTGCGCGTCCCGCGGGGCGAGGCGTGGAAGCTGGCCCTGGTGGGCCTGCTCTTCATGTCCGGCAACAATATGATGTTGACCTGGGCGGAGAAGATGGTGCCCTCGGGATTTGCCTCGCTGGTCGTCTCGACGACACCGATCATGATTGCACTGCTGGACATGGGTCTCCCCGGCGGAGAGCGGCTGAATAAGCGGGGATGGATGGGAACGCTGCTGGGGACATTAGGAATCTGCGTCCTGGTGTGGCCGGCGTTGCACCGGGCACCAGGGCCGGGGAGCGCGGGCTCTGCGGTTGTGAGCTCCGCGGGGTCCCATGCAGCAGTGGTGGCAGGGTACTCGCGGCCTGTTCTCGGTGTATTCGTGCTGATGGTAGCCGCATTCTCCTTTGCGCTCGGCTCGGTCCTGTCGCGGCGATTTCACTTCCAGGCGGACAGCTTCGTCGCCACGGGCTGGGAGATCGGTGCAGCGGGCCTCTTCAATGCCATGGTGGCCATCGGCAGCGGGGGCCTGCACCGGGCCGTGTGGACGTGGCACGGCTTTACGGCTATTGTGTATCTCTCTATCTTCGGCTCGCTGTTCGGGCTGGTGGCCTTCACCTACCTGCTGCAAAACGTCGCCGTAACCAAGGTGGCCACGTATGCGTTCGTGAACCCGATGATCGCGGTCCTATTGGGCGTTCTGTTGCTGCACGAACGGCTGGCGAAGACCGAGATCATGGGCATGGTGGTGATCATCTGCGCCGTAGCCATGGTGGTGTTCAGCCGAGTGGAGCGAACCAAAGCGAAGCGATTCCTCGCCGCCGCGGCCGCGGAGTGACAGGCGACACAGCCCAAGTGCGGGGACCGAACGCAGGGATCGACCTGGCGCGCTGCACTGAAAGTTCAATTTGAACCACATCTCGACATCGAGATGTGGAACTGTCCCCCCAACCGAGTGGCTCTCTGCAGCAGGCTCATTTCCGTCTCCAACGGACGCCATCCTTGGAGTCTTCGAGGAGTATGCCCTTCTCGAGCAGTTGGTTGCGCAGGGCGTCCGCCCGGGCAAAGTTGCGCTGCTTCTTGGCCAAGGTGCGCTCGGCGACCAGGGCGTCGATCTCGGCATCGGAGAGACTGAGCGTCGCGACCAATGCAGGATCGGCTTCGCTCAGGCGGCCCTCGGCTTCAGCCCAGGCGAGTGCCGCCCGGGTATGCTCGGCGTCCCGATCTTCGAGGACGGCGAAGATGCTGTCGAACCGGTCCAGCACAGCCAAGGTGGCCACCGCGTCAGCATGGGTGAGCTTCCCCTGGTCGGCCGCCGCATTGACCGTGCGCAGCATGTCGAAGATGGCGGCGCGGGCCTCGGCCGTGTTCAGGTCGTTGGCGAGCGCGGCGGTGAACCCGGTGTCGGCCTGGCAAATGTGCTCGGCCAAAGCGGCGTCAGCCGATGGGGACTCGGGCCACTTGCCGTCGCGGATTCGGGCCCGGAAGGTGCGTAGCCGCTCCACCGCGTTGGTGGATTCCACCAGGCCGTCGAAGGTGAAGTTCAGCTGGTGGCGGTAGGGCACGCTCAGCAGAAGAAAGCGGATGGCCGAGGCGCGATGACCCTTGAGCAGAAGATCGCGCAAGGTATAGAAATTGCCTTCGGACTTGGACATCTTGCGGCCTTCGACCAGCAGGAAACGCACGTGGAACCAGTGGCGGGCGAAGGTCTGGTGGGTCGCGGCTTCGCTTTGCGCGATCTCGTTTTCGTGGTGCGGGAACATCAGGTCTTCTCCCCCGGCGTGCAGGTCGAAGCTGTCGCCCAGATACTTCATGGCCATGGCGGAGCACTCGATGTGCCAGCCCGGCCGGCCGCGCCCCAGGTTGGTCTCCCATGCGGCTTCGCTCGCTTCCAGGGGAGCCGCTTTGACGGCCTTCCAGAGCGCGAAGTCGCGGGCAGCGTCTTTGTCGTACTCGTCCAGGTCGACCCGCGCGCCATCTTCAATGCCCTCGAAATCCTTCTTGGAGAGCTTGCCGTAGGCGGGGAAGCGGGCGATGCGGAAGTACCAGGAGCCGTCCTCGGCTTTATAGGCGATGTCTTCATCAGCCAGCCGTTCGATCAGAGAGACCATTTCGGCGATGTTCTCCGTGGCGCGTGCTATGGCCTCCGGCCGCTCCACGTTGAGAGCCTCCATATCCTCAAAGAACGCTTGCTCATACTTCGCGCTGTACTGCCCAATGGGCTTGCCGGCGGCCGCGGCGTTGCGGATGATCTTGTCGTCCACGTCGGTGATGTTCATGACGTGGTGCAGACCCAGACCGAACAGGCGTGCGCCGCGGCGCAGCACATCCACGTGCAGAAATGTGCGAAAGTTTCCGATGTGGCCGTAATCGTAGACCGTGGGACCGCAGCAGTAGAAGCGCAGCGCCTGGCCGTCAGCGGCGAACAGCGGTTCTATCTTTCCAGAGAGAGTGTTGAACAGTTCGAGGGGCACGCGTTGGGTTACTTTCTGCCGTTGCCGGTTGCTTTTCTGTCAGGATTGCGCTGCTTCGATTCTAGAGTGCATCTTCCCTCGTTGCGGTGCCTGATTGGCAGCGGAGCTCGTTTCATCGCGGTGCCGGTGTGTTCCCCGAGGCTACTTTGCGGAACCGCTCGAGTCGCCTAACCGAGGCGCAGCTGGGGTGTGGGCTCCAGGGTTTCCGGAGCGAATTCGCCCGCCAGGAGCTTGGGCCAGGCGGCCGCGGCGATCATCGCGGCGTTGTCGGTGGAAAGGGCAATGGACGGAAAAGCAATAAGCAGTTTCCTCTGCTTTGCCGCGGCGGTCATACGCGAACGCAGCAGGCGATTGGCAGCAACCCCGCCGCTGACCAGAATGCCGCGGGCTCCGAAGTGCTCCGCCGCGGCGAACGTGGCGCGCTCCAGAGAGCGGACGACGGAGCTCTGAAAGCTCGCAATCAGGTCCAGAGTCTGGCTGTCGAAGCAGGCGAGAGTCTGCGCGAGTGCGTTCGGATCGCTGGCCTTGGCGGTTGCCAGGCCCGCCTCCCGCAAGCGGGCGCCGCGCTCGGCGATGGAGCCTTGCAGTCCGTGCAGCTCAATGGTGCGCCGGACGGCGGTCTTGATCCCGCTGAAGGACAGGTCGAATCGCGTGGACACGGAAACGCGGTGCGACGGATCTTCGCGGGCCAGCTTGGGCGCGGTCTTGCCGCTCGCCTTGGACTTGATCTGCGCCGGGCTGAACGCGATGGCGTCTGGATTTCCATAGGCCGAGAGTGCGTCCATCCATGGGCCCCCGGGGTAGGGCAGGCCCAGCAGCTTGGCCACCTTGTCGAACGCTTCGCCGGCTGCATCGTCCAGCGTCTTGCCCACATTCTGGTAGCGCCAGCCCGGTTGCGGCGTCTGTGTGGCGAGATACAGGTGCGTGTGGCCGCCGCTGACCACCAGCGCGAGCAGTGGTGAACTTTGCATCAGGCCGGCGCCGTTCCCATTGCTGCTGCTCTGGTCGCTGCCCTGGCCGGCAGCCTGCATCAGGACAGCATGGATGTGGCCTTCGAGGTGATTGACCGCGATCAGAGGCAGCCCGGCGCCGAAGGCCAGCGCCTTGGCGAACGTGATGCCCACCAGCAGCGCGCCGGCCAACCCCGGACCCTCGGTGACGGCCACCGCGGCCAGGTCGGAATAGGCGGCTCCGGCACGGTGCATGGCCTCGCGCGTCACGGGGCCAAAGGGGGCCAGCGTGTACCCGGGCCCCCGCACCCGCACCCCCCCC
>CAXUIM010000234.1:0-6887 GCA_964250885.1 uncultured Acidobacteriaceae bacterium | reverse complement strand
GTCATCGCTGCACCCATTGGGTGAAGTGTCCCCAGAACGCGGTGCGCCCCAGCGCAAACATCGCCGGTATCATGAGGAAAACCGTAAGCGAGGCCCAGACTGTGGCGCGATGAACTTTCCGAAGCGTAACAAGGTCAAATACGATGACGGAAAGCAGGAAAGCATCTATCACCCACCCTGTCGACGGCGGAAGTCGAAGGATGAATGCGAAGGGCCAACGGCTCACCGCCGGACCAAGAAGAACGATTGTAGCCATGATGAGAAGACGCTTGTGGGCCGCTCCATCCCGGCGTACGCGTATTCCCCACGCGACTAGAAACGCGAAAACTAACAATTCCATGGCCTGAATGGCAAGGATCGTGGAAGAATCCACGCCGCCTGGAGGGACAAAGTGTCTTCTCGATGAATCGACGGCTGCCAGAACACCAAAGATCACCATCAGGCAGGCAAGAACGGCTCCGCCGATCCCGAGCCTCTTGTGCCAGCTAACCCGGCCCGTCGACACCAGAGCTATCTGCGTAATAAACAGCAGGATCCAACTGGAAAAGATCACCGCGTGTATATGAATCATTGCGCTCGGCAAGTGCGCGCGGACGGTTCCGGCGAGATAATAGCTGCGAGCGAAGCCCAGGAAGATAGCGCCGAGAATGAGAAGCGAAATTCCGGCAAAGAAGTAATCGTCGGTGTGTCTTTTTGCCCGAAGCACCGGTTGCACAGTGACTGTGGCCATATCTGCTCCTCTCGGTGCTTCCGTCAGAAGCCCCAATACGATAGGCGCAGACGTGACGAAACGATCAGCCATCTCGAAGTCATTGCGCTGGTTGTGAAACTAGTTTCACCAGCTAGACCGGCAATAGTAGAAAAACGACATCTGAAGAAAGTGTTTCGTGCGCTCGAAGTGCCCGGAAGGGTATCGGGCCAGCAGCAGAAGAGTTACTCCTCTCCATGCTCGCGCCGATTGGATCCGCCTCAAGCAGCGCAGCCCGTATCCGCGAAGTTGCAGGTCCCCGGCGATCACTTCAATAAAGGTTCCGAGCGGCGATCCTCCGGGAGATTGTCTGGAGCAGCGTTGAATCACTGACCTTGCGTCACTACTGGCGTTGCAGACTGGAGGGTGCGCGCTCCAGATCGAGCGGGCGCAGCGTGAGGGTCCACTGCACAGGGACCTTCACGGGCGGGAAGCAGACGGTCGCGGTGCAGGCCTGGTAGTTCAATTCGCCCGTAATGGCGAGGTCCGGGTGCTTGGCAAAGTAAGCTACGGCCGGTCCATCAACGACGGCAGACACGGAGGTGGTGAACGCTGTCGGCCCGGTGTATACAGGAACCGTCTCCTTCAACTCCGGAAAGTTGTATAAAACGGAAGCCGGATAGTTTGTCACCGTGGAACGGTACAGGGCGGACGGTTGAAGGGTAAGCGAGGTCACGCGGTATCCCTGCTTCTCCGCTCCGGGCGCATAGATGTGGGTGCCGGGGCCAGGCGTGAGGTCGACCACCAGCCGGACTACGGCTCCGGGAGTGACTGATTCATCCGATTGACTGGTCGACACTGCAACGTGCGGTGTGTTCCCAACTGGTCTCGAAGGGAGCGGCAGCGCAAACGTGCCGAACAGATACGCGTAGACGTTGCTGGCGGTAAAGCGATTGACGTAGGCCTCTTCGAAGAAGCGCTTCTGAACCACTCCCTGGGCGTTGATCAGGTAAAAGCCGGGATACGGGATGCCGGACTCGACCCCTCTGGCCTCGCGATTGCGAATCCCGAATTTATCAATCGTTGAGGAGTTGCTATCGGATAAAAGAGGATAGGTAATGGAGCGGCGGCTGGCGAAGTTCGCGAGGATGGCCGGTGAGTCATAGCTGACCGCGGCGACGGCGATTCCCTTGGCGGCGAAAGCCTTTTGCGCGCTTTCGAGATCCACGAGTTGTCCTTTACAGAAGGGGCACCAGTCGGCGGAACGGAAGAACAACAGCAGAAGACCCTTTGGCCCGGAGAGCGTCGCGAGGTTTTGCTTCTTTCCTGTTTGATCACGCAGGGAAAAGGAAGGCGCGCTGACACCAGGTTGGAGACCCCCGGGCTCCTGGTTCGCCCGTGCGGTCTGGGGGTACACAAAGGCCGTGCCGAGCAGGAAGAGAACGAGGACACTGAGTCTGCACTTCATGAGGAGATCTCCGCGACTTTGCGAGCGAACCGGTTCGAGAACAACGAGTTCAGGTGGCTATGGGACTCGCCGAGTCCGGTTTGGTTACGGCGCTATCAAGATTGAGGCGCCCGGGCAGCGCTCGATTGCGGTAACCTGCTGGCTACTCCTCGCGGCAACAGATGGAACCAGCGCAGCCGGGTGAAGCGCCGCGCGGATGAAGAGGTCGTCGACAGCAACCGAGCTGGAGGATCTTTATGGAGCAGGCCCTTATCCCGCCGTACACGCTGGAGACAGCCCAAGCCAAAGTACGCAAAGCCGAAGATGGATGGAACTCTCGAGATCCCGAACGGGTTGCGCTGGCGTACACGCTCGACAGCAAGTGGCGAAACCGCTCGGAGTTCATCGAGGGCCGCGGGCAGATTGTCGACTTCCTCGCTCGTAAGTGGGCTGGTGAACTGGAATACCGGCTGATCAAGGAACTTTGGGCGTTCGGGGGCAATCGCATTGCCGTTCGCTTCGCCTACGAGTGGCATGATGCTTCGGGGCGATGGTATCGCTCGTACGGAAACGAAAACTGGGCGTTCGATGGGGATGGTTTGATGCAGCAGCGTCATGCATCCATCAACGATGTTTCCATTCAAGAATCGGAGAGGCTTTACCACTGGCCGCAAGGCCGGCGTCCCGACGAGCATCCCGGTCTGAGCGACCTGGGCCTCTGAGCCGCTCCATCTCGCGTTCGGCGCACCGGGATGGGTATACTTGGCGCGATCCATTTGAGCAGGGAGGCAGTTACTTGAAGTTTTCTCGCAGGTCCTTTCTCCAGGTGAGCGGCGGTGCTACGCTGGCGGCGCTGGCTCCCAATATGGCGGCTACCCAGCAAAACCTCGCGACGAACACGGACACGAGTGCGCACGGAGCCGAGCCGGTGCGCTATGCCAGTGTGGGGGTTGGGATCGAAGGCTCAATCTTGCTACGCGCCTCTGTAACCTTGCCGCAGGCGCGGTGCGTGGCCGCCTGCGATGTCTACGCCGGCCGCCACACGCTGGCCAAGCAGATCGCCGGCCCCGAGATCATGACGACGCGCGATTACAAGGAGATCCTGGCCAATCCGCAGGTCGAGGCCATTGTGCTCGCGGTGCCCGACTGCTCGCATGCACGGCTCGCGATTGAGGCGCTGCATGCGGGCAAGGATGTGTATTGCGAGAAGCCGATGTCGCACTCGATCGAGGACGGAGAGGCCATGGTGAAGGCTGTGCACGACAGCGGTCACTTCATCCAGGTCGGCTCGCAGCGCGTCAGCTCCGCGGTGTTTGGCAAGGCGCATGAACTGTGCCAGAGCGGCGCCATCGGGCCGGTGCGGGAGGTGGAGTTGATGCTGGGGCGCAACTCACCGCAGGGGGCGTGGGAGTATCCGCCGCCCTCGGATCTTTCCCCCGAAACGCTGGACTGGAATGCGTGGCTCGGCAACGCGCCCCGGCATGCCTTTGACCCGATCCTGTTTGCGCGCTGGCGCGGCTACAAGGAGTACGGCACAGGCATGGCTGGCGACCTGATGGTGCATCTGCTCAGCGGCATGCAGTTCATCACGGGAATCAACGCGATGCCCGACTCCGCCTACTCGATTGGCGGCCTGTATCGCTGGAACAATAATGATCGCAACATGCCGGACCTGCAGGTGACCACGTTCCACTATGGTGAAGTGCCGGTGACGGTGCGGTTGACGCAGCAGACGGAGACGCCTGAAGTCACGCGCATCATGGGGCCGCATGGCGTCATCGAGGTCTCGGACAACACGGTGACGCTGCGGCCGCAGAGCGGAACGGACCGCTCGCCGGACTATGGCATCAACGGCTTTCCTGCCGCGATGCACGCGGCGTATGAACTGCAATGGCACACAGAGCATGACGCCGAGCTGACCGCCCATCCCTTCATCGAGGCGCAGCAGTGGCACGGCGAGAACTGGGACGAGCAGCGGCCGCACCTCAGCAACTTCTTCAACGCCGTGCGCACGCGCCAGCCGGTGGTGGAGGATGTGGTGTTTGGGCAACATGCCGCGGGGGCGTGCCACATGGCGAATGCTTCGTACTTTGAGAAGCGGCCGGTGCGGTGGAATGGCAGCAAGATCGTGTGAGGGTAAAGCAACCCTGACAGGGCTCTATCCCCGTGCGTGGCTGGTGACGCCCATGGCGCTGAGCTTGCTGCGCGCCTGTGAGGCCTCGGGCGAGACGGGGAAGCGCTGAATCAGCGCGCGGAGTTCGCGTATGCCGGCGTCGTTCTCATGCATCGCGATCAGAGCCTGGCCCTTGTGCAGGTGCGCGGCCGGAATCTTCGCGTTGTCCGGATACTGCTCCAAGACGTGGTCGTAGTTCTTGACGGCGGCCGCCGGCTTGTCGGTGCGCATGTCGATCTCGCCCAGATAGAAGTAGGCGTTGCCGGAGAGATTGTCGTCCGGATGAGCCTTGATCAGCGCACCGAACTCGGACAAGGCCAACGGGTATTTGCCGGCGATGTAATCGCTATACGCCGCGCTGTACATGTCGCCCGAGGCTGGCGCGCCGCTTGCGATTGGCGGTCCACCCGCATCGGCCGGAGGCGGCACGGTCGACTCAGGGCTGGGGGGCGCGGGATTCGCGCCGCCACCGGCCGCACCGGCATTGCCCGGTGTGCCCGCGGTGGCCGGAATGGCGCTGCCGGTGGCCGGCGTCATATTGGTGAGGGCCGCGTTGGTGGTCTGCTCCTGGCCCTGAACATCGGTAAGCGCCTTTTGCACGCGGTCGAGGCGTGCCTTCAGCTCGTCCATGGAGTCGTTGAGTGACTGGATCTGGCCGGAGATCTGGTCCGTGCGCTTGTCGGCGGCGTCCTGCTGGTTCTGCATCTTCAACTGCATGCCGTTGACCGCGATCGACATCTTGTTGACCGAGTCAGCGGTCTGCTGGACCAGGTCCTTGAGCACGCCCATGCTCTCATCGTTGGTCTGCTGGAGGCGAGCCAGGGCGTCCTGCAGCTGCTGGACCTGGGTCTGCAGCTGAATCATGTCTTTATTGGCGGCGTGGGCGGGAAGATCGGCCAGAGCGGCGAAGAGAATCGGCGTCGCGGCGAAACGGAGAAGACGGGAACGAACCATAGGCGAAACTCCTTACTGCTCCTGTTGCTGTACAGCGGATGAGGATGCCAGCACCGTTTTCGTTGAGGGGAAACGGCCATGCCATCCGAAGCTCCTCGCTGCACCCGCAGGAGAAAGGCTCCCCCTGCGACTCTAGAGCAATAACAGGATAACCGTGCCCTCGGGAAAAGTGTGCAAGGTGGCTTCCTCAGGAATCGCGACTTGAGGTGAGCGGCGCCGGGGTACGGCAACCCTGAATTGCTGTACGGCAAGAAAGAGGCCGCGCACCCTCGCCGTCTGGCGTGGCGCGCGGCCCTATCCGCACCGGGCTTGCTCTCTACCGGTCGATGCTGAACTGGTCGCGGCGATTCTGCTGCCAGCAGCTTTCGGTCTCTTCGGTGCAGAACTGCTTCTCCTTGCCGTAGCTGACCGTGCGAACACGGTCTGGGGTGACCCCGGCCGCCATCAGGGCTCTCTTGGCGGCATCGGCGCGGTTCTGGCCGAGGGTGATGTTGTACTCGGCTGAGCCGCGATCGTCACAGTAGCCCGCGATCAGGATTTTGATCCCAGGATGCGCATTGAGGTAGGTGGCGGCAGCGGCAACGGACGTCTGCGCGTCGGGCCTCAGTTCATCGCTGTCGTAGTCGAAGAACAGATCCTGCACCGCCGCATGGAATGCCGCATCGCTGCCCATCTCACCGGTGTTCGTGTTGGGTGTGTTGGGCGCCTCGGGAACGCGAACCGTCACGCGGACGTTGGCATCCGTGGCGCCGCCGTCGCCGGTTGCCACCAGATGGAAGTTGGTGGAGCTGGAGGGTGAGACGGTCTGCGTGCCGTTCACCGGGACATTGCCGATGCCGTCAATGCTGGCGCTGGTCGCGTTGGTTGTGCGCCAGTTCAAAACCACCGACTGCCCCAGATCGATAGCCGCCGGGTCGGCACTGATGGTTGCCGTGGGCGGCGTGCCGGTGTTCCCGGGCGCCATGGCCGAGGGCGGTGGAGCAGCGGTCTTTTTATGGCAGCCGGTAACGGCAACCAGTGCGAGGGCCGCCGTCATCGCGGCCCCGGTCCAGATCTTTCGTTTCAATAACATCATGAGGCTCTTTCTCCTGCGAATCCAACGATGCGGTATCACCTGATTAAATACAAGCGTAAATGTGCGACTCGATTGTATCGCAACACGACAATTCCGAGGTACGTTACTTCCAGCTCCAGTTGGGCATGTCTGCTCCGGCGCCGGTCAGAGGATGTTTTGCGGTACCGTCGGCGAGCATGGTCATGATTCGATTATGGGCTTCGCGGCCATCAGGCGAGTTGGAGAAGGCGACGTGACGGCCGTCGGGCGACCAGACCGGGAAGTCGCAGCGCCCCATATCGTGGGTGAGCTGGATCCACTTCTTGGTGGCGATCTCCATCACGTAGATGTCCTGGCCGCCGGGAGCGCCGGGACCGTACTTCCGGTCCCAGGCGAAGGCCAGGAACTGGCCGTTGGGGGACCAGGAGGGCGAGGTGGCATAACCGCCGTCGGTCATGCGCTGCACGTTCGACCCATCGGAGTCCATGATGTAGATCTGCGGAATGGTGCTGGAGCCGCCGTGGGACCAGGCGATCTGCGCTCCCGTCTTGGGGTTCCAGGTGGGCGAGGC
>CAXUIM010000233.1:0-6937 GCA_964250885.1 uncultured Acidobacteriaceae bacterium | reverse complement strand
AGAACTGGGGCGTGAGCTGCGTGGAACCGGAAAGAATGTTGAGCGCCGAGGACCCCACATCCTGCAGGGTATATCCCCCCTGCAGGGCCTTGGTGCGGTCGACATCGATGTTCAGTACCGGATAGTTGTCGGGCTGCTGCAGGCGCAGATCGACCAGGCCGGGGATGCTCCGCAGTTGGCTCAGCATGTGGTCCGCCACGCGCCGATTGCCGGCCGCGTCCGTACCGTCGATCTCGATATCGATCGGAGCCGGCAGGCCGAAGTTCAGAATCTGGGTCACGATGTCGGAGGGCAAAAAGTAGAAGACGGTGCCCGGAAATTCGCGCGGAAGGCGCTCCCGCAACGTGCGGACGAAGTCCGCGGTGGGTGTGTGGTCTTCCTTCAGCGACACCAGGATATCCGCATCGGCCGCGCCGAACAGACCGCTGGTCGCGTGCTGTGTGTTCAACGTGGAGTACGGCAGGCCGATGTTGTCGAGGACGTTGTCCATCTGCTTCTGCGGAATGATGGAACGGATGGACTGCTCGACCAGATCGCAGAGCCGGGCGGTCTCCTCGATGCGGGTTCCGGTCTTCGCTCGCACGTGCAGGATGAAGGAACCGTTGTCGGTTGCCGGAAAGAAGTTCTGGCCCAGGACCGGGATCAGCAGAAGCACAACGCAGCAAACCAGCAGAAAGGTCGGCAGGAAGACCTTGCGCCGGGTGACGAGCCGCTCGAGCAGGCTGCTATAGGCCGCGCGTACCCGCTCAAAGCGCACTTCAAAGCCGCGCTGGAAGCGAGCGAACGGATTCCGCGACAGCGGCGCATGGTGATCGACCGGTTTGAGCAGGTACATCGCCATGGTCGGCACCAGGGTGCGCGAGAAGAAGTAGGAGGCGAGCATGGCGAACACAACCGCTTCGGCCAGCGGGACAAAGAGATAGCGCGACACGCCGGTCAGAAAGAACATCGGCAGAAACACAATGCAGATCGAGAGCGTGGAGACCAGCGCGGGCACGGCAATCTGGGCGGCGCCCTCGAGAATCGCCTCTCGAAGCTGATGGCCTTCTTCCAGGTATCGATTGGTGTTTTCAATCTCGACCGTGGCGTCGTCCACCAGGATACCCACGGCCAGCGCCAGGCCACCCAGGGTCATGATGTTGATCGTTTCTCCCAGAAAACTCAGGATAATGATTGAGGTCAGGATCGAGAGCGGGATGGAGACCGCGATGATCAAGGTCGATCGCCAGGAGCCCAGGAACAGCAGGATCATCAGACCGGTGAGGCAGGCGGCAATCACGCCCTCGCGCAGCACGCCATTGATTGACGCGCGCACGAAGATGGCCTGGTTGCCGATGGGCGTAATCTTGAGCTGCGTTGGAAGCGTCGACTTGATGCGGGGCAGAAGACCCAGGATTCCCTGGACGACGCTCAGGGTGGACGAGGCGCCGGACTTGAGCACCGTGATCAGAACGCCGCGGTGACCGTCCTGCCGGACGATGTTGGTCTGCGGTATGCTGCCGTCGGTCACGCTGGCGACATCTTTGACATAGACCGTGGCCCCGTCCACCTGTTTGAGCGGAAGGTTTGCCAGTCCCTGGACGGTGGTGGGGGTGCTGTTCAGCCTGACGTCGTACTCGGCCGACCCAATCTTCGCGGTGCCGCTGGGTTCCACCACGTTTTGCGCGCTCATGGCGTTGAGAATATCCGTCGGCGAGAGGCCCTCGGCCTGCATCCGCTTGGGGTTGAGGTTCACCATGATCGACCGCTGCTTGCCGCCGTACACGTTGGGGATCACCGCGCCCGGCACAGTCACCAGTTGCGGGCGGATGAAGTTGAGACCGTAGTCGTTCAGCTGCTGCTCGGAGAGACCCTGACCGGAGAGCCCCAGCTGCAGGATGGGTACGCTGGAGGCGGAGAAGTTGATGATCTGGGGTGGCAGAATGCCCGGCGGCAACGACCGCAGCATGAATTCGGAGGCGGCGGAGACCTGCGCGTTCGCCGTGTCGAGCGAGGCGTTCGGCTGCAGGTACACCTTGATGATGGCCTCTCCGTCGATGGTGCTGGACTCGATGTGCTGAATGTTATCCACCAGCGTGGTGAGCGCCTTTTCATACGGCGTGGTGAGGCGGCCGCTCAGCTCTTCCGCGTTCAAACCGGTGTACTGCCAGGCAATCGAGACCACCGGAATGTTGATGTTAGGAAAGATATCCGTCGGCGTGCGCATGATGAGCACGGGCGCGGCGATCAGAATCAGGATCGAGAGAACGATGAAAGTGTAAGGCCGATTGAGCGCCAGCCGGACAATCCACATGCGGGAGTCTCCACGAACGGTGAATACCCATTCAATATGACTTTACCGGAATGGGGAAGGCTCGCGCTAATCGCCGCTACTGCGCGATTAGCGGCTAGGCTCCGCCAGGCCCTCACGGGACGGCCGGGCTCAGAGCCGTATTGCTGTAGCTGTACCCAGGGCTCAAGCCCCAAACGCCGTTTTCCCAGGCAAAACGACATTCGGCCCCTTCAAATTGGGCGCAATGTGCGCAACACCGCTCTAAAGCACCCGCTTGGCGGCAAGAGCGCTGATCCGGCAATGAAAGCCGAATCGGGCCAGTGACCGGCACGGTTGAGCCATTTGCGCCGGCGAGCCGGCCTCGAAACCCGCCGAAGAGATCCTAGGAGCTTGTTGAAAATTGGCTTTTGTGGCTTCGCTAGCTTCGCGAAACCCGCTTTGATTGCGGGTTTCGTACTTGCCTCGCGGACCTCCGAGGTGCTTTTTCAACAAGCTCCTAGAAAACGAACTGCAGCGACATCTGGATCTGGCGCGGTGCGCCGATGGTATGGGTGACCACACCCAACCCGTACGGGCAATTGTAGAAGCTGGTGTTGGTCTGGGTTCCGGAGGCGCTGCAACCGGTGGGCAGCGGCGTCGTCCCGGCCGTGGGGAACGAGTTGTAGTACTCGTTCTGGGATACCTCGTTGCCCGGGACATCGAAGCTGGAGGTGTTGGTCAGGTTGAAGACGTCGAAGGTGTATTTCAAGGCATAGCGCTCGGTGAAGTTGGTCACTTTGACCAGAGACGCATCCGCGCGCTTCTGGAAATCCTGGCGGAAGATGTTGCGCTGACGGCTGGTGAACCCTGTTTCGAAGGGGTCGCTGGTGGGAATGGCGCCATTGAGGCCGCCCGCGGCCAGCAGCGGCAGGGTGAAGCAGTTGGCCTTCAGGGCGTAGTCGCCAAAGGCCCCGGACTTCCCGGTCAGGGCGCTCTTGGGCGTGCAGCCCGCGGCCAGGGGAA
This sequence comes from uncultured Acidobacteriaceae bacterium, assembly GCA_964250885.1. GTDB lineage: Bacteria > Acidobacteriota > Terriglobia > Terriglobales > Acidobacteriaceae > Granulicella. The sequence continues at coordinate 3,663 of CAXUIM010000233.1, read as the reverse complement.
CGATGGGATTGGTGATGCCGTTGTTGGTGCTGTAGTAGACGCTGCCCACCGCGCCGGAGTAGTCAATGACACTGTAGGGCTGGCCGCTCTGCAGCACCGTCAGACCCACCAGGGACCACCCGTCCACGAAGTCGCCGGCCAGGCTGTGCCTGTTGGCCAGGTCGGGAAGCTGAAAGATGTAGTTGAAGTTGATGACGTGAGTGCGATCGAAGTCGGCCGAAGCGTAGCCGTCGCGGAGATCCAGCGGATTGTTTCCGTTGTAGAAGAGGCCCAGGCCGCTCTGCTCGTCCAGAGCATGCGAGAAGGTGTAGGAGAACCCGACCTGAACGCCATGGCCCATGCGCTTATCGACGTGGGCCTGCAGTGCGTTGTAGGCATCGATGCCGGCGGCCTTGTAATCGATGGACTCCGAGGCGTAGCCGATGTAGGGCACGCGGAGATCCACGTTGCCACCTTCAAAGTTCGCCATGTAGGGCGTGCCATCGGGCAGCGTGGCTCCGCCCACGGTGTAGCCATAGGAGTAGTTCTGCTGATAGGGGCCACCGCTCAGGGTAGGGCTGGAGGGCGAGGCGATGTTGGGCTGATTGAACGGAACGGGAATGACCTGGTGCCGCCCCACGTTGCCCACGTAGCCCAGCTCGATGGCGAGATCGTTGCGCGGCTGCCATTGCAGATCCAGGGTGTAGTTGATGGTGTAGGGCAGCTTGTTCCCGCGATCGTATACACCCAGGGAGACGGGCTGACCGTTGTTGGTGAGGCCTGGGGTCCCCGTCCCATAGTTGGTGATACTGTACGCGTTGGGCAGATAGCTGCTGAGGTCGGACGCTTTCGGGCTGACGGGGGCGGGATTCTCGGTGTCGGTGTAGGGATTTTCCAGGTTGCCCGTAGCGGGGGTTCCTCCGCAGGTGGGCAGGTAGCCTTCGTAGAAAGTTTCGCCGGCTGCGCCCGCGGGCGTGTTGAGGCAGGTCTGGGCGGTAACAAACGGCAACTGCTGGTTCACGCCGAAGGGACCGCCGGTGACGGTGCCGATGGCGTAGCCGGGCGAGAAGTAGCTGAACAACTCACCGCGGTCGTAGTACATACCGGTGCCGGCGCGCACCACCACCTTGTTATGAAACATGTCTGGCTGCCATGCCGCGCCCAGGCGCGGACCTATGCCCCACTGGCGGCCGGTCAGGGTGGTTGGGCTCACACCAGCGGTGCCGTTGGCGTTGTTGCCGGCGATGATCAGGCCCGGATTCACGATGGTGTCCGCGCTGGCGCTGTAGTTGTAGAGCGAGGGGTCGAAGTTGAAGATGCGGCCGTACTTCTCGGTGAGGCCGCCATCCCAGTCATAACGCACCCCGGCCGTGAGGCTGAGGTTCGGTAGAACCTGGAATTTATCCTGCAGGTAGAGCCCCACCTGGTTGGCGCGGTAGTAGCGGCTCGCGTCGCCTTGCAGGAACGTGCTGACGTAGAACTGGCTGTCGGAGCCGCCCGGCGTGACCAGGCCTTGAGCGAATTGGCTGAAGTCGTCCGTCGCGACCGTTCCCGTGCCGGTGCGCCGATCGATGGTGTTCAGCTGCGTGTAGTTGTACGTGCCGCCGAAGCTGACGCTATGCTTGCCCAGCGTCCAGACGGCGTTGGCGGAGGGCTCGATGCGGTTCTGGAACGCACCGGTGTTGGCGCTCTGACCCTCGGCATTCGGACCGATGTTCAGGATGCCCGTTGAGGACAACCCTGCGGCGCTGGCTGCATTGCCGAGCACATCCACGATCGAAACTCCAGGAAAATACGTGGAGCCGAAGGTGTTGATTGAAGCGGTTCCGGCGGAGCCGCCCGGAATGGCCTGCGGCGTGAAGGGCTGCTGGTTATCCCCGTAGGTCTTCTCACGCAGAAAACCAACCGTCTCCTGGGTGCTGAGGTTGGTCTTGACCAGGTACGTGTTGCTGATCGAAAAGACCTGCGCGCCGGAGTCGAGGTGCTCGGTGAAGCCGGGAACACTGGAGTAGGCGTAGGGCGCGATGGTGGGGTCGTGCTGATAGAAGTACTTCAGGGCCAGGGTGTCTTTGGAGGAAACGTTGTAGTCCAGATCGGCGACGGCCAGATCGGCGGTGAAGCGGCCGGTTCCGGGCAGGAAAGCATCGTAGGGATGCGTCGCGGACAGCGATGCCGATCCGGTGTCGTTCGGGATCAACCACTTCCCGGGCTCCCCCGGAAGGGATGGCGAGTTGAACAGCGCCAGGGCCACCTGCGGGTCGATGTTGCTTCCCGTAAGGCTGGTTCCGAACTGCGCGTTCGTGATGGAAGCCAGACCTGCGGCGCTGCGGGTGGTGTCGCTGAGGCCGACCGGTACGTCCAGGAAGTTGTCGCCAATCTCCTGATCGGAGACATGCAGATGCTGATAGGCCAGGAAGCCGAACAGCTTGTTCTTGATGATGGGGCCGCCAAACGTGCCGCCGGCGACGTAGCGGTGCAGTTGGGGATTTTTCAGATTATCCGGGATATCGGGATCATTCTTGAAGAAGAAGGGAGCGGCGTTGATCCAGTTCGTTCCCCGGCGGCCGTACAAGGTCCCGTGATACTCGTTGGTTCCGGATGACGTGCTCATGTCAATGTGAGCGCCCGATGTGGAGCCCTGCTGCGCGTCGTACATGGACGCGTTGACCCGAACCTCCTGAAGGGTCTCCGGCGCGGGTGTGGGGATGGCGTTTCCAATCGACAGGTAAATTGATGCGGCCGACTGAATGACCCCGCCCGCCGCCATGCTGGTGGAAAGTCCGGTGCTGTTGATCACGCGGGCCGAATCCACCTCGCTGGTGCTCTTTCCATTGAAAAGACTGCTGCCATCCACACCGTTGAGAGAGAAGCTGTTGCTGGTGTCACGCTGGCCGTTGGCCCAGATGGGCAGGTTGCCCAGGCCGGAGTTGGCGCCGGTGCCTCCGGAGAGCTCGGCGTTCACTCCGGGCGTAAGGATGGCCAGCCCCGTGAAGCTGCCGGTGGGCAGGGGAATGGATTCAATCTGCTGCTTATCGAGCACATAGCCGTTGGTCGTGTCGACCGCGTTGAGCAGAGGATTGACCTCCACCGTGACCGACTGCGTCACCGTACCCAGCGCCAATTGAGCCGGTAGAGTCACCGTGCGGTCCGCCTGCACCACGATGCCCGGGATGCGTTCGGTAGAGAAGCCATCGCGGGTGAAGGTCAGAGTGTAGGTGCCGATGGGCAGGTCGACCAGCGAGTAGGTGCCCTGCGCGTTGCTCCGCACCGTGCGGGCGAGCTTGGTCTGATCAGAGACAGCCTGTACGGCGACCTCCGGGATGGCGCCGCCCGAAGGATCCAGCACCGTCCCTGTGATTCCACCCAGGGTCTGCTGGGCGCTCGCTGGTCCCGTAAACGCCAGGATCATGCATGAGACGAAGAATGCAACGAATACTTTCTTGAGATGCATCACCGGATTGCCTCCTGGAAGAATGGCAACTGACGGGTCGAGACACTTCTGCGCTTCAGCCGCAGAGTGAGCCAGCGTAGCCCAGGCTGCGGCCGCTAGGGCCGGAGGTCTCATCAGAGCCCGCAGTCTAAAAAAACAAGCGCGCCGCAGCACCGTCAATGACGGAGGTGCTTGGATGATGTGCAACGGTTGCTTCGACTTCCCGAAGCTCCACGTACGTCTTGAGTCGATTG
>CAXUIM010000232.1:4613-6960 GCA_964250885.1 uncultured Acidobacteriaceae bacterium | reverse complement strand
GAAGCAGGAGGAATGGAACACGGAGGAACGGAAAGACAGAGCAGCTGCAGCCGCCGTGGGCGGATGAGAGATGAGAAGAGCGCTATGGGCAGCTATCGTAGTTCTTGCGACAGAAATGCTCTACCGGGCTCTGGCCAGTTCCATCTGACGGGCGTAGCCCGGTTCACTGGCGGCTAGAGAACGCGGCGCCGGGTTGCTGCCGCGGCTGTGCTGCCTGGGTGAGCACCCCATGACCCTTCTGAAGGCTTTACCGAAGGCGCTTTCGGATTCGTAGCCGAGCGACAAGGCGATGGCGGAGATACAATCGTCTGAATTTTTCAGCCTGTCGCCGGCCAGCAGCATTCGCCAACGGGTCAGGTACTCCATGGGTGTGGTCCCAACTGTCTCCTTGAATCTCAGGGCAAAGATCGATCGCGACATACCGACGCGCTCCGCCAGTTTGTGTAGGGTCCAGGGATGTCCTGGATCATCGTGCATGCAGGTGATTGCGGCGCTCATCTGTTTATCCGCCAGGGCGAAGAGCCAGCCGACGCCCCCTTTCGCTCCATCCGCAAGGTGCAGCCGGAGAGCTTGCACCAGCATCATGTAAGCGAGTTGCTGCGCGATCAAAGAGCCGCCCGGCCGCGGATCGCGCAACTCCTCCTTCATGCGCTCCAGCGACCATCGCATCGCCTCCTTATCCGACTCCTTCCGGATGTGCACAATGGGCGGCAGAGACTTCAGCAGAATGTCGGCGTGGGGGCCGGTCAGGATGAAGTGACCGCCGGCAATGTAGCGACCCCCGACTTCATTGTTGGAGACGGCTCCAGCCGATCGCCACGTGGAGCGAAGCGTGTCGAAGTCGACGGGGGTCAGGGACAGATCGGTCGAGAGACAGAAAGGCAACCCACGCGGCAAGAGGAAACAGTCCCCGGCGGTGAGCAGCACCGCATCGGGAACGCCTTCCACGGAGAGCCAGCATTGGCCGGAGAGCACGGCGTAGCACTTGATGCCCGAATGTTTCGGCCAATGGATCGCGATGTCGCCCTCCACCCCGAAGCGGCCGGATACGTAGCTCCGCGGTTTGAGCAGCGACAACACATCTGAGAGCGGGTCCATGCAGCCTCCGGACGATGGAACCAGAATTGCGGACTTCCAGTATAGATCGTGTGAGTCCTGAGCCGAATCTAGCTAAAGATAGGGCGCAAATGCGATATCGCAACGGCCAGGACGACTAACCCAGCGGGTCAAGCCCTTCGCGAAGATCCCGCAACCGAAATAAAGGAGAATTCACCATGCGTATATTTCTCACCGGCGCTACCGGCTTTATTGGTTCAGCCATTGTTCCGGAACTCATCAACGCGGGCCATCAGGTACTCGGATTGACGCGTTCGGACGCGGGCGCTCAGTCTCTCATCGCCGCTGGAGCCGAGGTCCATCGGGGCGATCTCGAAGACCTGGAAAGCCTGCGCGGCGGAGCGGCGATGGCGGACGGCGTGATCCATACCGCCTTCGACCACGACTTCTCGAACTTCGTGGCCAATTGCGAGAAGGACAGGCGCGCCATCGAGGCGCTCGGCGACGCGCTGACCGGATCGGACCGCCCGTTGATCATCACCTCCGGGACTGGCATGGGGAGCGTTGCGCCCGGCCAACCTGCGACCGAAGACAACTTCAATCCCAACCACCCGAATCCCCGGAAAGCTTCGGAACTGGCCGGTGTGTCCGTGGCCAACCGCGGTGTGAATGTGTCGGTGGTGCGCCTCCCCCAGGTCCATGACCCGGTCAAGCAGGGCTTGATCACTCCCCTGGTCCAGCTTGCGCGTTCGAAGGGTGTCTCGGCATACGTGGGTGACGGACTGAACCGCTGGCCGGCGGTGCACGTGCTCGACGCGGCCCGCCTGTATCGGCTGGCATTCGAGAAAGGGGAACCGGGCAACCGGTACCACGCGGTCGCAGAAGAGGGTGTACCGGTTCGGGAGATTGCTGAAGCCATTGGACGAGGCCTGAAGGCGCCGGCAGTCAGCGTGTCTTCGGAGGAGGCGCCCGCTCATTTCGGATTTCTCGGGGCGTTCATGGGTCTCGACATGCCAGCTTCCAGCGCGCAAACACAGGAACGATTGGGATGGCATCCGGCTGGCCCCGGACTGATATCCGATCTGGAAGAAATGCGCTATTTCTAAGCTTGGACAGACGGCGCACCAGCAGCGCTTTCACGCCGCCGGTGTGCCGTCGCCTGAGTGGGCTCCAGCGTCATCCGATCGCCGGGTCCGTGGTGCTGGGCTGGCCGGTCTCCAGATGTCCGGCAAGCTGCTGCTGAAACGTGGAGTCGCCCTCCACCGTGATGATGAAGTCGTACCAGTTGGCG
>CAXUIM010000232.1:0-4513 GCA_964250885.1 uncultured Acidobacteriaceae bacterium | reverse complement strand
ATCGTTGAATCCGCGAACCCCGTTCAACGTACCCAGGTAGTGATCGAAGCTCCCCAGTGTTCCAGGCTTAGTATTCGAGCATGTGCGGAGCCGGCCAGGTCATGGTCTTGTCCTTGCGGTTGACATACATGAAGACCTTGTTGTCCCCATTCACCCGCACCGCCACGATGACCCCTGTGCCAAAGGCGCCGGTTCCATCCACCTTCGAGATATCGACATGATGTTCTGTGATGGCGCCGTGGACCGGGCTGTCCGTGGTCCAGTCCTGGGTGAAGCGGGGCAGCGGATAGTCGGTGTACTTCTGCGAGTGTTGCTGCCAGTCGGGATCGTTGTTGTAGATGCCGTACGCCTTGGCATAATTCTTATCCTGCAGCGCGTTGAAGAAGTCGTTGACCCGGTGCTCGTAGCCAAGATTGGTGAACAGCCAGCCGTGGCCGAGCACGAAGCCCGCGAAGCTGAGCAGCGCCAGAAGAACGATGAAGACGACGATACCAATGATGATGTTGCGATTGCGGTTGTCACGGGCAGGATCATAGGCGGGTGCATCCATCAGGCTCATCGGTTCAATTCCTCATCGCGGCGTTCGGGTGTTTCGCGGCGCTATCTGAGTGGCGGCGCTGCTTGAGTGTATTAGACACCGGCGAACCCGGTTTCGGATGTCACGCCAGTGCCGGCGAGGGGCGCTTGCGGCGCCTGGGAGTGGGAGCTCAACGCCAGCGGCGCGCGGCCGGCGCGGTCACCGGGAAGGCATTGCAAAAGTGCTCGAACCGCGCCTGGGCCGGTTCGTTCCCGGCGTCCGCGGAGGAGCCTGCAGCGGCTTTCGGGTCGCGCAGCAGATACACCGAAAGCACATCGAAGCGCAGGGGAACACCGGCGCGGAAGGGCTCCGGCAGCTGGCCAAGGTAGGCTGCCGCCATGCGGCGCAGGGTCTGCTGCTTGTACAGGTCCACCTCGGCCTCGGCCGGGGCCAGGTCGCGCGCCGTGCGGGTCTTGATTTCGAAGATCACCAGGGTATCGCCGTCCCAGGCAACCAGGTCGAGATCGCCGGCCAGGCGCTCGGCCCGCCAGCGGCGCGCCACGACCGTGTAGCCAAGCTCGCACAGGTGAAAGAAGGCAGCATCTTCACCGCGCTCGCCGGTGCGCAGGTGCTGGGGCATTGGCTTGGCGCCGGAGCGGGCGGCGCGGCGCGCCTGCCTGCTATCGGCAAGCACCCGGAGTGCGGTGTAGGCGCGGCGTTCCAGTTCGAGAGTGAGCGCGGCCAAGCCCATGCCGTGAGCATAGAGCATCGTTCTTCAGGCGTACAGCTGCCGGCGTACAGCGAAGTACACCATCTGACGGCCGCTCTCCCGAATGGAGACGGCGCTCGCTCGCACGCCTTCGTTCCGGGGTAACAGCAGAATCCGCTTGCGTAGAGAGAGGGAACGGCTGCGCTCAAGGGGCGTACCGCAGCGCATCTCCACAGCAGCTGGGATATACTTGGACGTGCACACCAGGCACAACCCAAACTCACAATTGAAGAGGTCGCGGCCATGTCGGCAAAGTACATCTTTGTGACCGGTGGAGTGGTGTCGTCGTTGGGCAAGGGCCTTGCGGCCGCCTCAATCGGCTGCCTGCTGGAGGCGCGCGGCCTGCGCGTGAACCTGATGAAGTTCGACCCGTACCTGAACGTGGACCCGGGCACGATGAGCCCGTTCCAGCACGGCGAAGTCTTCGTTACCGACGATGGAGCGGAGACCGACCTCGATCTGGGCCACTACGAGCGGTTCACCCATGCCAAGCTGTCCCGTGACAATAACCTGACCACCGGAAGAATCTACGAGCAGATCATCACCAAAGAACGGCGCGGCGATTATCTGGGTAAGACGGTACAGGTCATTCCCCATGTGACCAACGAGATCAAGCAGGCGATGCGCAAGGTGGCGGCGGACTGCAATGTGGCGATCGTCGAAATTGGCGGAACGGTGGGCGATATCGAGTCGCTGCCCTTCCTAGAGGCCATCCGCCAGATGCGTCAGGAACTGGGCCGCGACAACACCTGCTTCGTACATGTAACGCTGATTCCCTGGATCGCCGCGGCCCAGGAGCTGAAGACCAAGCCCACCCAGCACTCGGTCAAGGAGATGTTGAGCATTGGGATTCAGCCCGACATCCTGCTTTGCCGCGCCGACCGCCAGGTGCCACGCGAGATGCGATCCAAGATCGCCGCGTTCTGCAACGTGGAGGAGGCCGCGGTGGTGGTGGCGCGCGACGTTCCCTCCATCTATGAGGTTCCTCTGAATCTTGCCGCGGAGGGCGTGGATACCCTGGCGATGAAGTACCTGCGCATGGAGAGCAAGACGCCGGACATGTCGCGCTGGGTTGACCTGGTGCAGCGCGCGTATCACCCCAGGGACGAGGTCGAGATCGGGATCGTGGGCAAGTACGTGGAGTATGAGGACAGTTACAAATCGCTCAAAGAGGCGCTGGTACACGGTGCCCTCGATCTAAATCTGAAGCTCAAGGTGACCTGGCTCGAGGCCGAGGGGCTGGAGGTGGACGACTACGAGTCGCAGCTCCACGACTTCGATGGAATTCTCGTCCCGGGCGGATTTGGCAAGCGCGGCATCGAGGGCATGTTGAACGCGATCCGCTATGCGCGTGAGCAGAAGGTTCCGTACTTCGGCATATGCCTGGGCATGCAGACGGCCTGCATCGAATATGCGCGCAATGTGTGCGGCCTGGCCCGGGCCAACAGTGGTGAGTTCGACCCCGCAACGCCGCACCGCATCATCTATAAGCTGCGCGAGCTGATCGGCGTGGAGGAGATGGGCGGAACCATGCGGCTGGGCGCGTGGGAGTGTGTGATGGAGCCGGACTCGCTGGCCGCCAAAGCGTACGGAACCAATGCGATCAGCGAGCGGCACCGGCATCGCTACGAGTTCAATCGTGAGTATGAAGCGGTGCTCACGGGCGCGGGCTTGCGTCTCACCGGAACCACTCCCGATGCGACCTATGTCGAGATCGTGGAGATTCCCGGTCATCCATTTTTCCTGGGCTGCCAGTTCCACCCGGAGTTCAAGTCGAAGCCGCTGGAGCCGCACCCTCTGTTCCGGGATTTTGTTAAGGCGAGTTACACCAATCGGGAGCAGCGGCGGTTGCAGAGCCTCACCTGCGCCGAGGTAGAGGCCTAAGCGGGGACGCGATGACGGTTCAGTACACCTACGGACGACAGCGGGGTTCGGGCCCCATCTACGGTGTGGTTCTGGCTCTCGCGCTGGGCGCAGTGGCTCTGGGTTTCTTCGTCCACCACGCGCGCTCCGGCTTTGCCGGAAAGCTGGCCGCCATGATCACGGGCCGGCCGTTGAACGTCGTATCCGCGCCTGAGGTGGTCGAGAAAATTCAGCGGCTCAGCCGGCTGGAGACTGTTGTCTACTCGCTCGATACCGTGGTCGAGAGCGATGAGTCTAATCCCATACTGCCCGACGCGCTGGCCGGCGACAGGCTACTGATGATTGTGCATGGACAGAGCATCGCGGGGATTGATCTGAACAACTTGAAGCCGGATAGCGTGGAGATCACCGAAGGCGGAGACGGACGCTCCATTCGCCTGACGCTGCCCCCGTCGCAGATCTTCCTGACCGCGATCAATGAAGCCAAATCGCGGGTATACGCGCGCGATACCGGACTCTTCGTCCGCGCCGATCCGAACCTGGAGACGGAGACCCGCCTGAAGGCGCAGAACGACCTGCAGCAGGCGGCGCTCAGCGATGGAATACTGGATGCAGCCACCAAGAATGCGCGCGCCACAGTGACGGCCATGCTGGAGGGGCTGGGTTTCACCCATGTGGAGGTGCGGTGAAACAGAAAAGGCAACCGCGGCAGGATACAGGAACCGGTGAGCACGACTCGTACGTTAGAGCATTTTTGCTTTAGGAGCTTGTTGAAAAAGCACCTCGGATGTCCGCGAGGCAAGTACGAAATCCGCAATCAAAGCGGGTTTCGCGAAGCTAGCGAAGCCACAAAAGCCGATTTTCAACAAGCTCTTAGGTGTAGACCGAAGGCGCCGACCTCAACGTCGTTTTTCCCCGAAAAAAATGACACTGCACGCCTGATTCCAGTTCACGGTAAAAGCAAAAATGCTCTAGGTCCTGTCCCATATCGCGGTTTTCACGCATTCAGTAAGAATTTGCAGGAAAGCGGAACTCGCGCGTTCTATCCGCGTCAAAATGACAGGAGACCTGATCCCGCGTGGTTTGGCCCTCAATGAACGCAACGGCCCCCACATCCACCGGAGAACCGGCGACCGAGTTACAGCCGCAGGCGGCCCTCGCCCGTAAACCACCGCTGCCGGCGTTGACCGGCTTGCGGACGCTGCTGGCGCTGACGATTCTACTGTTCCACTTCACCCCCGCCGGGCTGACGTGGCCGCGGTATCCTTCCGTAACGCTCTACCCCATCATCAATATCGGGTACGTCTTTGTCAGCTTCTTCTTTCTGATCTCCGGGTTCATCCTCTCCTACAACTACGCCGGCC
>CAXUIM010000231.1:5211-6964 GCA_964250885.1 uncultured Acidobacteriaceae bacterium | reverse complement strand
CGGTTCAGGAGATCCACTTGAGCAGACGGATGATCCCCATGGGCGCTGCCCGGGAGTGCGCCGAAGCGCCGGTCCTCTCGTGGATGGCGCGGCGGTTGTGACTGTAATACTCAAAGGCGCGAAACATCATCTGCTGATTGGTCAACGTGGGCTCCCAGCCCAGTTCGTCGCGGATCCGCTGGGTGTCGAAGATGAAGCTCTCGGCGATCATCCGGTAGTGATATGGGCCAAGCGGCGACAGATGCAGTCGATGCGCCAGCTTCATCAACGCGAGGGTGGGGGCCTTGGGCAGCGAGGCCACGCGGGAGCGGCTGCCCGCAGCCTCGATCACGCTCTCATAGAGTCCGCGCATGGTCGGCACGTGCGCGGCCCCGATGTGAAAGAGGTTGGATTTCTCATAGCCGAGGCACAACAGACAGGCCGTGGCCAGGTCCTGCGCGTAGATAAACTGATAGCGATTCCCGCCATCGCCGACCACCCAGACCTTTTTCCCGTCTTCGATGAATTCGAACAGAATCGCGAGCAGGCCCAGGCGGCCGCTGTCCATGATGGTGGGGCAGCGCAGAATCATCACCTGCAGCTCCGGCCGGCGCTGGCGCAGCGCTTCGAGCTCCCGCTCGGCCTGCAGTTTGGAGCGCCCATATACCTCGACAGGCGCGGGCGGATCGGTCTCCTGAACCTCGCGGCCGAAGCCTTCCCCCCAGAGGCAGTTGGTAGAGATGAAGACGAACCGGGTCACGCCGGCGTCCAGCGCGGCCTCGGCCAGCAGCCGCGTTCCGTCCACGTTGGAGGTCCAGAGCAGCGTCTCATCCTGGATGTCGTGGGCCAGCATCGCCGCGGTGTGGAACACGGCCTGAAAACGATGCGCGGCAAACACCCGCCGCAGTAGATCGGCGTCGCGCAAGTCGCCCTGGATGCTGGTCAGGGCCGGGTCGGTGTCTTCATCGTGCAGCAGGTCGATATTGGTGACGGCAAACCCTTCGGCCAGCAAGCGGCGCTTCAGTACACCACCGAAGAAGCCCGAGCCTCCGCTTACCAGCACTTCTGGTCTGGCCGCCGCCCGATTCGGTGTCGCTGCCGGGTTCACCTCCGCCATAGCGGTCTCGAGAAGGCCCGGCCGGTCTGAGCGGAGCGAATCAGGTAGACGCTGAGCACGGCGATCAGCGGCTCGATGGGATGGCGAAAGCGGGGCTGCACGGTGATCACATAATACGGCAGAGGCACGATCAGGAAGGCCATGGCAAAGAGCCCGCCTCCCGGAACGCGTTGCCGTAGCATCAGGCCCAGGCCCAGCAGGCCCAGCGCACTCCAGGAGGCGTAGTTCAGCTGGCGCAGATACTCGAGCGCGGGGTGCGGCTCGGGAGGATGCGGTGTTCCATCCCAGAAGAAGAGAAAACGATCCAGCGTGTAGTGTGCGAAGCGAGCCGGATGGGCGCGCAAGCGGGTCATGGCCTGCTGTCCCTGCGCCTTCGAGTAGCGAACCTCGCCCATCCGGACGAAGCGCTGGAACTCCGGGTCGCCGGGCCAGAGCGGAAGGGTCGTTCCCCACGGAAAGGCGTCATTGGACTCCAGCGTGGACTCATACAGCTCGGCTCCGCCATTGCTGCGCGTGGGCAAAAACGCATGCAGAACCAGCTCGTTGCGCACTACCCAGGGCGTGAGGATCAGCACGAAGATGAGGCCAGCCAGACCCGGGCCAGCCGCGCTGCTTCGCATCCGCGAATTCGACGGCTGACCCGGAAGCATTGGGGGC
>CAXUIM010000231.1:0-5111 GCA_964250885.1 uncultured Acidobacteriaceae bacterium | reverse complement strand
TGCCGCAGGCGCAGCGCCAGGACCAGCGCCCAGGTGAACAGGAACGTCGAGAGCGACATCTCCCACAGCCAGTGCACGGCGTACTGCAGGAAGGCGGGGTAGACGGCCCACAGCCAGCCGGCCCAGAGCGCGACGGGTGCGGCGGGGGTGGCGGCGCGGCGGGCGAGACCGCGGGAATCGAAGCAGCGCGCCCCAATCTCGTACACGGCCGGGGCTATGGCCGCGGAGAAGAGGCTGTCGCAGGTCATCAGAAAGAGCGCGGCGGCCCGGGTATAGACGCCAAAGAGCTTGAACGACAGCGCGATCAGCAGCGGATATAAGGGCGAGAGCCAGGCGGAGGGGCCGGAGGAACCGTTGAAGGGGTTGCCATAACCGTGTCCGGTGGCCAGTGACTGTGCGATCCGGCCGGCTTCCCAGGCGAAGCCGAAGTGGTCTCGGGGGCCGTGGATGCGGTAAGTGTGGCCGATCAGGATGGCGGCCAGCCGGAGCGCAAGCCCCACCCAGAAGAGGCGCCGGGGAGCACGAAAAGCGAAGCGGCGCTGGGGAGGAGAGGGCAAAGGGGCGTGAGGGAACCGAGCGGAGCAAAACCCAGTATATCGGTGGACCGAGGCCAGCCCGGAGCCGGCTTGAGAGAGTTCCTGAGGGACTTCTTCGTGGGTCAGTTGAGTCTGGCGGTCGGGTGCGAGCCTGCCAAAGTTCCGCAACGGCTAGAAGCGGCGCCACGACGAGTACAATCCAGCGAACCGCATTCCAAATGAATGGTTTGGGATGCAGTAAAACATCGACGACGCAGGACGAGCATGTAAGGCGCGCTTCTCCTCGGAGAACGGCTCATTCCGTCATGCTCTCAGGCTCTATGGGAGTGCGCAAGGTAGAACGGAACGGATAATGCCGAGGGAACTCCTATTGACCGGCCTCTGCTTTCCCGATAAACTCATATAGTTTGGCGATGCAGCCTGACGTCCCCGTAGTCTGACGTCATCGCCGCAGGCTGGAACTGCAAGGCGGGCGCGATGCGGCAAGACCGGCGCATCCCATGGCCGACACGGTAAGCCGCTTCCTGACAAGACGTTTAGCCAATTACAAAAGCAGCGCGCCTGTGTGCGCCGTGCCGAGAGGTTTCCAAGCTATGTACGCAGTGATCAAGACCGGTGGCAAGCAGTACCGCGTGACTCCCGGGGACACGCTGAGGATTGAGAAGAGCGCGCATCAGAACGGCACGCTGGAGTTTTCGGAAGTGCTTGCGGTCAGCGGCGAAGAGGGTAAGTTCGAGCAGGATCTGGGCGGCGCCAAGGTGCTGGCCGAGGTAGTGAGCGAAGGCCGCGGCGACAAGATCCTGGTCTTTCACTTCAAGCGGAAGAAGCAGTACAAGAAGATGCAGGGGCATCGCCAGGATTTCGTCGAGGTCAAGATCAACGAGATCCAGGTGGGCGGCAGGAGCTTCAAGGCGGAATCGAAGTAAGAGTTCCCGGTATCGGGAGTTTTGATCGCAATCCCTATTTTTATGAGCGCCTGCAGGGCTTCGGTTCCGGCGCGAAAGAGGCACAGCAATGGCACACAAAAAAGGTTTGGGAAGCAGTAAAAATGGGCGCGACTCCAACGCGCAACGGCTCGGTGTGAAGCGCTTCGGCGGCGAGACGGTGAGCGGCGGCTCTATCCTGGTGCGGCAGCGCGGCACACCGCTCAAGCCTGGCAAGAATGTGGGCCGCGGTTCCGACGATACGCTTTATGCCAAGATCGATGGCGTGGTGAAGTTTCAGAACCGCGGACAACACGGCAGGTTCGTCTCCATAGAGCCCTCCGCGGCGGCATAGCAAAACCCGCTCCGCGCGGCGCCCGCGCAAAGATTGACCGTTGGGTGGTAGCAGGTCTCGAATCAGTCCCGAAAAGTCGAACGCAAAGCCCTGCCCCCGGTGGGGCTATTCGTTGCCTTAGGCGTTAAGCGGATGTTCGATCAGCGGTTGAGCGGCCAGCTCTTTCGCTCAATGTAAAACACATCACGCGTGGTGCAGTAGCCGCCGCCGCCGTGCATCCGGCCGATCAACCGCATCTGCGCGGGATCGATATGCAACCGGTCCAGATCTTCAAAGGCGGACAGGCGCACGTGCACATAGACGATCCGGGCCAGCACAATCGTGCTGCTGCCGCCCGGCTCAACAGTCTCAAACAGCCGGCACTCCAGCGCGACCGGCGAACGGGCGATGCGGGGAACGTCCACCAGCGTGCAGCGCGCCAGTTCGAGTCCCGCGAGCTGCGTTTCGTCGAGACCTCGGGGAGCGTTTGTGGCGGTGATGTTCATTGCCTGCGCCAGCTCTTCCGGCACCATGTTCACGACGAACTCACGGCGAGCCCGAATATTGGCCAGCGAATCCTTGTCCTGCCGATCGGGCGCGGCGGAAAAGCTGATCGCCACCAGGGGAGGATCCGAGGAGAGGATGTTGAAGAACGAAAAAGGCGCCGCATTCAGCGCCCCGGTCGCATCCCGCGAGACGACCCAGGCAATGGGGCGCGGCAGAATGACCGAGGCCAGCAGCTTATAGCTGTCCGGCTTGGCCATCGTGGCGAGATCAAAGTGAGCGAAGCCATCGCTCCGTGGGCCCAGTGATTCTGAGCCGGCGGCTCCGTGTTCCACTTCCGGCTCCGCCGCCTGTCTGGACGCCTGCCCGCTTCCTGACTCATCCCGTTCCGGCATCGCTGGTTCCTCTCCTCCGCTCAAGACCTCCATTGGATGCACGCGGAGGCGCAAAGCCGCGGACGAAGGAGAGGCATGAAAGGCAATTCCAGACCCTGCGGGAGAGATCCTCAGTCCGCGCGAAAGGCGCTCGCTGAAGGAGCGTCGGCGCTGCTGGCCACAAGTTCCGTGGCGGTCCCGGTATCGTGTTCCATCAACGCCGCAGCAGGAACTTGAGCAATCAACTCCATGGTCGCGGCGGAGGAGGCTGACGCTGCTGCGGGCGCCGAACCGCCGGTCAACATAGTGGCCAGGGCGGCTTCCGCCGCCGTCTCCGTAATTGCGGCCTGCGCAACGGGCGACTCCAGGGCTGCCACGGCGGCGACTGCCGGCGGAACGCGGTTCAGTTGAAAGCAGGAGCGGCAGAGTACGGGGCGGCCCTGAGTCGGCTTGAACGGTACCGTTGTCTCGATTCCACAGGCCGAGCACTCCGTGCGCGTTTCTGTGCGGGAGAACGGAAGCTTGGTCAGGGCTCCGGTTTTGCCGGGCTTGCCCAGCCCGGCACGCCTGGCCTGACAAAGCTTGCAACGTTTCGGGTCATTCTTGAATTGCTTGTCGAAGAAGAAAATCTGCTCTCCGGCGGTGAATACAAAGTCTTTGCCACAATCGGAGCACTTCAGAAACCGATCGACGAATTGCATTGCGCCCTTCCCATTGTGCGGGATATGGCTGACTCACCCAGGATTGCAGCGTAACTCGGCTGGACTAAGTCAACCTGAAACCTTTCCTAACGGGCCCGACGTACGGCAATCCTGATCGAGGACGGCCTTTTGTGCGATGACTGAGAGGGAGAAGATGTTTTGGGGCATCTTCTCCCTCAATCTCTATTCTTCAGAAATCCTGGAGGTATCCAGTAGCGGGTGTCCGGCACGCTTCAGATCTGCATTATCTTGCATGCAGAGTCCTTGGTCGGGTTGCTTCCGGTTCAGCCCAGCTGCGGTCGCGATTTCGGATTTGCGGAACTTTCCTGCCAACCCGCGAAGCACGTCGTGAACACTGGTATCTCGATGACTCTGGAAATTCGAGGTAGATCGCTTTATCGATGAAACTAGTCTCTTGCGGTGGACAGATCAATCTATTTCTTGCCGAAGAACCAATTTTTCTTGTTCTCTGGAAAGTGAGATCGACCGATTCTGCCGCAAGAGACTTTAAGACCTTTCTCCTGTGGCCGCGCCGCGGAGAGATCATGCGAGTATCGAGGAGTTGCATGTAACTCGGAGCGCACCGAAACACCTGCAGGAGAAATGCTTCAGTCCTGTTCCTTGCGAATCTTCTTGCGGTTCCGTTTGCGTGCGAGAGCTTCCTTCACACGCTTCTTTTCGCCCGGCTTCAGGTAAAAGGAGTGGCGCTTGACCTCCTTGATGATGTCTTCCGTCTGCACCTTACGCTTGAACCGACGCAGTGCATTCTCAAGAGGCTCGCCTTCTTGGATACGAACTTCCGCCAAACTAAAACACCTCCTGGCCCGCCGAATTGGCTCCCTTAAGCATAGCTCCCAATTGGGATTGCGCGACAAAAAACTAACGCCCAAAGCGGTTCAGCTCTCCCACCTCAGGAATACGAACGCCGCCGCGTCGCCACACATCGGCTGGAACCAGGTCCTCGAAGCGGCGAAAATACCCCCCCGGCGCCTGCCCAGTACCTATTTCCCAGTACCAACTGCCCAGTACCAACTGCCCAGTACCAACTGCCCCGTAGTGGAACAGGCTCTAGACTTGGTGCATGATTCGTTCCTTTGGCGGACGCCGGCCGGTTCTGGCCGAAGGCGTGTACGTCGATCCCTCCGCGCAGGTGATTGGCGATGTGGAACTCGGCCCTCAGAGCAGCGTGTGGATGAACGCTGTGCTGCGGGGAGACGTCCACTCCATCCGGATCGGGGCACGGTCAAATGTGCAGGACTGCGCCGTTCTGCACGGCATGCGCCACCTGTACCCGGTGGTGGTCGGCGAGATGTGCACCATTGGGCATGGCGCGGTGGTGCATGGTTGCGTGCTGGAAGATGAGGTCCTGGTGGGGATGGGAGCAATCGTGCTCAATGGCGCGCGGATTGGCGCCGGCTCAATACTTGCTGCCGGCGCCGTGATCCCGGAGAGAATGCAGATCCCGTCGCACAGCCTGGTTGCCGGAGTTCCGGGGCGGATTCGGCGTTCCTTGCTAGAGGAAGATCTGCAGCTCATCCGGAGCTACGCCGCCAATTACCTGGACTACACCAAAACCTATCTGGCTAGTTCTGAGTAGCTGCCGAGACCGACCTGAACTTGATTTTGCAGCAAGCAAGAAGGCCCTTACCGCGGATTCTGACTCTTCTCCTGATTGTCGGTCGCCTTGTCCTGATTCTTGACCGCCTTGGCCTGATCCTTGGCTGCCTTGGCGTTGTCCC
>CAXUIM010000230.1:0-6993 GCA_964250885.1 uncultured Acidobacteriaceae bacterium | reverse complement strand
TGAAGGTGTGCGCCTCTTGGCTGTGCCTGTTCTGGACTTTGAGTGTTGCTGCACAGACGGCAGGGCCGCAGAAAGCTCTTCCGGTTCCCCAGCCAACGGAAGCAGCCGCACCGACCCCGTCTGCTTCCGCGACCGCGGACAGGAACTTACCGGACGCTCCTTTGCAGGAGACGCCTGAACCGCAGTCTGCTGCAAGCATCGGTGGCATCGTGGTGGACTCCACCGGGGCTGCTGTTCCGGGAGCTCAGGCCACGCTTCAGCCACACAACTCCAGCACGCAGCGTGCCGCCACGACAGCGTCCGACGGAAGCTTCAGCTTCGACACTCTCGATCCGGGTACGTTTACCGTGAAGGTTTCGGCGAGAGGATTCGCATCCTGGAAGTCGACCAGCATCGTTCTCAATCGCGGCGAAGTCTACGAAATTCCGCAGATTCAGTTGCGAGTCGCGGCGACGATGGATGTTGAGGTGTTTGCCTCCCAGACCACCGTCGCGGAACAGGAAGTCCATGCGCAAGAAAAGCAGCGGGTACTCGGCATCATTCCAAACTTCTATACGAGCTATGTTTGGAATGCGGCTCCGCTGACCACCAAACAGAAGTTCGGATTGGCAATTCGATCGGAGATCGACCCGGCCTCCTTCCTGGGGGCAGCCGTCGGTGCAGGCATTGAGCAGGCCCAAAGAGATTATGAAGGCTATGGTCAGGGCGCGCAGGGTTTCGCCAAGCGCTTTGGGGCTTCCTATGTCGACGGGTTCGACAGCGCCCTGCTCGGCGGCGCCATTCTTCCTTCGATTCTGCACCAGGATCCACGCTATTACTGGAAAGGGACAGGAACGATCCGGCAACGGGCGCTGTACGCCATCTCCACGGTTGTCATCTGCAAAGGGGATAACGGTAAGTGGCAGCCGAACTATTCCAACGTCCTGGGCAATCTGGCCGCTGGAGGACTCTCAAACATCTACTACCCCCCTGCCAATCGTGGTGCCGTGTTGACCATCGATACGGCGCTGCTGGGGACGGCAGCCGAGGCTGTTGGGGACCTGATACAGGAGTTCGTTCTGCGTAAGATTTCTACCGGTGTTCCGGCCGGCTCGACCGGTGCTCAGCCCTGACGCTCGCTGCCGCGGGTTGCGCTGGCTTCGGTATCGCGTACGGGGATCTGTGCCTTGGCATTCACAGTTCTTGCGACGCTTCGTCTGTTCCAGGCGACGGCTATAAGCGCAGCCAGGCAAAGCATCTGCGAGTAGAACTCACTGCGCAACATGAAAATGCGGTACGGCAGGTCCTCATCCATGTTCAAAGCGAACGGCCGCACGTTCAGTGAATAGATCAGGATCACGGCTCCTGCAATCCACCAGTTGCGCGCTCTCCTCGCCTCCTCGCAAAGCACCATTAAGGGAGCGATCAGGACGATCGAGTAGTGCGTCCACGCAATGGGTGCAAAGACGGTTCCCGCTATGAGCGCGATCATCGCTCCCAGTGGAGGGCTCGCCTTCCTGTCACCATCAGTTCCACGATCGATCCAGCCGCCCAGGAGGGTCAGGCTCAACATGAGCAACATGGACCCGATACGAACCGCATCCGGTAAGGGCAGCATGTGAAATTTTCGTACCTCGTCCGGGTAGTAGCGCCCCATCCACCACGCAGCCAACGACTGATTGTTGAAGGCAACGAGCAATACGCGGGAGATCCGGTGCAGGTCCTGCAGATAAAGCGCCACCTGCTGGCGGCTGACCAGCAACGCCATCAGCGCCAGCGCGCCGCTCCACAGAACTGTGCTGGCCGCTGCTTTCCACCGCCGGCTCAATATCCAATAGATCACCAGGACTCCGGGTGTAATCTTCACGGCTGCGGCGCAGGCCAGCAACAGACCCGCCCAGAGCGGCCGCTTGCGCTCGGCCAGCAGGAGGGCTGCCAGCGTGAGCAAGAGAAACAGGATGTGGGTCTGCATCAGCATCATGGCATAGCGGAACGGCTCGGAGAGCCAGAGGCAGAGCGTGGCGGCTCCGATGGCATAGAAACTCCAGAGGCCGCGAGCCCAGCTCTGCGCCACGAGCAGCAGACAAGCCGCGAACGAGATCATCGTGGCCACATCGAAGATGTGTTCGAAGGCTGCAAACTTCCATCCGCAGATCGGCCGTAGCAGAAAGGCCCACAGCGGCGTTTGCACATAGGGGTGCAAATAGCCGTCGAACCCTCCCCAATCGGCGGCCGCCTGCCATGCCGGATCCGGCCCAACGCTGGCGAAATCCTGGGGATCATAACTGTAGAGATGCGTGGCGTTTCCGGTAGCCATCAACCGGCAGCCAACGTAAGACGAAGCCAGGTCATCGCCGTCCGCATCCCAGTAATGCACCACGCCGCAAAGGACGAAGAGCGCCAGAACGGCCAACACGCTCCATGTCTGCCGGCCCCCCGTCCACCCGGGCCGGTTTATCAACTCACCCGGGCGGGGGTTCTCTCCATTTGCGCTCATTAGTGGATTTTCGCAGATGCGCGCCGGCTTGTCGGCTTGTGATCTACAGTTGGGTGACTACGATAGAAACGCAGGCCATTGGCTGGCCGATATTGGAGCCCGGGAGCTTGCGACCGGCGGCGCGTTGCGTGCGTAATGGATTGGAAGGCGTTTACAATTGCGTTCACTTGTGTACAACTCGTGCCTCTCGATGCCCAATCCCCAGACTGAATTCGCAAAATCGAACCAAGCTTTCCGAGCGATGGCCCTAAGCCTGGCAGCACTTGTGCTGGCCCCCGCGATGGGGGCGCAGCTGACCGAATCCAGTACACAACCTGTGGAACTGGTGCATCTTCGCATCTCGCAGCCGGCTTCCTCTCAGGTTCTGCCGCCGACGCTCTTCGGAAGTTTCCTGGAACCCATCGGTCACTCGATCTATGGGGGTCTGTGGGCGGACGTAGTGGAGAACCCATCGTTCGAGCCGGGTCTTTGGTCGGCGGGCAATATCGACAAGATGCTGCAGGAGCGGCCCTCACTGCGCCGCGCATCCCAACTCGGCCTTCCGCTGCCCTGGGAGCCACTCGACAGCAGCCAGGGCGATCGCTACCTCCCAATGCGGGGCGACGCGGGCAACTCCGATCAGTCGCTCCTCGTGATGGCGCTGCCGGGCGCCGAGACTGGCGTGCTGCAGCGCGTCTACCTGCCGGTGCAGCGGGAGTTGCAGTACAACGGAAGTCTCCTGGTGAAGCACGTGCGCGGTCCGGCCGAGGTCCGGATCAGTCTGCGCCGCGACGATCGGCCCGACCAGATTCTTGCCAGTGATACTGTGACTGCGGGAAGCGCGCAGTGGTCCCGGTATCCGTTCCACCTGACCCTTGCGCCGGGAACGGTGGCGCCGCTGGAGCCGGTGGACCTGGTTCTCTCCATGACCGACGAGGCACGCGCGCAGATCGACAATGTCTCTCTGGATCCTGCGGATGCGGTCGATGGAATGGATCCGGACGAGCTCAAGATGGCGCGCGACCTTGAGTCGCCTTTGATTCGGTTTGGTGGCAACTTCACCTCAGCGTATCGCTGGCAGGACGGTGTCGGTCCGCAGGAGCAACGAATCTCGGTTCGCAATGTCTCCTGGGGCATTCCGGAGTACAACACCTTCGGAACCGGCGAATTTCTTGACTTCTGTAAGCTGTCTCATGCACAGCCACAGATTGCGCTCAACCTCGGGACTGGGACGCCCAGCGAAGCCGCTGATTGGGTCAGCTATGTGGACCAGCACTGGGACTCTGGTAAAGGGGGCCTGCTTTGGGAGATGGGCAACGAGCTCTGGGGTGACTTCCAGATCGGCTACCCAACGCCGCAACGCATAGCCGGCGTGACCCTGGCGACCAGCCGTGCTGTCCGCGCGGTCGACCCCACGGCCCGCCTGATTGGCACGGGTGGTGATGAGGATTTCTTCACCGGCTGGAATGCGCGGCAACTCACAAATCCGCCAGGCACGTTCGATCTTCTATCGACCCACTTCGTGGTGAATGACAGGGTAGAGCTGCCGCACGCCTCCAGCGAGTTCTCATCCCTGGCCGCGCTGGCGCTTCCCTGGGGACTCGCGCCCCGGATGCACGCGATCGTGCAGCAGGCGGCTGCGGCGGGGCATCCCAATGTCAGGGTTGCCTTCACCGAGTGGCTGATGGTTTCCAATAACCACACCGGACCGAACTTTACCAATCTGGGAGGTGCGCTCTTTGCGGGCGGCTTTCTCAACATGGTGATGCGCAACGCGGATGTTGTCTCCGTCTCCGACATGACCGGCATCATGGAGTTCGGCGGCATCTGGAAAAAGCGCGCTCAGGTCTACGGGGCTCCGGCTTATTGGGTGTTGCGCGAGTATGCGCGACGGCATCCGCACTGGCTGCTGCAGCTTGCTTCGGACGGTCCGACTTACTCGATCGCGCATGGGATCACGCGTCTGCCCGAAATCCAGGGCGCGCCCTACCTGGACTGCGTCGCGGCTGAAACCGAGGCCCGGGATTCGCTCGTTCTCACCTGCGTCAACCGGCATCTCACGCGTCCTCAGACGGCGGAGATCGATTTGCAAGGCATTGTGCGCGCTCCCGGTCCTGTCTCTGTAACCACCATCACCGGCCAGAATCTGCTTACCGAGAATGATGAAATCGATCCACGCCGCGTTGCGCCGGTCACCTCCGCGGAGACTGCAGAACCCGGCAAGCCCTTCCGCCACACCTTCCCGAACGCAAGCGTTACGGTGATTCAATTCCAGATCGCGAAGTGAACCCGATCACAACCTCTATATCGCCCGCCAGCACGCGCCCACATGCGCGCCAAGCATGCGTCCGAATGCGCGCGGTAAACTACACCGGCCGTCCAGTCCACGTCTAACCGTAAGCGAGGCCCATTTTGCCAAACGTATTTCGCAGATCTCTCGACTCGCGCCTCTCCGGGCATCTTCAAGGCCTATCCAAACTCAGGCGCGCGGATGTGCAACACGGCTTTCGGTTGACCAGGAGGCCATCCAAACACCGCGAGCCCGGTTTCAGCAACCCTGCGATTGCTGTAGCCTGCACGTTGCTGCTTCTATCCCTGGCCGCCCGCGCGCAACAGACGGAGCGCCCTCCCGACACGCCGCTCATCACGCACAATCCGTACTTCAGCATCTGGTCTAACACGGATGACCTGACCGCTTCTCCGACGCGTCATTGGACCGGTCATCCTCAGCAACTGACAGGACTGGTGCGTGTGGATGGTACGGCTTATCGGATTATGGGAGATAGACCCGGGAACGTGCCTGCGATGCAACAGACGGTGCACGAGGTCACCCCGACACACACGCGCTACAGCTTCCGTACATCTGCGGTGCAGGTGGATCTTGTGTTCTTCACGCCGGCGTTTCTGGATGACCTCGATATACTCTCGCGGCCAGTGAGTTACGTTACGTGGACCGTGCACGCGCTCGACGGCGGCTCGCATGACGTGACGGTTTTCCTGGCAGCAAACGCAGATCTCGCCGCAAGCTATGACGGCCAGCAGATGGTGTTTTCACGCAACCAGACGTCCACGCTGCATGTGCTCTCGGTCGGCACACGGGACCAAGCCGTATTGAATCGCTCGGGAGACAATCTTCTCATCGACTGGGGCTACTTCCACATTGCCGTGCCCGATGACGAGCCGTCTTCTACCACCATAAGCGCGGATGCGCCGCGCTCCTTCTCTCAGACAGGAACACTCCCGCAGGGTGACGCGATGGACGGTCCCGTCCCCTCCACCCGGTCCGCTCCGGTACTGGCGGTAGCGCTGCCGCTGGGCCATGTGGAGGCTCAGCCGGTCTCGCGCCACGTGCTGGTGAGCTACACCCAGGGGTATGCCATCCAGCTGCTCCACCAGAACCTCCGGCCTTTCTGGGAGCGGAACAACAAGCCTGTCGCAACCATGCTCGATGAAGCCGCCGCGGACTATAACGCGCTCGACACGCGTGGCGTTGCTTTCGATCACCAGCTCGTGGACGATCTGACGCATACCGCCGGAGAGCACTACGCCTGGCTCTGCACCCTGGCTTATCGCCAGGCAATTGCCGCGCATATGCTCGTAGCCGCGCCGGATGGATCGCCGATGCTCTTCGCCAAGGAGGACTTCTCCAATGGAGACATCTCCACGGTCGACGTGATGTATCCCTCCGCTCCGCTCTTCCTGTTCTTCAATCCGCGCCTACTTGAGGCGCAGTTGCTTCCCGTGATGCAATATGCAGCCATGCCGAATCACTGGCACTTCCCGTTTGCTCCCCACGATCTGGGCCAATACCCGCTGGCCAACGGGCAGGAATATGGGGGCGGAGAGAAAACCGTCGAGGACCAGATGCCGGTGGAGGAATCCGGGAATTTGCTGATCCTGATGGACGCGCTTTCGCGCGCTGAGGGCAGCACAGCGATGGCGCAACGCTTCTGGCCACAGTTGACGCAGTGGGCCGACTATCTGCGCGACAATGGTCTCGATCCTGAGAATCAGCTTTCGACCGACGACTTTGCAGGGCACCTGGCGCACAATGCAAATCTGTCGATCAAAGCGATCGAAGCCCTGGCTGCCTACGCTGACCTCTGTAAGCTGACCCACCGTGATCCCGACGCTCAGCGTTACGAACATCTTTCCCACGACATGGTAGGGAAGTGGATTGAGCTGGATCGCGAGGGCGACCACTACAAGCTTGCCTTTGACAGCCCTGGCACGTGGAGCCAGAAATACAACCTGGTCTGGGATAAGGTGCTGGGCTATTCGCTCTTTCCAAAGAGCGTGCGCGATACAGAGATCGCCTTCTACCAGACAAAGCTGAACAAGTATGGTCTTCCCCTCGATAGCCGCAAGACCTATACCAAGCTCGACTGGTCGATGTGGACCGCCACCCTGACTGACTCTACCGCGGCGTTCAATGCGATCGTCGATCCGATGTATCTATGGGCCAACCAGACGCCCACCCGCGTGCCGTTGACCGACTGGTACGACACCGTTACCGGGGAGCAGGTCGGGTTCCAGGC
>CAXUIM010000229.1:0-7008 GCA_964250885.1 uncultured Acidobacteriaceae bacterium | reverse complement strand
TGCATGCCGTTGCGGCCGACCAGGAACAGGTTCTCGATGCTGTCGGTCCACCCGCGCAGCTCATCGAAGCGGTCGTAGGTGCCGAAGTACGCCGGATACGTCTTGGGCACACGCACCACATGCGCATCGAGTACCTCGGCGGTTTTCAGGATCCCAATCTTCTCCAACTCGCCCGCGGCGAATCGCTTGAGCTCCTCATCCGGCATGCGCCACAGCGGGTCCGTCTCGTAGCAGAAGTACTCCAACCCGATCCACACCTTGGAGGGATCGGCCACCATGTAAGGACTCCAGTTGTTGAAGATCTGCAGCCGGCCCAGCAGCACGTCCGGCTCCTGAATATAGATCCACGTGTCGCGGATCAGGCCGCCCTCCGGCTCCGTGACGTCGAGCTTGTTGGCGAGCACACCCACGGTGACAAAGTCGCGATACTCCAGGCCTTCACTGACCTCACGCACGTTGGCGGGCACCGCCGTACCCGCTCCATCGATGGCCCGCACCAGGTCACGCATCGGCATGGTGGAGAGGAAGAAGTCTCCAGCAAAGCGGCGCCGCTCGCCGGCTTCATTGACCGCGACCACCCCGAGCACCTTCGTGCCGGACCGGCCCTCGCCGGCGGGGGCTGTCTCAAGGGCGACGACCTTCCACCCCATGTGGATCTCGCCGCCCATGGCGGCGATCTTGTCGGCGACGTGCTCCCACAACTGCCCGGGACCGAACTTGGGATACAGGAAGCGCTCGATCAGCGAGGTGTCCGTGCCCTTTTGCGCCACGTCGCCCGCGGCGCTGCCGGAGGACGCGGGCTTGCGCGCGAAGGTCTTGCGCACAAAGTGCTTCACCGCCGTGGTGAGCGAAAGCCCCTTGATGCGCTGCGCGCCCCACTCCGCCGAGATGGTGTTGCACGGTGTGCCCCAGACCTTCTCCGTATAACTCTTGAAGAAGGTCAGGTAGAGCTCGCGCCCGAAGCGGTTGATCAGAAAATCTTCCAAGCTCTTCTCATGCTCGATCGGGGAGAGCCGGGACGCCACATAGCTGACGCCGATCCGGGCCATGCGCACCGGGCCCAGGTTGGAGATCGTCGTGCCACTCAGCTTGATGGGATAGTCGAAGAACTTCCGCAGGTAGTAGATCCGGCTCTTGCGCGGCCGCACCAGCATCACCAGGTCTTCGGAAGCGGGTGCGCCGGCGGCCACGGTGGTTGTATGCCCGTGCTCGGCGAAGTTCTCCTCGCCCAGCGCATCGGTCTCCTCGGTTTCGGTCTCAATCTCGATCTTCAGCGGCCCCAGCCCGCGGAGCGGAGGCTCCTCGGCAACCCGTGCCGGAACCACGATCACGCGCTGCTTGCCCTGGTAGCCGAGGGAGACCGGCTCCGCGGCTGCGCTGTCCGCACTCGGCGTGGCTTCCGGCGGCATCAGGTCCATCCACCACTGCATCACGCGATCGGATTTGGAGAAGAAGCGGTGGCCGCCGATATCCATCCGGTTGCCCTTGTAGCGGATGGTTCGCGAGATCCCACCGATCTCCTGCGAAGCTTCCAGCACCACCGGCTGCACATCGGTCCTGCGTAAGAACTCCAGAGCCGCGGTCAGACCCGCCGGTCCTGCCCCAATGATTACTGCAATCTTTTTCACTTCCGTCCCCGCAGCTTGATCATCTCATCTGGGCGGTGGACGGAACAGCGGTCGCAATCTCGTGGAGTCCGGATCTCTCACCGAACCCCGATCTAGAATCCCACCTTCCGCTCGCGGAGTCAGCCTCGGGATGCCTGTTGCCGACAGCGAACGTGCCGTTGTGGGAATCTGGCGGCGGCGATACCTCTGGACATGCCTTACGTTTGACTATCGTCAACCTTGCGTGTCCGACTGTTTTTCTCTGATCTCAGGAAAGAGGTGTCTCGCGACGATCGCCACTAGGCCAATGAAGTTGGCAACGGATGTGGTAGCCAGCGCGATAAGCACTCCATCGTTTAGATGAAACCAAGAGTTTTTGACGCCAGACCGCCCAATCCATCGAGCAACGAGTCGATCCCACCAGATGTTTATCCCAAGTACGAAAATGAACAATAGGTAACTCAGGGAAATGTCGCGTATGGATCTCCACCGTGCATGTCGCATGCTCCACTCCTCTTGTCCGGCAAAAGCCTTAGCTTCGCCTGCCGACAGAGGGGTAGGTGGTGGTATCCGTTCCTCAGGTATCGACTGCAGTGCTGGTTCATTACCGGCCCCACTGCTAGGAGTTGCGTCTCCGGGTAAATTCATTCTGGATAAAGTCGTTTGGAATTTTTGTGTTAAATAGTCTGCTGCTGAACACCTGACTCCACGCTGAACCAGGTTCATGAGTGAGGTCGGAAAGGTTCATTCCGGTTCGATTGCCGTATACCCTCCATGATTCGCGGACCATGTGCTCAGAATTAGCATCAAGCGAGCCTTGAGGAGTTTGAGGCGAAGGAATGGGGCCATCGCCAAACTGTTTATAAGCACGATAAAGTGAAGGGCACACGGGCCCGTATTTCCACGCCTCGTACTGCTCCGATACAAGAGGCTGTCCAGTGAACGCAAGGTTCCACCCGTGAGCCAGATAGACGAGCTTCTGCAGCTTAAGTGGATCAATTGTCTTGCCCTCAGCTTGCGCGATTGCCAAGAAGCGATTCGCTACGGTTTGGACGGGAAGCGCCATGCTTCTACCTTTCTGGCAGCCGCACTCGTGTACGGGTGCTGCACATCTGGTGCTTAGATTACGGTATCAGTTGTGCCGTGTAGTCAAGAATCTCGGATGGCCGATGCCGTTGGCCGTGCCGATCCGCACGGCAGCGCGGGAGAATTGTCGCTTTCGGGGATGTGGCCGCACTCCCGGTCGCGGCTGGAGTCCAGCCGTACTAGCCCGCGGCCACGGCGTTACGCCGCCGCCACGGGATGGCCGGCGGTGCTGAACTCCAGCACACCGCTCCGGCCGGCGTCCACAGTCACCCGGTCGCCGTGCAATACGCTGCCGTCGAGGATCTTCATTGCCAGCGGGTTCTGCACCAGCCTCTGGATGGCGCGCTTCAAGGGCCGCGCTCCGTAGGCCCGATCGTAGCCGGCACGGAAGATGGCCTCCCGCGCGGCCTCGGTCAGCTCCAGCGTGATGTGGCGGTCGGCCAGCATGCGGCGCAGGTCGTTCAGGCGCAGGTCGACGATGTGGGTCAACTGGTCCTGTCCCAGCGGATGGAAGACCACCACCTCGTCCACGCGATTGAGGAACTCCGGCCGGAAGTGCTTGCGCAGCTCGTCCATGACGCGTACCTTGGCGTCCTCAAAGCCCTCTTCACCCTCGGCCCACGAAGTAGCCAGCTGCGAGGCGCCGAGGTTGGAGGTCATGATCAGGACCGTGTTCTTGAAGTCCACCGTACGGCCCTTGGAGTCGGTCAGGCGCCCATCATCGAGCACCTGCAGCAGCACATTGAACACATCCGGATGCGCCTTCTCGATCTCGTCGAACAACACCACCGCATAGGGGCGGCGGCGCACGGCCTCGGTCAATTGACCGCCCTCATCGAAGCCGACGTAGCCCGGAGGCGCTCCGATGAGCCGCGCGACCGCGTGCCGCTCCATGTACTCACTCATGTCGATCCGCACCATGGCCTGCTCGTCGTCGAAGAGAAACTCCGCCAAGGCGCGCGCGGTCTCGGTCTTTCCGACGCCGGTCGGCCCCAGGAAGAGGAAGCTGCCGATCGGACGCTTGGGGTCCGAAAGCCCGGCACGGGAGCGGCGGATCGCATCGGCCACCGCAACCAGGGCCTCATCCTGCCCCACCACGCGCTCCCGCAGCCGCTGCTCCATCTGGGTCAGCTTCTGCACCTCGCCTTCGAGCATTTTGGCCACCGGAATGCCGGTCCACTTGGAGACGATCCGGGCCACATCTTCCTCATCCACTACTTCCTTCAGCAGGGGGGCGGGGCTGGCGTGCGGCCGGGTCGCGCCCGAGCCGTCGCCCGTGCGCGTCTTGCGCTCGTCCTGGGCAGCGGTCAGGGCCGAGAGCTCCCGCTCCGCCTTGGGGATCTCGCCGTACTGCAGCTCCGCCGCACGCTGCAGGTCGCCCTTGCGTGTGGCCTCGGTCGCGGCGAAGCGCAGCTCTTCGAGCCGCTGCTTCAGAGCGGCGATCTCACCAATGGCGCCGCGCTCCTTCTGCCAGCGCGCGCGCAGCCCCGCAGCCTGCTCCTGCACCTCGGCCAGCTCCCGCTCCACGTCGGCCAGCCGCTCCCGCGAGTTTGCATCGTCCTCGCGCTGCAGCGCGTTGCGCTCAATCTCGAGCGAGGTCGCGCGCCGCTCCAGGTCATCGATCTCCACCGGCACGCTGCCAATCTGAATCGCCAGCGCCGCCGCGGCTTCGTCCACCAGGTCGATCGCCTTATCCGGCAGGAACCGGTCGCTGATGTAGCGGTGCGAGAGCTCCGCCGCGGCTACGATCGCCGAATCCTTGATCCGCACCTTGTGGTGAGTCTCGTAGCGCTCGCGCAGACCGCGCAGAATCGCAACCGTGTCTTCGACGTTCGGCTCGCCCACATACACGATCTGGAAACGGCGCTCCAGCGCCGCGTCCTTCTCGATGTACTTGCGGTACTCGTTGAGCGTGGTCGCGCCAATCGCGCGCAGCTCGCCGCGGGCCAGCGCCGGCTTGAGCATGTTGCTCGCGTCAATGGCGCCCTCCGCGGCGCCGGCGCCCACCAGCGTGTGCAGCTCGTCGATGAACAGGATGATCTGTCCGTTGGCCTCTTCGATCTCCTTCAGGACCGCCTTGAGCCGTTCCTCGAATTCGCCGCGAAACTTGGCTCCGGCGAGCATCGCCCCCAGGTCCAGGGAGACCACCCGCTTTTCGCGCAGCGCTTCCGGCACGTCGCCCTGGGAGATGCGCCGGGCCAAGCCTTCCACAATGGCCGTTTTGCCCACACCCGGCTCGCCGATCAGCACGGGATTGTTCTTGGTGCGGCGGCTCAGCACCTGCACCACGCGCCGAATCTCTTCGTCGCGGCCAATCACCGGGTCCAGCTTGCCTCGGCGCGCCTGCTCGGTGAGATCCTTCGCATACTTGGCCAGCGCCTGAAACTTGCCCTCGGGGCTCTGATCGGTGACTCGCTGCGAGCCGCGCACCGCCTGCAACGCCTTCAAAATGGCGTTGTAGTCGGCCCCCTGAGCCGCCACAGCCAGCTGCACCGGCTCGTTTCTCTGTTTGGCCAGCGAGAGCAGCAGATGCTCGGTCGACACATAGTCGTCCTTGAAGTTCTGCGCTTCCTGAAAGGCGCCGTCCAGGACCCGGGTCAAGACCGCGCTCATGCCCGGCTGGGCCGCCGCCCCCTGAACCTTGGGCAACTTCGCGATCGCCGCGTTCAGGGTCGCCTGTAACGGCGCCACCGGAACCCCGATCTTCTCCAACACCGGCAGCACCACACCCTCCCGGTCCTCCAGAAGCGCCGCCATCAAGTGCAGCGGCAAGACCTCCGGATTTCCGTTTTCCGCAGCCAGGCCCTGCGCCGCCTGCAGCGCCTCCTGCGACTTCACCGTAAACTTGTCCCACTTGATGGCCATTACGAGGCCCTCCCGCTGATCTCTTGCTCCCTTATTGGATGCGGCGATAGCGTGCTCGTTGCAGGATCTTAGCGAGAAACACTCATATTTCAAATCCGGTGCCTGGACGCGCGAACAGCACAGGTCACCCGATCGTGAATCCACGCTCTGGGCATCTCAGGGTAAAGATGCCCGACCAGCCGAGCTCGCCCGAACCCTCCCCGGAGATGCACGCCGCGGATTCCCTGCCCGCGGCGATGCTCCTGGCGTTTACGGGCGGCGGTCTGGATGCCTTCGCTTATCTGAATCACGGCAAAGTCTTCGCGGGCGCCATGACGGGCAACAGCGTTCTGCTCGGCATCGCCGTATTGCACCGCAGCGGCCACGAGATCCTGCACTGCCTCTTTCCCCTGCTGGCCTTCATTGCCGGAGTCTGGGGAGCCAAACTGCTGGAGGACCGTCTGCAGGACCATGCCGTACTCGTCGGGTTGGCCTGCGAGATCCTGACCCTGTTCGCCGCATCCTGGATGCCGGGCAGCTTCCCCGATCTGATCTTCGTTCCGGTTCTCAGTCTGGCGGCGGCGTACCAGGTGGCCAGCTTCCGGTCGGCAGACCAGTATTCCTACAACTCCACCTTCATCACCGGCAACATGCGTAGCGCCATCATCAGCTTCCACGATGCGGGAAAGAACGGTAGCCCTCCTGATAGCTGGCGGAAATTCATGGAACTCTCGCTGATCATCCTGGGTTTTCTAGCCGGCGCGATCAGCGGCTCCGTCGCCGCTCCCCGCCTGCTCAACCACACGTTGTGGCTGCTGGACCTGCCTCTGCTGGCAGTGCTGGTTTTGGTGCTGCGCCGCCGCAGGCGAGATCCCACCAGACAAAAAAAAGGCGGGACTGCGTTGCACAGAGCCCGCCTACCCAGTGAAGTCCGAATAGAAAACTGACGATGTATGCTGCAGTCGACCCGGATCAGGACTTCACGGGACGACCGAAATCAATTGAAACTCTCGCGTCTCAGTGCAAGTTGTACAGGACCGAATCAGGCCTTGGCGTCCGCCTGCTTCAGGCTCACTGCAGCGGCCGGCTCGGCAACTCGCACCTGGATCGGCGTTGGCTTGGACTCGGGCATTTCGCCAGTGTCAGAGTCAGAAAACCATCGGCCGCCGTCGCCTCTACGCTGTCACGTCTACCGTCTCCGGCAGGGTGAAGCTGCGGAAGAAGCTGCCATAGCGCCGATCAATGCGTTGAAAGTTCTCTGCGCTGAAAGTTCTCTTCCGCTTCGCTCTGGAACTTGCGTTCGCCCTGCACCGTCAAGGTGCGGCCTTCAACGCGTATATCTAGGTCCGTATATTTGGGTCCGCTGTGCGGATCCCCGGAACTTCCAGCTGCGGCGCCAACTTGTGGACACCTTCATAGATATCTATAGCCGGTACAAAGTTGCCCGCGGCCAGCGATTGCGACATTCCTT
>CAXUIM010000228.1:0-7029 GCA_964250885.1 uncultured Acidobacteriaceae bacterium | reverse complement strand
GCTGGGCACCGGACCGGGAGGTGTCCCAGTTTGTCACAACCGGCGAGCGTATTCTGTAGATCGTGCGGATGACGGTTCTGGCCTCCGGCTCCAAGGGCAATGCGACGGTGATCGCCGCAGGGTCGACGCGAATCCTTGTCGATGCGGGGCTGAGCTGCCGGGAGTTGCTGCGGCGGATGGCGCTGGCGGGCGAAGACCCGAACCAACTTGATGCCATCTTGATTACCCATGAGCACCTGGACCACGTGGCGGGCTTGGCCGTGCTGGCCCGGCGGCTGCAGGTGCCGGTGTTCTTCACCGAGCCGACGCACCGGGCGTGGGTGCGCATGCTGACCCCGCGCTCCACAATGACCTATGCCCGGTGGCTGGAGCTGCGGGAGCGTTCGCAGCCGCTGCCGAGGCAGGCGGCGCATGCCCCGGCGCATACGCTGGCGGCCGGAGCTGCGGCGGAGCTATCCGTGGCCGTGGCGGAGCTTCCCCAAAGCAGTATGGAGGGCGAGAGGGCTGGCGAAGATTCTGCCTGCCCGGAAGGTGAACCCGCACCGGCTGCGGCGCAGGCAGCGGCTGCGGCATTCCTGCCCGCCGTCGAATACTTCCACGCCGGCCAGAAGTTTTCGATTGGCGAGATCGACATTTGCCCGTTCACCATTCCACACGATGCGGCCGACCCCTGCGGATTCGTGTTCCATGCGCGCGCCGAGTCGATCCGGATGGCGATCGCGACCGACCTGGGCTACATTCCGCCCAATGTGAAGATGGCGCTCCGCAACGTGGATGTTCTTTTGCTGGAGTCCAACCACGATCTCGAGATGCTGAAGGACGGGCCGTATCCGTGGTCGGTGAAGCAGCGCGTGCTGAGCCGGGTGGGGCATCTGTCGAATGCGGCGGCCGCCGAATTCCTGCTGCGGGACTACGATGGAGGCGCCCATACCATCGTGCTGGGGCATCTGTCAGAGCAGAACAACCTGCCGGAGCTGGCCCGATTGGCGGCCGAGCAGGCGATCGGCGATCGTCTGAGCCTGTTGTGCAATCGCCTGGCGCTGGCCGTGCAGGACGCTCCGCTGAAGGCCATCTGCTTATGAAAGAAAGACTTGGTTCGTAGCAGATCGCGTCAGCCGATCTATGAATCAAACCAGGTACAGCGGATCGAAGACTCGACCCTCGATTTCCGCAGTCCCGCAATCTGGGATACCATGAACAGAAGGTAAAAGGATGTTGAGTACCTCTTCAAGCTATCGAGCGCAACCCCGAAGTTCCTGCAATCAGGCCACCTGCAACGATCAGGTGGTTGGGGCAATCCTCTCCGGCTGGCGTTACGACATCTCCGAGATTTCCCCCGACTTACGCGGAGATTATGAGGCGCACCTGCGCGGCTGCGGACATTGCCGCAACCGGCAGCGGCTGCACCGCACCGTGGACCTGCTGCTGTTGCTGGCGACCACGCTCTCGTTCGCCGCTTTCCTGCTGGCCGCCCTGGTCATGCACCGGCTGGAAGCGATTAACCACATCGGCGGCGTTCTGCATCTTCACCTGCACGGCGATGCAGCCACCTCGCTGTTGCGGGTTCCGGAGAGCATCACCGTAAGTCTGGAAGCCGTTGCAGTCGCCGGCATGTTTGTGTCCATGCTGCTGTGGACGCTGGTGACCGTGGCGACCCCGGTGCCGAGCATGGTGGGAACGATGCTCCGCGAGCGTATCTCGCCCGGTTTGCGAGACCGTCTGCGCAAGCAGGCCGCCTGAAGCACAGCGCGCCGCCCGGTAGACTCCGTTCAGCCCTGCCCTAAATCTCTCTCCCAATCCCAATCTGTCCCCCGCGCGGATTCCGGAGTCTCTCTCCTCCACCGGACGCGGCGCTCGTGTGTGTGGGGCGTCTTCCTTGATAAAACTCCTTGTAAAATCCCGGGAAAAGCGGTGCTCAAGCCAAGCTCAGCTCTGATACAAAAGGGAGAAACGCCCGAGTGCGTTCTCCTTTTGAGGGCGGCGCTCTACACTGTATCCATGCCCTCTTCCTTGGAGAGGCGGCAGTGGCCCAAAGCTACTCTCTACGCTGCAGGAGAAAGCCTCTTTCGTGGACCGACCGGACAGTACACGGGTGGAAATCGGCGAGATCGAAGAGCAGACTCGCGGCACGAGCCGTCGCCGGGCAGCCGTCCGGCCGTCGCTGCGCTCCTATCCCGCGACCTATCTGCTGGTTGGCCTGAACGTGGCCGTGTACCTGGCTATGTTCCGGTGGGGGCCGATCCCGCTTCTGTGGCAGCAGCATGCCTGGTCCGCGCTCTTGACCGCGCCCTTCGACACTGACACCCTGGTGCGCTTCGGAGGGACGGCCTCCTCGCTGGTACAGCAGGGGCAGTGGTGGCGTCTGGTTACCGGGACGTTCGTGCATGCATCCCTGCTGCATATCGCGCTGAACATGTGGTGTCTGTGGAACCTGGGGCTGTTCGGCGAACCTTTGCTGGGACGGCAGGGCCTCGTCTGGGTGTACCTGCTGACGGGAACGGCAGGGATGATGCTCTCCTACACCTGGAGCGTGCTCACACGCCAGGAGACGCTGGTGGTCGGCGCCTCCGGTGCGGTCTTCGGCATTGCCGGTATTCTGATCATTCTGCTCTCCAACCGCAAACTCTCGCTGCCCTGGGAGGAGTTGCGCGCGCTGCGTCGCCAGGTGATCTTTTTCGCTGTAGCCAACCTGGCGATCGGGATGGCGCCGCAGGCGCTGACCGTGACAGCCGGCACTCATCTGGGACGCTTCTCGGAGATGCTGCCGCGCATTGACAACACGGCGCACGTAGGAGGGTTTGTCTGTGGCCTGGCTCTGGGACTGCCGTTGTTTCCGCGTATGACCTCAGGGCGGTCGAGCTACCGCGCCCGGCAGCGGATGACCTTCCTGCTGGCGGGGCTGCTGCTGTGCCTGCTGGCCTACGCCCTGAAGAATGTTGCCTGATGGAGGGCAAGCCGCGGAGACGGTCCCGAGTTCAGAGGTTCCGGAGCCGACCGGTGGACGCGACGCGTGGATCAGGCAGCACGCCGGGCCGGGCTGCACGGCCCATAGACTGGTATCTCGGGTGGCTCAGGATCAATCTTGCTCCGACCATGGGAGCAATGTACCCTTGAGCGGTGAGAGTGATTGCACGCGGTACCCTGAACGGTTTTGTTCGGAACAGGGTCGATCCCAGGCGCCAGAAGGCCGTTAAGGTTCAGTTGGACGCCTGGTATGCCGAAGTTGCAAAGGCCGCATGGAAATCGTCCGCCGATCTGAAAGACCAGTACAGTTCCGCGAGCATCGTGTCGGCAGAGCGAGTCGTCTTCCACGTCAAGGGCAACGACTATAGGTTGGTTGTGGCGATCAACTATCACTTTCAGGTGGTGCTGATCAAGTGGCTTGGCACCCATAAGGAATACGACAGCATTAACGTGGAGCAGTGACGTAGGACGAAGACCGGTATGCAGATCCGTCCCATTAGAACGGTTTCCCGGGCCGGAGACCTCAAAAAGTCCGGCTACCGCGGCCGCGGCGGATCAAATTCTTGCTCGCGGGCTGAGACCATGCGTTCGCGCCTTGAAGAGACCCGGATCTGATGGGTCGTTCCGGTCAGGGCTATCGTAGACCATGGATGAGCTATCAACCTGGCCATGGCTCCACGCATGTCCGGGAGGGCGCAGGAAGCGAAGCGGACGCGCCGTTTCCATTGACGAAAACGGCACTCAAGCGCTAAGGCTGGCTCTTCCCCGCGGGAGAATGCTAGCTGACAGGACCGGAGCTGTTGGCGGTTGCGGAGAACTTGCGCACCATGGCCAGCAGCAGACGCCGGTCTCCCTCAGTCAATTGCGCGGCATAGCGCTGAATCTGAGTCAGGAAACGAATTTCGTCTTCGCTGAGCGCGACCCCGTGAATTTCGCGGGCGCGGTCCTCCGCAAAGAATTGGCTGAGAGGAACATCGAGAGCGGCCGCGATCTTCTGCAGCGTCTCCAGGGAGGGTACCGTGTGGCCGTTCTCGACACGCGAGAGATAGCAGCGCAGCAGACCGGTCCGCTTCTCGATGTCTCCCTGGGAGAGACCGAGTTGCAGCCGAAAGCCACGAATCGTCGTGCCGATGTTGATGGGTGCCGGGGCCGCCGCACGTTCTGAACTCGCAAGTTCAGATGATTCAGACATATCCGCAATAAAGGATGCCATTAGCCGTAAAGTACCTATCTGCAGCTGAGCTTGCAAGGCGCGAGGTGGAGATCGTACCTTGCATGGTTCGCCGCGGAATTTTATATAGTACGGCTGGGAGTCTGGGCTGCAAAGCTCAACAAAGTACGCCGCAAACGAGGCACTGACGGCCTCTCTGGAAACCCTGTGTAAACCTTACTACATGTACAGGCCCCCGTTCACATTAATTGTGTCGCCGGTAATGTATCCGGCATGGTTCGACGCCAGGAAGCAGACGGCGGCGGCAACATCGGCGTCGCTGCCATAGCGCGCCAGCGGAATCTGGGCCAGGATACCCGCCTTCTGGCCGCCGGTGAGACTATCGGTCATCGCCGTTACGATAAAACCAGGGGCTACCGCGTTGACGGTGATGCCGCGCGAGGCGAACTCGCGGGCCAGAGACTTGGTAAGACCGATCATGCCCGCCTTGGAGGCAGCATAGTTTGCCTGCCCGGCGGCGCCGGTCTGGCCCACCACGGAGGTGATGTTGATGATCCGGCCCCAGCGGGCTTTGAGCATGGCGGAGGCGCAGGCTTGAGTCAGCAGAAAGGCGCCGGTAAGGTTGGTGTTGAGCACCTCGTCCCAGTCCGGGCGGCGCATGCGCAGCATCAGGCCGTCCTTGGTGATGCCGCCGTTGTTGACCAGGATGTGCACGCTGGAGAAGGCGGCCAGCACCGCCTTGGCACAGGCTTTGATCGAGTCTTCCCGGGAGAGGTCGAGGGCGAAGGCCTGAGCGCGGCCGCCGGCTGCGCTAATCTCCCCGGCCACGGCATCCAGCTTTTCGGTATTGCGCGCCGCCAGGGCGACGGTGGCGCCGGCTTTGGCCAGCTCCAGAGCGCAGGCCCGGCCGATCCCCTGGCTGGCGCCGGTGACCAGGGCGACTTTGCCGGTCAGCCCTGAGCCCTCCGTCTCCAGCCCTGAGCCGCGCTTCTCCAGGTCTGAGGCTGGCTTCTCCCGCCCTAAAACTGGCCCGGCCTTCTCTGCGCCGGTCTTCTCTGCGCCGGTCTCCGGAGTGCCGGGATGCGCCGGCTCCAGGCCGCGTTCCTTCTCTGCGTCACTCACATGCATGTCCCCCAGGTCTGTTGCCATTAGACCACCTCTGCCGCAGGGGACCGCCGGCGCGGCGCAGGACCTGGGGAAAGGCTCTCTCAGCTCTCCTCAGCGGCACGCGCTATTCTTGTGCGAGTCATGTCTGAGAGCACCGATCCGAAACACGCCCCGCAGGGCCTCGCCAAATCCGCCGAAAACACCACCGAAGTGTATGCAATCCACGGCGCCGAGCCCGAGGTTCTGGCCTATGCCATGGCCAAGTATTCCCGCTCGGCGCTCACCTTGCGCGAGTCGCTGGTGGAGATCAGCTCGCAGCGCGCCGAGCAGTTTCTGAACACCTTTTACTTTCAGTATGGGCACCGCTCCATCGCCGACCTGGCGCATATCCCGTTCGCGGTGGAGCGGCTCAGTCTGCTGGCCGCGATCGTGCTGGTGGATGAGACCCGCTGGGACGGGCAGGAGCGCTCGACGCGCTACCAGAACTTCCGCCAGTCGGGATGGTATACCCCACCGGCGTTTCAGGCCGGGAAGCAGAGCCCGGAGGCCCGCACCCAGGCGGCGGCGTATACCCAGGCCGTGGAGGGCCTGTTCGACGCCTATGAAGCGCTGAGCGCGGGGATGTTTGACGCCTTGCAGGCCGTCATTGCACGGCCGGAGGAGATGAAGCCCGAGGCGTATGCCCGCACGCTGAAGGCGCGAGCCTTCGACGCGGCCCGATACCTGCTGCCGCTCGCGACCAACACCTCACTGGGGCAGATTGTGAATGCGCGCACCCTGGAGACGCAGGTGTCGCGGCTGCTGTCGAGCCCGCTCGCGGAGGTGCGGGAGCTGGGCGCGAAGCTGCGCGCGGCGGCCAGCAGCCCGGCCTGGAACGTGCAGCGGGAGCGGCTGGAGGAGATGGCCGGCGAGGGCGCTGTGGATCCGGCAGCAACGGCCGAAATCCTGAAGGAGTGGCTGCCGCCGGTGCGCACGGCCCCCACCCTGGTGAAGTATGCCGAGGTCAATCAATATCAGATCGCCAGCCGCCGGGAGCTGTCGCAGGCCGCGCGCGAGCTGATGTTGGACGTCGAAGGGCGCCCCGCGCCGATCTATCCGGCGCCGATCGTGGATCTGCTGGACGATGACGAAGATCTGGAGGTGGAACTGGCGACGTCGCTGCTCTATCCCTTCTGCCACTACTCCTACCGGCAGGTGCGCGGAGCGGTGGCCTCGCTGAGCGAGACGCGGCGCAATGAGCTGCTGAAGCTGGGCGCCGCGCACCGCGGCCGGCACGATGAGTTGCTGCGCGCCTTCCACTCCGGCCACGGCTTCCGCTTCGACATCCTGATGGACATTGGCGGCTTCCGGGATATGCACCGGCATCGCCGTTGTGTGCAGCTGATCCAGGAGTTTTCCGAGGCCCATGGGTATGAGGAGCCGGTGTGCCCGGGCCAGCCGACCCTGCGCGAGGCCGGTCTGGAGCCGGCCTACCAATCCGCCATGGACGCCGCGTTCCGAGCCTTCCGCTCGCTGCATGAAAGCGCGGACCCGGAGCTAGCGCAGAGCGCGCCCTATCTGCTGCCTCTGGGAACGCGTTGCCGCGCCATGTTCAAGATGGACTTTGCCGAGGCGCTGTATATCGCGGAGCTGCGCTCCGGCATTGCCGGGCACTTCAGCTATCGCCGCGTGGCCTGGGAGATGTATCGCGCCATCGCGGCGCGCCATCCCGCGCTGGCCGGCCTCTTCCGGATCGAGGATGTGAATCTGCCCCTGGACTTGTTGAAGCGATAAAGCCCTGTTGAAGC
>CAXUIM010000227.1:0-7032 GCA_964250885.1 uncultured Acidobacteriaceae bacterium | reverse complement strand
TGATGACTTCGATGAACTCAGTCGATTCACGGGCGGTCTGGAGCCTTCTGGATCAAAAGGGCACTCAGACCATGATGAAGAGTGTGCTGGGAGAGGCTTCCTCTCTGGCGGACTACGATACGGTAAAGAACCGGATGAAGAGTGCCAGCTACAGCATGGATTTCAACAATGGCGTCAAATTCAATTTGTCGGTCGTGACTTCCGATACCATGACCGCGGCCACGGCGGCGACGCTGATGAAGGGCATCGCAATCCTGAAGAAGAGTTCAGGCACGCCGCTGGAGAAGACCGCGATGGACGACACGACGATCGACTCCAACTCAGGCATGCTGCTGGTGGACTACACCTCCTCCGATAGCCAGTTTGCAGGGCTGCTTACATCGCCGCTGTTTCAGCAGGTTGTGAAGTAGCGGAACCGGTTGAAGCGGGGAAGAGCACGACGGAAAGTAGAGAAGGCGGCCTGCGGGCCGCCTTCTTCTGCTTTGTCGAATATGTCGCAGCCGATGAGAGCAACTCTCCTGTTGCTGTGAGTGGATAACGCTTGTGAGCGTGGTTCCTGGAGTGAAACGGCACTCCCCTCGCGCAGCTGCCTTCTATACGCTGCTAAGAATGGTTTACAGACTGACGCTGGGATTCACCGCGGCGACCTCGGGCTCCGAGGACTTCTCGGCGGCACGGCAGCGCTCCATTACAGCGGCACGCAGTCGATTCGACAACTCCTCGGGAAACTCGTACGGCTGGGCTCCGCGATAGACGTCGATGGTCTTCCGAGTCGTGTCCACAACCACTTCACAGTGGCGACAGGTTCCCAAATGCGCTTTCACTTCGGCCAGCAGAGCTGGATCGATCTGTCCATCAAAGTAGTCCGTTAGCTTGGCCAGAAAGTCCGTGCAGTTCACTTGGAGTCCTCTTTATTCTGCCGAAAGTAACGGCTGAGGCGCTCACGCAACTGCAGGCGCGCACGCAACAACCGAGACTTAACCGCCGGTATACTCAGCCCGAGCGCCTCGGCCGTCTCTTCCGTCGACAAGTTTTCGATGTCGCGGAGGGTGAAAACGGTTCGAAATCCTGGGGGGAGGCCAGCGATTGTCTTCCGCAAAATCTCAGCGAGCTCGGATTGCGAGTAGTTTTGCTCCGGATTGGGACGCCACTCCGCGAAATCGCGAGGAATCGAGCCTTCGCCTGTCTCAACGTCCTGGTCCATGGAGACCGTCTTTGAGGTCTTGCGCTTGCGCAGCCGCATCAGGCTCTCGTTCACGGCAATGCGGACCAGCCATGTCGAAAACTTCGAGTTGCCCTGAAATTGTTCGAGCTTTTGAAACGCCTTGAAGAAGACGTCCTGGGTAATGTCTTCAGCGTCTTCGCGATTCTGGGTGATGTGCAGGGCCGTACGGAAGATCTGCCGGTCGTACTGCCGGATCAGCTGTTCGAATGCGGCGCTGTCGCCGGCCTTGGCCCGCTCCACCAGAAGAACGTCTGGATGTACCTCGACAGGCTCAGGGTTCAGCGCTTCGGCTTCAGACGGGAGAGCCTGGGCAAGACCGCTCGCTGGAGTCGAAACGGAGGCTTCGTCGGCGATGGAGGAGGGAGCAGCCATGGGCGTAGGTAGGACTCAGCTCAAGCTATAAGTGTACAGGAGCATGGGGGTCTGCTGAACCTCCAGCGTATGCGCGGCTGGCGGGATGGCTCGGCGCAGTTATCTGCAGAGGTTCCTGTACGGTGCGGCGCCGGAACGCAAACGGCTCCGCCGTCTTACAGTCAAAGTAGGCAGAGCAATGGGAGCAAGAGTGCGATTGGGGATGGCGGTGGTTGTAGTGCTGGTGTGCGGGCTGGGTGCGGGGACCAGGCCCGCGCGAACTCAGCCGGCAAGTCAGACGGGAACCGCGACGACCGGAACGAAACCTAAGAAGGCGTCGCCGCACGCAAAGAGCGGGAGCTCTTCGCAGACTTCTTCCGCGGCGAAGAAAGGCGGATCACATACCAGGACTTCGGCGCGCACCGCGCATTCGGCAAGGACCGTCTCGTCCAGGAGTGGGTCTAAGAAACTTTCCAGGAGTGGCAAAGGGCGGAGATCGCCTGGCACCCACGCTCGAGTGCGGCATGTGGCGTCTGTCCGAGCCACGGCGGAGAGCCGCAGACTGAGCAGCGCCTTTGTCGCCTCCGCGCAGCTGCGTCCGATGGCGCAACAACTGGTCCTGTACCGGACCCCGGCGGCCTACAGCGGGGTCATGGCCTATGCCGCGTCGCACCCCGGCGAAGGGGCCGCGGCCGCCGACCTGGCTCTTGGGCATGCATACATGCTCGACGGGAGGTACTCTCTAGCGGAAGCGGCGTTCCGCCAGCCGGTTCTCCGCAGCTCCGTGCTGAGTGACTACGCGGATTACCTGGGAGCGCAGGCGGCCGTGCAGAGCAACCACGCCGAGGACGCGATTCCGTTGCTGGAGCACTTTGAGGAGCAGCACCCGGGCAGCCTCTTCGTGCCGAATGCGCCCGTTCTGCTTGCCAATGCTTATGTCGCGAGTGGCGATCCCAATGCGGCCGTGCACCTCCTGCTGCCCCTGCAGCCGGCACAGGAAGGCAGCCACGCCGGCTTCCGTTACGCCCTGGCCCGCGCCTACCAGCTCAGCTTCAACGCGGACCGGGCGGCTGCGCTGTACCGTGACATTTACCTGGAGGATCCACTCAGTCCGGAGGCGAACAACTCCAAGATCCAGTTGCTGGCGATGAACGAGCCACTGTCGCCGGCCGAACGCAAAAAACACGCGGACGCCATGTTCGACGCCAAGCAGTATGCCGAGGCGGAGAGCGAATACCGTGCTCTGCGCAAGAATGACAGCGATCTGAGCCAGGCAGACCTGGATGCCTTGGAGATCTATGCGGCTGTCTGCGATTTGCGGCTGAAGAAGCTCAGCCGGGGGGATGTGGAGCACCTGCCCGTAACTTCGGATGACAGCGCGGCGCTGAAACTGTACCTCGGAGCCGAGCTGGACCGCCAGGAGGGAAACACCGACCAGCAAGACGCCCGTGTGCAGCAGATGATGACGCAGTACCCGCACAGCCGCTGGCTGGAAGAGGCCCTCTACTCCGGCGGCAATATGTATCTTCTGAAGAAGGAGAACGAGAAGGCCATCGCGGATTATCTCGCCCTCGTGGAGCGGTTCCCGCAAAGCGTGTACGCGCCCAATGCCCACTGGCATGCAGCCTGGCTGAGCTATCGGGTGCGCCGTTATACAGAGGCCGCGCGCCTGATGGAGGAACAGATCACCAGCTACCCTGGGGGTACGGAGATCCCCGGCGCGCTCTATTGGCGCGGCCGGCTGTATGAAGACGAAGAACACAACTTTGAGCAGGCCCTCAACTTCTACAAGACGCTGAACAGCGCGTACGTGAACAGCTACTACGCCATGCTGGCCCGGCAGAGAATAGCCGTTATCGGCGACCGCGACGAAGCCGCACCCGCGCCGGCGCTGGCCTCGGTGCGTGAGGTCGAAGATCCTGACCTGATTGACGACCTGCCCGAAAACGACCCCCACCTGATCAAGGCGAGGCTGCTGGCCAACGCGGCGCTGAACGAATACATCCGGCCGGAGGTTCAGCTCAGCCCCACCTCTGATGAGTGGGGAGCGTTCGCCGAGGCGCAAATCTACCAGAGTTTCGGTGAGAACACCCGCGCGCTTCAGGCCATGAAGCGCAGCAAAATCCCTTTCTTCTCGCTGCCGGTTGAAGAAGTTCCCATGACCTACTGGCAAATCGTCTTTCCGCGGCCGTATTGGCCGCAGCTGAGCAGCGACGCGCAGGCCAACGGTCTGGATCCCTTCCTGGTTGCATCGCTCATACGGCAGGAGTCAGAGTTCAATCCCGGCGCGGTCAGCCGCGCCAATGCCTACGGTCTGATGCAACTGCTGCCATCGGTCGGGAAGTCGGAGGCGAAGAAAGCAGGGGAGCGACACTTCTCGACCAACGAGCTTCTGGATCCGATCAAGAATCTGGAGCTCGGGACCGTCGATCTCCGCCAGACGATCAACAGATACAACGGCCAGGTAGAGTACGCCCTGGCCGCCTACAATGCAGGCGACGTGCCGGTCCATCAATGGATCGCACTCAACAACTACAAAGACATCCCGGAGTGGGTGGAATCGATTCCGTATACCGAAACGCGGGAGTACGTGCAGAGCATCCTGCGCAACCGGGAGATGTATCGGGCGGTCTATACGCCTCATTGAGCAATGGCAGGGCTTCCGTGCCCTTGGGGGCGGTTTACAGGGTGGCTTTCCTTCGCTATAAATCCACATGAAGTCCGCAGCCCTGGGTACAGCAACCCTGATATTGCATGCGTAAAGGGGGGCTGCAGAGCCGGCGAGGTGGAAACGTTTTCACTCTCGCCGCAGTGCCAGAACCGGATCCAGCTTGGCCGCGCGCATGGCGGGCAGCAGGCCGGAAAGAATGCCGACCAGCGCCAGGATCGCGAAGGAAATCAGCAGGATGTTGCCGGAGGCGCGCAGGATGATGTCTCCTTCGTGGTTGGCTGTTTTGTATATGGCTGAATAAAGCGGCATAGGCGGCACCAGGTAGGCCGCCGCATACGCGATGATCATGCCTGCCACGCCCGCAAGGAAGGTCAACACCAGGCTCTCCAGAAGGAACTGCGCCAGGATGTCGCGGCGGCGAGCGCCGAGCGCCTTCATCAGGCCGATTTCTCGGGTTCGCTCCGTCACTGAAACCAGCATGATGTTCATCACTCCTACACCGCCGACAGCCAGCGTCATGGCGCCGATGATGCCGAGCAGAACCTGAAGCGCCACCGAGAACTGCATGATCTGTTTGGAGTCTTCGATCGTGTCCCAGCTTTCAATAGCCTTCTGATCTCCGGGATCGAAGTGGTGGCGTTGTGCAAGCACGGTGCGCACGGCCTGCAGTGCGCGCAGGTGCAGTTCCGGCAAGGAAGGCTCGAAGACGATCGAACTGGGATCACGCTCCTGGCGAAGGGTGCGCATCGTATCAAACGGAACGAAGACATTCTCGTTGTCAGGACCATTGTTGGAGGAGTCCTGGATCTTGTTGCGCAGCACGCCAATCACCGTGAACGGCTGACCTTCAACCTGCACCACTTCACCCACCGGCGGATAGCCGTTGAAAAGCTTTTCCGCAGCATGCGACCCGAAGATGATGACCTGGCGATGCTCCGTAAAATCGGCTGGCTCGAAGTAGCGGCCCTGATCGACATCCAGCCTTCGCATGCCGCCGTAGGGCAGGTCCACGGCTTTGGAGGAGATGTTCACCACCTTCGGCCCGTACTTGATGCTGAAGCTGTCGTCGCTTTCGCGTGAGACAGCCTTCAGGAAGGGCAAAGCGTCGCGGATCGCCTCGGCATCGCCGTCCTTCAGCTTGATGCGCTCCCCGGCCCGCTCTCCGCCGGCTTGCATCGAGGTTTGTCCGCCCCAGATCATGACGACGTCATTTCCGATACCCAGGAAACCCTGGAGTACTGCCGCGCCTACCGCGCGTCCGTAGCTCAGCAGCAGTACAACCGTCACCAGTCCCCAGATGATACCCAGCATCGTCAGGGTGGAGCGCATGCGGTTGCGGCGCAAGGATTCGACGGATTCCGCAAAAGCTTCGCTAACGTTCATGGGCGCTTCGCCTGTTGTTCATATGCATCAGTGGAACTCATAGCGGGATCCTTCCAGCGTCAAGGGCGTCAATCGGATTGCAGGCATTGGATGGGAGTCAGAGCCGCGGCGCGAACGGCAGGATACATCCCGCCGGTGACGATAATGGCGGCCAGGGTGAGTAGCGACGTAACGATGGCCGTAATCGAGATCGCTGGATGAGGGACAAACTCCGGGAGCGGAACCAGACGCAGCAGAAGGCATATGCCGACCCCGCAGAAGAGGCCGAGCAGACCGCTCACGAGCGTGA
Organism: uncultured Acidobacteriaceae bacterium; assembly: GCA_964250885.1. Classification (GTDB taxonomy): domain Bacteria; phylum Acidobacteriota; class Terriglobia; order Terriglobales; family Acidobacteriaceae; genus Granulicella. The sequence goes on along the minus strand of CAXUIM010000227.1, from coordinate 1,113 downwards.
TGATGGCGGCTTCTGCCAGGAACTGCCGGCGGATATCCGCGCTTGTGGCGCCCAGAGCCTTGCGCACTCCGATTTCCCGGGTGCGTTCAGAGACAGCCACCAGCATGATGTTCATCACGCCGATTCCTCCCAGCGCCAGGGTGAGCAGGGCGACCGCACCGAAAAAGAGGGTCATCGCGTGAAAGATGTTATCGGTGAACTGCGCTCCTTCGAGCGTATCCCATACCCAGATCGCGTCCAGATCGTCCGGCTCGAAATGATGCCGGCTGCCGAGTACCTCGCGTACCTGGCGAAGCGCGGCGGTGTGCAGCTTCGCGGAGACTGGCTGCACGACGATGTTGTTGACCATGCCGGCGACGAATCCCTTCTCAATGGGCGGGAAGTCGCGTTCCATCGCGGAGAAGGGAACAAAGAGCTGCGTATTGTCTGGGCCGGAGCCGTAGCTGCCGTTCTGCTTCTTGTCGGCCAGGATGCCGATAACGATGTACGGGTATCCCTCGATCATCAGGGTTTGCCCGATGGCCGACTGCCCGGGATAGAGCTGGCGGTTGGCATCGGCGCCGAGCAGCACCATACGCGCTCCGTCCTGCTCGTCCTCGGTCGCCATCAAGCGCCCTTGCTCCACCGAAAGGGAACGAAAGCGCTGATAGTCTGGCCACACGCCGCGGACAGCGCGGCTGGCTGCATTCCACTGGCTGACTTCACTGACGGTGCGGCGCAACTCGGGCGAGACGGTCTTCACCAGGGGAGCCAGCTGTTGAATCGCGACCGCATCCCCGACCGTGAGGGTCATATCACGCCCGGCGGCATAGCCTCCGGAGGGCATGCTGGTCTTTCCGGGGAAGCAGATGGCGATGTCGGTACCGATGGTTTTGAGGTGTTCTTTCTGATCGATGCTGAAGCCGATGCCGAGGCCGACCAGAAGGATCACGGAGGTGATTCCCCAGACGATGCCGAACATGGTCAGGAAGCTGCGGAGCTTCGACTCCCAGAGCGCGGCCAACGTTTGCTTGAGGATCTCGCGAATCGGCATATCGGTTGCTGCCCTGGAAAGCGGACGAAGTGAGATACGTTAGCCCCGGTTCAGATGTTCCCGAGCGCCCTGCGGGTGTG
>CAXUIM010000226.1:1388-7057 GCA_964250885.1 uncultured Acidobacteriaceae bacterium | reverse complement strand
CGCCTTGCGGCTGGATACTGCCGGGGCGGGGTATTTCTCCCTGGGCGCAGGCTGCGTCGGCAGCGTGCGCCACCGTACCCCCCACTCCCCCGGCAGCGATCCTTGCGGCGTTGAGGGCCGGGCTGGCATCGGGGGCGGGGCTGGCATTGAGGGCCGGGCTCAGATCTTCAGGCATAATCGCCCCGCCTTTCATTTCCCGCGGCCAGGGCGCCTGAAGCTACTGGCGGCTGCATGCAACTCTCGAAACTGGCGAACATCTTCCGGGCCGCATTGACCACGGCTGTCTGCTCTTCATCGGGAATTGCGGTCAGCAGCGCCTGAAAGTCGCGCCACATGGATCCCGTGCGGCTGCCATATCCGACGAAGTACGCGTTCCCCTCTCCGTGCCGAAGGGCAAGCGCCTGTTCCACATGACTGGCGATGTACTGACCCCCCAGCGTGGATCCCTCCACGACATACATCGCTCCAAGAAAGGCGGCCCGTGTACCCGGCACTGAGAAGTCGGGTTGGGAGACAAAGGGCGGAGCCGGCTCTCCGAAGTACGCCAGATCGTCGCGGAGAAGCAAGCTCCGGCACCGATCCAGAAGAACCGGCTCGAGGTCCTCGGGAACCCGCGTCCACGCCCAGTCTTCCCAGCCTTTGACAAAGCCGTAATACCGGGACAGCACCGCGACATAGTCCCGGCGGGTGAGGCCCGGGTTCATCAAGGGCGCCAGCCGCTCGACCCGCTCATGATCTGCAGCTGTTTCATCTCGGAGGCGTTGCAAATCCATACTTGATTCTCACGGTGTCTCGGGTTAAATCCAGAGCAGTGCACTCTTCGATCAAGGTGGCGGTGTTTTGTAGGCGAGCAATAGGGTACATCGTCCGGCCCCTTGTGTCCCCCCGACACCGGACGCACAAGGCCGCGGGGCGATATTTTGTTAGCGGCCACGGCGTAGCCCGCGCTCAGGACCGCTCCGGAACCTCGGCGCATCCAAGCCCTTGATTGGAGTGCGTGATGACCATGGCTGCTGTTGAATACGCGACCCCGTCTTCCTCCCGGCAAGGTCGAACTTCGGGAAAGGAACACGATATTCCCTGGCCCGACATCCTTCGCGAAGCGCGTCGCCGCTTCGGCATCAAGGGTTTCCGGCCGGGCCAGCGCGAGTTGCTGGAGGCCGTCTTCAGCGGCCGCAGCGCGCTCGGCGTGATGCCCACCGGCTCGGGCAAGTCACTCACCTATCAGATTCCCGCGCTCTTTCTGCCCCGGCCGGTGGTGGTGGTCTCACCGCTGATTGCGCTCATGCAGGACCAGCAGGAGAAGGCTGCCGGAGCCAGGATCGCCGTGGACAAGGTCGATTCCACGCTATCCGCCCGTGCGGCGCAAACCGCCATGGACGATATCGAGCAGGGTAAGTCGCAGCTCATCTATGTAACGCCGGAGCGGCTGGAAGACCGCGAATTCCTGGAATCGCTTCGGACCGGCGGGGGAATCTCGCTGTTTGTGATCGACGAGGCGCACTGCATCTCCCAGTGGGGACATGACTTTCGTCCTGCATATCTCGGCCTGGGCTATGCGCGCGAGTCGCTCGGCAATCCACCGGTGCTGGCCCTGACGGCTACCGCTACGGAGCAGGTGAGCGCCGAAATCCTGGAGGTGCTCCATGCCCAGGATGCAGTCGTGGTCCACACCGGCACGGAACGCCCGAATCTGCACCTGGCGGTGCACCCCACGGTGAACCTGGACGCCAAGCTCGCGCGCATCGGGACGCTGCTGGAAAAAGAAGAGGGCACCGGGATCATCTACACCGCGAGCATTCGCAGCGCCAACGAGCTCTATGAGTGGCTGACAGACCATCGCATCGCCGCCGGACGCTATCATGGCCAACTGCCCACCCGGGAGCGCGAGCGGGTGCAGGCCGAGTTCATGCGCGGCGATCACAAGGTCATGATCGCGACCAAAGCATTCGGGCTGGGCATCGACAAGCCCGATATCCGCTTCGTCTATCACTTCGAATTTCCCGACTCGCTGGAGACCTACGCGCAGGAGGCGGGCCGCGCCGGACGCGACGGTCTCCCGTCACACGCTGTCCTGCTCTATCGCCTGGAAGACAAGCGCATCCAAACCTACTTCCTGGGCGGCCGCTATCCCAAGCCTGCGGAGTTCCGCGCCCTGAGCGAAACCCTGACCGCGGCGGCAAGTCCTCAGCCCGACCCGGAGGGATCGAATTCGCCGGGCGTACTGACTCCTGCCTTGAGCTCCGCGCCGCGGAAGGGACGCGCGGTCAGCTTGTCGGTGAAGCGCCTCGCCGAGCTGTCCCAGGTCGGCCAACGCCGCACCCAGGTGCTTCTGTATCTGCTCCAGGACGCCGGTCTGGTACGGCGCGGTCGTGCGGGCTACGTTCTGGCCTCGGCCGACGCTCCGGTAGCCGACGGCGCAATCGAAGCTCTGCTGACCGAACACGCTCACCGCGCCAGCCGGGACAAAGAGCGCCTGGCGGAGATGATGGAGTATGCCCAGATCACGACCTGCCGAACGCAGGTTCTGCGTGTCTATTTCGGCGAAACACCCGGCGATCCCTGCCAGCGCTGCGATAACTGCGCGCGCGGTCTGGACGGCGCCGGGCAGGCTGATCTGCTGGCACCGGCGGGAGATCGAAGAAAGCGAGCGCGGGCAAAGAAAAAGCTCGCGTTTGCGCCGGAGGCCGGTAGCTTCGGACGGGGTCCGGAGAGCGCCAGCGCGGGCTCTGACCGGGATGCGCACGGCGCCACCATAATTTCCTCCGTACACGGGGATTTTCACACCACGGCTCCGGAGACGCTGCCGCAGCCGGAGGTCAGCCCCTTCGCCATGGGCGATCGGGTCCGCCACAAGAGCTTCGGCCTGGGCCGCATCCTTGACATTCACAGCACGGCGGCCCTGGTGCGCTTCGGAAAGGCGGGCGAGAAGCGCGTCCGCACGGACTTTTTGCAGCCCGCAGGCTGAGGCGAAATCAGGGCTTCGGTGGCTCTTGGAAAGACGTTGATCATGCCGATGCCCGGCGTCGCGGAACCAAACCAGCCACGGCGCGGGTGGGTCTCTCTCACTCCGCCCTCCCTTACACTGCCTGTAAGCCTGATTCCTGTAGTTCTGCCTTGAGTTCAAAGGCTCAGTGACAGAAATCTTGCTTCAAGCAGGCGAAGGGGAGCAGGATGGCAAAACGCAAGAGCGGCGGCGGTTCCGGTGGAGGTTTTGGAGTCTTCCTTCTCGGAATCTTCTGCGCCGTGCTGGTGGTTGTGGCCGGCGGCTGGGCCTACCTCTACTTCAACCATCGCCGCGTAGCCGTGCTGCCCGCACCGTCACCCATGAGCCGCACCCGGGTGCGTCCCGCGCCGTCGGGGAACGGCTCCGCTATGAATTCCTCGAATTCCTCGAATTCCTCAGCGAGCTCTTCAGCAAGTCCGTCAGCGAGTCCTTCCGTCAGTCCTCCTCCAGTCAGTCCTCCTCCGGTCAGTCCTTCAGCGCCCGGCAACGCGGAGCCGCCCTTTGAAGGCCAGCCCCTTCCGGTTTCGCCGCGGGCTCATGCCGCGGTCAATGGGGCGCCTCCACCACCGCCTTTCGGGTTGAGTGAAGATGTGTTTGAGGCCGGCGCGCATATCTACAAGCAGCACTGCGCCAGCTGCCACGGGACGCCCGGTCAGGATGCCGTCGCCGCCCTGCGGATGAATCCGCCGTCTCCTCAGCTCTGGAAGAAGCGTGGCAACAGCAGCGTGGTCGGGGTGAGCGCCGCTCCACCCGGGAGGACGTTCCTGCAGACCAGGGATGGGATGCGTGGCTCGGGCATGCCCAGTTATCAGCACATCCTCTCCGACGACCAGATCTGGGATGTATCACTTCTGCTGCAGAGTGCCGGGCAGGAACTGCCGGACCCGGTACTGACCATCCTGCGCCGTCCGTAGAGCAGCCTGCGTACATGAAGAGACGAAAGGGACCGCCGAAGAATGCAAATCCCGAAGGCGATGCGGCAGTTCGTGGTGCAAAGCGCGCTTTGGACACTGCTCTGCTGGGTCTGTGTCGGGGTCTGCCGGTTTCTTCTTCACCTGGGATACCCATACAACTATCCGGGCATCCAGCCCTACAACTTTTTCGCCGATTTCCGTTTTCTGCGAATGCGCTTTGTTCAATTCCATAGCCGCGCCTTCTTCATCGTCTCCGATCCGATGAACTACCCGCCGCCGCTTCTGGTCTGCTACAAGTTCTTCATGCTGAAGCCGATGCTGGCGCACCCAGCCTTTGCCACGCTGCGCTTTGCGAGCTTCATTCTGCTCACCTCCTGGGTGGCTCTCTTTCTCTATCGCCGCGCGATCATCCGGCGCGGGCTGAGCTCCCGGCAGGCGACCTGGTTCCTGTTGGGAACCTATGCCTTTTCCTTCGCCTTCTGGTTTGAGTTCCAGCAGTCGAATATGGAGATCATCGTCTGGATCATGGTCTGCCTCGGGGTCTGGGCCTTCTGGACGGAACGCTTCTGGGCCGCGTGCATCTTCTTCGGCCTCGCCGCCTCGATGAAGATCTTCCCGTTCGTCTTTGTGGGACTCTTCGTGGCCCGAAAGCAATACCGGCAGATCGCCGGTTTCGTCGTCACTATCGCGCTCGCAACGATTTCAACTCTCTGGGTCGTCTGTCCGGACCTGCCCTACGCCTGGAAACAGATTCGCGACGGGATTGCCTACTTCGGCAAGACCAGCACGATGCAGATGATCCAGGTGGCTCTGGGCTTCGATCACTCCCTGTTCGCCCTGCTGAAGCGGGTGTTATCCAACTTTATTCCGGCTTCGCATCTGGGCCATGTTCTGCCGGTGTACATGCTCGTGGTGGCGGTCGGCGGAATCGTTCTCTTTTTCGCGCGAATCTGCCGGCTGCCGCTCGTGAACCAGGTTCTGTGTCTGAGCGTGGCCGCCATTCTGCTGCCGCCCACCTCCTACGATTACACCTTGCTGCACCTGTACGCGCCCTTTGCTCTGCTGGTTTTCGTCGCGCTCGAAGGCGAGCCGCTGGGCAGCGCCAAGCCGCGCGGGGGTCTGTTGCTCGCCTTCGCTCTGCTCGCGTTTGCGCTCTCGCCGCAATCGGAGTTCATCTACCACGGAGCGCGTTTCGCCGCCCAGCTCAAGTCCGTCGCTCTGCTGCTGTTGGGCGCTACGGGTCTGGTCTTCCCGTTCGAGTCCGCGGAGGCGCCGGCGGCGGTCCGCCGTGCGACGGCGTAACTCAGTCCCGGAGACGATAGCGAACGGCAATCGCGCGCGCGGGGCGTCTTGCATGCCGTGCGCAAGCTGGGCGCCCGGCTACACCTCACCGAGCGCTTCCGATACAGCCCCAAGAGCTTGTTGAAAAAGCACCTCGGATGTCCGCGAGGCAAGTACGAAACCCGCAATCAAAGCGGGTTTCGCGAAGCTAGTGAAGCCACAAAAGCCGATTTTCAACAAGCTCCCAAGACTCTCCATTACCGATCCGCCGTCGGAGATTCAGTCCGCGTAGCGCACCTGGCATGCAGGTGGGGATTTCTGGCACGGCCTGCGTGCGCCGGCATCTAATTCCCCTGGAGGTTGCAATGTTTCAATTTGAAGGCAAGGTTGTTCTCATCACGGGGGCCGGCTCTGGCATAGGCGCCGCAGCCGCGCGGGCGTTTGCACGCGCGGGCGCCACGCTGGTG
>CAXUIM010000226.1:0-1378 GCA_964250885.1 uncultured Acidobacteriaceae bacterium | reverse complement strand
TTCTCCGCCGGGGGGGGGGGGGGGCTATGGGCGCGGCCGGGGGGGGGGGTTTGCCCGGGGGGGGCGCCACGCTGGTGGCAGCCGACAAGGAAAAGGAAGGTTTGAAAGCGCTGGAAAAGGAACTCGGCGCCGAAAAGCTCTTGGTTCAAAGAAGGGACACGTCCGACGCTGGCGACTGTAAAGATCTGGTCAAGGCTGCGCTAAGAAAGTTCGGCAAGATCGACGTGTTGGTCAACGATGCGGGCGTGGATCACATGGGCGCGGTGGATGAGGGTGGTCTCGATCAGTGGGAACGAATCATGCAGACCGACCTCAACGGCTATTTCTATATGATTCGTTTCGCCATCCCGCACCTGCGCCAGCAAAAGGGCGCCATCGTGAATGTGTCTTCAGTCTCTGGATTGGGCGGCGATTGGAACCACTCGTTTTACAACGCCGCGAAGGGCGCCATCACCAACTTCACTCGCGCCCTCGCGTTGGATGAAGCAAAGCATGGTGTACGCGTGAATGCGGTCAACCCATCGCTGGTGTACACGTCCATGACCGAGCAGATGAAGTCGCAGCCGGAGCTGATCAAGAAGTTCGAGGAGCGAATCCCCATGGGTCGCGGCGCGAACCCGGAGGATATAGCCGGGCCCATATTGTTTTTGGCCAGCGACGCGGCACATTTCATCACCGGGGTGAACCTGCCGGTCGATGGCGGTCTGACCGCCTCAAACGGTCAACCTGCATTGTAGATATGTCCAGCAAAGCCGGAGCCCAACACACTGAGCGCCCGCATCGTCGTCACGGTGGGGGTGCGAATCTCCAGGGGCGTACTACCTTCGACAGGCGCCGGGACGGGCGCCTCTGGTTTGTCGGAACGAGCCGAAGGCGGAGATCTGGAATCCGCCTTGCGCGCCTCACAAATATTTCTTGCAGTGCAGTGGCGCCCTGTGACTTCAGCGCTCTGTAGCCCCGGGGGAGAGCGCGGCTTCGGTTGGTGCCACTATAGGATCTCCGGTGCTTCGATTTTCGACCGATCCGGCAACATCTTTCCTGTTTTGGGCGCCGTGGCCTGTAAACTCGTTTGTAGTCATGTACAAGCGAGTTCTCCTCAAGCTCTCTGGAGAGGCCCTGGCTGCAGGCCGCGGCTTCGGCGTAGATGCAGTCTTCGTCAATGCGGTCGCCGCCGAGATCACTGAAGCTGCCCGATCCGGCTGCCAGATCGCCATTGTGGTGGGTGGCGGCAACTTCTTTCGCGGCGTGGCGGAGCAGGCCATCCACATGGACCGCGTAGCCGCCGATCACATGGGTATGCTGTCTACGGTGATCAACGCGATTGCTCTGCAGGATGCGATCGAGAAGACCGGCCTGCACGTTCGCGTCATGAGCGCGA
>CAXUIM010000225.1:0-7092 GCA_964250885.1 uncultured Acidobacteriaceae bacterium | reverse complement strand
CGCGAAGCTAGCGAAGCCACAAAAGCCGATTTTGAACAAGCTCCTAGAACCTGTAGGCCGCCGAGAACTGGAGGTGCCGCTCGACGGATCGCACACTCTGGATATAAACGTTGCCGAAATTGGTGTCGTTGATACCCACATCAGGGTTCCCGTAGCTGACGATGTTGAAGACATTGAAGGCATCGAAACGGAAGCCGATCGTCTGCTCACGGAACGTGTGAAAGTCTTTGAACGCGGACATGTCGACATTGACGTACCCGGGGCCGCGGACATCACCGTTGCGCGCGGTTCCAAAGGTGTCCGGTGCCGGTGTTCCGAAGGCGCAAACCCCGTTATCCACGCCCGGCGTTGTGCAGGGCGTTGCGGATGGATCCGTGCCAAACCAGTGCGTCAGGTCGCGGTCGACGATCTTGAGAGGACGGTACTGGTTGGGGCGCGCGGTGCCATCGCTGTTCGAGTTGTTGGAGGGGGCGGTCGTCGTCTCCGGAAACCCGGTGTAACCGACACCGGCGACGTCAACCTTCCAGCCGCCGATCAACTCATCCACAAAGCGATTGGCGCCAGAAAAATAGGCCTGGCCGTGCCCGACCGGAAGAGCGTACACGGCCGTGCCACTGACGTTGTGCCGGACGTCATAGCCGGCCGGTCCCCAGTCTGCCGCGCTGTCATAGTAGTTCTGAAAGGCGCCGGAGTACCCATTCACGTTGAGGGTGTAATTACCCAGACTGTTGGTGAGCGCTTTGGCATAGGTGTAGTTCACGGTGTACTCCAGCCCGTGAGAAGCTCTTTGCCGCAAGACCACCTGCAGCGCGTTGTAGTTCATGGCGGCGCGCGACTCGGTAATGAGAAGCGAGTTGGAGCCGATACTGCTGGCCGGATTTGCGTTGACCCCCAGATACTGGTTGTTGTAGTACGGAGCGGACGATGGATCGCCATTGACGAGATACTGATTCAGGTTGCCGTAATCCTCAATATGCTGGCCCACTTCACCCAAATATCCGGCCTGGAGCGAGAGGGTTCGAGTCAACGCATACTCCGTAGTCAGACTGAACTCCTGCACGTAGGCGGGCTGGATGTTCTTCGGGTACACGTTGAACGTCCCTCCATACGCTGTGGTGCCCCCGGTGAATCCCTGTTCTGCCGTGCGCGGTGTTCCCCCGTTCCCGACCGTCGGGGTGACCGCATTCACGTTGAGAGCCTGGATGAACGGCGTAATCGATGTGAGGCGCTGATTGGAGGAGTTTCCTTCGAAGAAGCTGGTGGCTCCGTAGCCGCCGCGGATCACGGCGCGACTTCCAATCTGATAGGCGAATCCCACCCGAGGCATAATCTGACGGAAGTTGTTATCGTAACAGCCCCGGTTGCTGCAGATTCCGGAACCGGGCGGCGCGCCCACAGGCACTGCGCCCGCATAGAGCACCTGCCCTGTCGCGATGTCGATGTTTCCTGTCTTGTTATTTTCCTCAATCCAGGGCTGGTCAAATTCGTAGCGAACTCCGAAGTTCAGCGTCAGTCTCGGAGTCGCCTTCAAGTCATCGCTGACGAAGCCCGCGGCACGCCATTGACGCTGCCCCACATTTACGCTCGCCAGTGTGATCTGCGCCTGCTGCACGCGGTCCAGCACAAAGTCCGCGCCTCCGTATCCGCCGGCGTTGGACTGCGCTGGATTGCTGGTGTAGGCACCAGTGTAGTTGAGGATGCCAAGATACCCGTCGTTATTGCTGGTCGGGTAATTGTTTTCGTAGCGAAGCGCCTCGATTCCGGCCGTCAGCGTGTGTTTTCCGCGAACCCAGGACAAACTGTCGATATAGCTGTAGGTGTTGTCGATGATGCCGAAGTTATAGGCCGGAGTGCCGACACCGCTGAGCCCGGTGATGCCTTGATAGGTGAACCCGTCATACTGCTGATTCGTGAACGCGATCCCGACCTTTGCATCGCCGGTTGTACCAAACTGGCCCGTCGTATCCACGGGGACGGCCTCTTTCCAGACGGTCCGCGTAAAGCCCAGCCGTGCCGTATTGACGATGGAAGGCGAAAAGATGTGTGTCCAGGTGGAACCGAAGACTTTCGTCGGGTACAGGTTCACTCCCGGAAAGGTGATGGCGAGCACCGCGGTGGATCCATCATATGCGGTCGACATCGAGTAGAAGCCGGTAAGCCTGTCAGCGGCCCGAGGGGCCCACTCGATCTTGATGTCGCCCTGGTTGTTGGCCTTATAACTCCGTGTGGGCCCCTGAAAATTGTTCTTTACGATTCCATCGAGCGGGGCCGCATTGGGCAGAGGGTAAAGGCTCGGATTGGCGAACAGAAACTTCGCGACCGGATTTACGATGGGCACGCCGACGTCGCCCACATACGGAGCGAAGTTGTTCTCAGAGTCGTAGAGCTGGACCGGATTGTTTCCGTTAGTGGCCGCCGACGTTAACAGCGCCGAGAAATCGCCGCCGCGCATGGCCTGGCTGAAGACACTGGCCTGCCCTGTCCCGCCCGTATGATAACGAGATCCCAGGTAATCCACGAAGAAGAACAGTTTGTCATGCTTGATCGGGCCGCCGAAACTACCACCGAACTGGACCTGAGAGTACGGATTGATGGGAATCTTCGGAATCGCCTGGTTATTGCCGTAGGAGTTTGCATCCAGCCGGTAGTCCTGGAGATAACCATACGCGGAGCCATGGAATTGGTTGGTTCCGCTCTTGAGAATCGCTACGACCCCACCGCCGTTGACATTGCCGTAGTCGGCCGGAGAGTTTGCGGTGAGAACCTTCACCTCCTGCAGCGATTCCGGCGCGGGACTATATGAGATCAGGTTGTTGAACGTCTCGTTGATGTCGATTCCGTCGAGCGTGTAGTTGTTGGCCTGGGCGCGGTTTCCGTTCAGATTTACCTCATCGGTGTTGTAGGTGCTGCGCTCGATGCTGGTGGTCCCGGACGTACCCACGGTGCTTACCGAGCCCGGGACGTACAGCGTGAGTGCCGAGAAATCGAGGCCGTTCAAGGGAAAGTTCTGAATCTCGTTGGCGGTGAAGGTTCCACTCAATGTGGCGTCACTGGTATCAAGAATGGGTGCGGCCGCGGAGACCTCCACGGTGGTCGCGGAGCTTCCCACCGCAAGCTTCACGTTGAATGAAGCGATCTGCAGGGCTTCCAGCTGGAAGGGCGGAACGGTCTGCTCGCCGAAGCCGTTGGCCTTCACGGTGACCTCGTAACGGCCGATGGGCAGATTCTGGATGCGATACAGGCCGGCCGAATCCGAGGTGCCCACAGAGTTGACTCCCGTATCCATGTTGTGGGCCGTGACCGTCGCACCCGGGATGTCAGCACCGCTCGGATCCGTGATGTTTCCCGTCACCGTGCCCGTTACCGTCTGGGCCTGCGCCACAGACATGCATGCCAGCAATACGATTTCCGGTCGAATCAGCCTTCTAAGACAGCCCAGTTTCATTGCTTCCTCGCTCTTGCCTCATGTCGATGTGCGACGCCCCGGCATCTTCGGCGTCGTAAAGACCGCGTATGGTCGATTCACGCGTATCGTCGATTCGACGATTCACGGATTCGACGATTCACTGATTCAACGATTCACGCGATTCACGCGATTCACGCGATTCACGCGATTCACGAAATCTTGTCGATCCCAATTTGCCGTAGCCCCACCCAAAGGCGGCGAGGCGCAGCGTCGTTCGGCCTTCAGGGCTTTCCTTGACGCCATCTCTATTGAGTGACTCGACCAACTTTAAGCCCTAGTGAGCGCAATGTCCATTTGAAAGTGAGCGATTTGTGCAAATTTCATGTCACGCAATTGCAGCGCCAGGTTGCTGTACCCAGGGTTGGGGACTTCAAACCGCTTTTCCCGAGAAACGCCACCCTGCACAACCGAGGGCACGGTACCCTGCTATCGCTCTACGACCCCGATCGTGCACAGCCAGGTCCGCACCAGCTGCGGCCATCCCGTTATCGGAAGCTTGGTGCGTCGCAGCCCAAATGCATGTCCGCCCTGCGCATACAAGTGCATCTCCACGGGAACCCCGGCCTTTCGCAGCGCAATGTAGTACGCCAGCGAGTCGTCTACATTGTCCACATGGGGACGGCAGTTGAGATGGAAGGTGAGAGCCGCCAGGATCGCTCGCCACAGCGGGGCTCGTTTGCCGGTGAACTGAAATCCTTGAGCAAGGGCCAGAGCGAGGCAACTGAGGACGGTGATGAGGAGCAGAAGCAATGGCGCAATACGCGCAAACCGGATCCGATAGAAGATCGCCGGCTTCATCGCGGAAAGCGAACCGAATCGCCGAACAGACGTGAGTGTTATGAGAAAGCCCGAGACTGCGAAGAATACGGTAACGCCATTCCCTCCGTTGAAGAAAATCAGATGAGCCGCCATAGGGGGCAGGAAGGGACGCAAGTCATAGCCCGCCATGAAGAAGCGCAACCACGTATGCAGCAGCACGACGGCTAGTATCGAGAGGCCGCGAAGAACGTCGATGGTATCGAAGCGAGGTGTAGCCGCCGCCGCTGGATTTCTGGAAGTCATTCCACCATCGTACAAATCTAGAAGTCCAGCAGGCCTGACGGCCCGACAGGACTCAGCCGCGGAGTTTTCGATAATTACTTGAGGATGGCGTTACCATTCTCATGAAGAGTTCAGATGGAGCAGGCTACGAATCGGGTCCTGGATAATCCGACCACCAGATTGCTATCGATTTGTCACTCCGGGCCAACTCAGTACGGTTGGCTACGGCAACGGGTCGCATGCAGTTGCCGGAGAAGGCACTGAGGCGCCCAGGAACGACAGGTATTTCCACACTCTCAAGGAACGGAAGACATGATGAAGAACAGCAGTCCGGCCGAGGCACAAGGCAGCTCCCCAAGCCGCCGCTCCTTCCTCAAATATTCGGGTATCGCCGCCGCTTCGTCGGCGCTCAGCTTTCCTTCCATTGGGGCCGCAACCGCAACCGGTCCCGATACCTCCGCAGTGGTGGCGGGCCCGATTGAGAGCCCGGTGGACTACGTAAATCTGCTGCAGGGTACGGGGTCGACTCCGGTGTTTTCACAGGGCAATACCTTGCCCCTTGCGACCACGCCTTTTGGCATGGCCCATTGGACCATCCAGACCCAGGCAGAGACACCATGGATGTTCCAGCCATGGGACCGCCGAACGCAGGGCTTCCGGTGCACGCACCAGCTGAGCCCATGGTTGTACGACTATGGATTCGCTACGTTTCTACCTGTATCCGGAACTCTGTCATCGGCCGACGCGCGGGCTCGCGCCTCTTCGTACATTCCGGAAGATGCAAAGCTGACGCCCTATTCGCTCGAGTTGTACCTGCTGCGATATCGCACGCGAATTGAGCTCGTGCCTACGGAGCGCTGCTGCGTGCTCAGCGCGAGCTACGATGCGCTTCCGCCCGGTGAAACGCTGCAGACGCGAGGGTTCATCATTGAGGTTCCCAGCCTGGCCGGCGGCATTGGGCAGCAGAAGGACAAACGCCGCATCCAGTTTGCCTGCAACCAGACCTCCGGCGGCACGCCCGAAGGCTTCGCAACGTACTACGTGGTGGACTTCGATGACACCTGGCAGAGCTGCGCCGTCACGCAACATAAAGATCGTGGCGGGACGGAACGGCAGCTGGTCACGGTATCCTTCAATCCCGGCCGGCGACTGGAGGTACGGATTGCTACCTCGTTCATATCGTTCGAGCAGGCGAGCTTCAATCTCAAGCAGGAGATTGGCAACGAACCGCTGGAGAAAATCAGGGAGCGTACGAAGAACACCTGGAACACCATGCTGCGCCGGGTCAGCATTGAGGGCGCCACCAGCCAACAGGCGCACACGTTCTACTCCTGCCTGTACCGCACGCTGCTGTTTCCACGCACATTTCACGAGCCCCTGCCGCAGGGCGGTGGCATGCACCACTACAGCTGCTTCAATGGAAAAGTAGAGCCGGGCGTAATGTACGCGGATCATGGGTACTGGGATGTGTACCGTGCGTGGTATCCCCTGGGCACGATCCTGTTTCCCGAGACAATCGGCGACATTCTGCAGGCCTGGGTAAACGCCTATCACGAGGGCGGCTGGTTCCCGCAGTTCCCGGCGCCCGGCTATCGCGCCTGCATGTCCGGCAGCCTCATCGATTCCCTGTTTGCGGATGCCATTGTGAAGAACGTGGGCCACTTCGATCGGGAGACTGTTCTCGCGGGCCTGAAGAAGCATGCAACCGAACCCGGCGACCCAGACAAGGGTTACGGACGCGTGGGCGTTGAGGAATATATGCGGCTCCACTATGTGCCCGCCGACAAGATCGAGCAGTCAGTAGCCGAGACCGCCGACGCGGCCTATGGAGACTTCTGCATTGCGCAGGTCGCCAAGGCGCTGAACAAAACGGCGGATTATGAGGAGTTCATGCGGCGCTCCGCGTATTGGAAGAACGTGTATGACACGCAAGTGGGCTTCTTCCGCGGAAAAAACTCCGACGGGAGCTGGCTATCCCCCTTCGACTCCTTCACCTGGGGCAGCCCGTATGAGGAAGGATCGGCATGGCAGCACCGCTGGGATGCGCCGCATGCTGTCCCAGGCATGATTGAGGCTATTGGAGGGCAGCCAGCAGCGCTGCAGGCGTTGGAACAGATGATGTCGGTGCCGCCCATCTTTCACGTGGGGGTCTACAACTATGAGATCCACGAGATGTCGGAGATGGCTGCTGTACCCTTCGGCCAGTACGCCCAATCCAACCAGCCCTCGCATCACCTGCTGTATCTGTTTGCGGCCGTAGGCCGCGCCGACCGGCTCCAATTTCAGGCACGCCGGGTGATGGCCGAGCTGTACTCTCCGCGGTGTTTTCCGGGGGACGAGGACACAGGATCGATGGCCGCCTGGTACATCCTGAGCTCGCTCGGTATCTACCAGGTATGCCCCGGAATTCCGGTGTACACGTTGGGCAGCCCACTCTTTCCGCAAGCAACCATGCATTTGCCGGATGGAAAGACGCTGCTGGTCGAGGCACCCGGCAACACGGCGGAAACCGTGTACGTTCGCACAGTCCATCTCGACGGAAACCAGCTCGATGGCGGGGTGCTCACTCATGAGCAACTGGTTGC
>CAXUIM010000224.1:0-7100 GCA_964250885.1 uncultured Acidobacteriaceae bacterium | reverse complement strand
CTGGCTCCCCAGAGCGCCGAGAACGATCCTCGCCCTTCGACCTACAACTCCGGACCGCAGGGAGCGGAGGCGGCCTACCTGCTGTTTGGGCGCCTGGGCCGGCCGGCGCGGCGCTGGGACCGCTCCCTGGCCGAGCTGAGCGCTCTGGACGCGCGCCGCACCACCCTGCTGCTGGCCGAACCGGTGTATGCGGCCCCCGATCAGAAGGATCTGGCGGCCGAGCTCGAGCAGTTCCTGGAGCGCGGCGGACGGGTTCTGGCCACCGGACCCTCGGGCGCTCTGCTCCTGCCCGGCGGGGTCACCCAGCCACCCGGCCTATTTCAGCCGGGTCTGTGCACCACAACGCCGGAGGGTGTCGACACCCTGGCCCAGGCGGGGCCGGTGGAGATGCTGGACCAGGGGCGCTGGGAGAGCGACGCGGCCCAATTTCGCGTGGCGCAGCGCTGTGGCAACGACGCCGTGGTCGTGGAGTATGCCGTGGGCGGGAAGGCGGCGCTGCAGACCGGCGAAAGCCCGGGCGCGCGGGCGGGCGCGGTTTCTTCACCCGGCGAGGCGATCTGGTGGAGCTCGGCGACACCGCTGACCAATGCGGAGCTGAAGCAGGATGCCGATCTGCGCCTGCTGCTGGCCAGCGTCGGCCCGGACCGTGACGTGGTGTTCGATGAAGCGCTGCATCGCCAGACCCCCTCGTTGTGGGATGAGGCCCGGGGCCTGCCACTGGGCTGGCTGGCGGCCCAGGCCCTGGCGCTCTTCGCGCTTCTGGTGCTGAGTTTCAGCCGCCGCCGCGGACCCGTGCGGGCGCCGGTGGCGCGGCCGCGCAGCTCGCCCCTGGAGTTCGCCGAGTCCATGGGCGAGCTGTACGAGAAGGGCGGCGCCACCAGCGCGGCCACGGAAGCGGCACGGCGGCGCCTGCTGGGCGTGATCGCGCGCGAAGCTGGGGTCATGGCGCCCGCCGGAGGCGCAGCGGACGCGCTTCGGTTCAACCTTCCAGCCCTGGATTCGGCCCCACTGCAACCGGCCGCGGAGGAGCAGATCGCCGAGGCGCTGCGCGAGCGTGTGGGCGGCGATTGGAGCCGGGTGGCGGAGCATCTACAAGCCGCCGCCGGGGCGCGGGCGACGGAGATCTCGCCGCGCAGCGCGCTTTCGCTGGTGCAGGCGCTGCACGCTGATACGCAGGCGGTGCGGACGGCGTTCGCCCCGGCGGGCAAGACGGCTGCGGAAGGCGGAACGGCAGACGCTCCGCAGCGTCCCAGGAGCTCCGGGCGTCCGCAAGCCGTGGACGCCCGGGTGAAACCGCCAGGAAAGGAACTGCCCCGGCGCCTGCCATGAGTGAGAATGAGTGATGAGTCAGACCCGAATGGAGAGTATGAGCGAGAACGGTATCGGTGTGGCCGCGGCGACCGAGCTCTTTGCCCGCGGACAGCAGCAGATCGGCCGGGTGATTGCCGGCCAGCAGGAGGCTCTCGCACAGATCCTGCTGACCATGCTGTGTGGAGGCCATGCCCTGGTCGAAGGCGTTCCCGGCGTGGCCAAGACGCTGGCGGTGAAGACGCTGGCGCGCTTTCTGGGGCTCGACTTCCGGCGCATCCAGGGAACTCCCGACATGATGCCGGCCGACATCCTGGGCACGAACGTGTTCTCGCCGGCATTCGGCGATAGTCCGGGAGAGTTCTCCTTTCACAAGGGCCCGGTTTTCACGCAATTCCTGCTGGCCGACGAGATCAACCGCATGCCGCCCCGGACCCAGGCGGCCCTGCTCGAGTCCATGGAGGAGCGCCAGGTAAGCGCCGAGGGCGAACGCCACGAGCTGGACGATCTCTTCACGGTCTTCGCCACCCAGAACCCGGTGGAGTTTGAGGGCACATATCCTCTCCCGGAGGCCCAGCTCGATCGCTTTCTGCTGAAGATCAAGGTTCCGTATCCGGATCTGGCGGACGAGCGCCTCGTGCTCGAGCGGCACCACGCCGCGTTGGACACCGCGGGGCTCGCAGACACTCCCATCGAGACCGTGGATTTCGCGCTGCTGGGAGCCGCGCGCAGGGAGATTCGCGCCGTGCGCGTGGAGCCGGCAATTTTTGACTACCTGCTCGCGCTCGTGCGCCGCACGCGCGAGTGGCCGGCCATCTCGCTGGGGGCGAGTCCACGCGCCGGAACCAGCCTGCTGCTGGTGAGCAAGGCGTTCGCGGCGCGGGAAGGCCGGGACTTCCTGATTCCCGACGATGTAAAGGAGGCGGCGGCGCCGGTCCTGCGTCACCGCCTGGTGCTGCGGCCGGAGGCGGAGCTGGAAGGCCTTGACGCGGACCGCGTGGTGCGCGATGTTCTGGCAGCCGTACAGGTGCCGAAGTAGCTGCCTGAAGGGTCCACCACTTTCGCCATGCAAACTCTGATTCCCCAGACCGCAAGCGCGACGGCCCGGCCGCTGGGCAGGGCGGGACGTTGGCTCGGATTCGGGCTGACGCCGCGGGCGCTGCTACTGTTTGCCGCGGGATTCCTGATGGCTGTGCCGGCGTTCTTCCATCGCGGGCAGATCGGCTTCATGCTGGGCTGGGACGCGCTGCTGGTGCTGCTGATGATCCTGGACGCGCTGCGCCTGCCCCGCCCTGAAGCCTTCACCGTAACTCGGACGTTCCTCGATTCGGCCCAACTGGGACAAGCGACGCGGCTGGAGGTGGCGCTGCGAATGGAAGCCGAAATTCCCGCGGTGGTGCGTCTGATCGACGATCTGCATCCGGCGCTGATCGCCCAACCGGCCGTCCAGCTGGTGGAGGCCTTTCCCCGTGAGGACGTAGTGAGCGCCACGACGCTCTTCCCTCGCGAGCGCGGAGAGTTTGCGTTAGGTGCTGTCTATCTGCGCTATCGCGGCTGGTTTCAGCTGGTCGAGCGCTGGGCGATAGCGCGGCCGGTCGTCGCCTCAACCGATTCTGCAGAGGCGGACCCCCAGCAGGTGCGGATCTACCCGGTCCACCAGGACAGCCTGCGCGGCGCCGAATTCTATCTGCTGCGCGCGCGGCAGATCGAGATGCAGCGGCGCAAGCTGCGCCTGCGCGGCGTGGGCCGGGATTTTGAGAGCCTGCGGGACTACCAAGCGGGCGACGAGCTGAGGAAGATCTCCTGGACCGCGACGGCGCGGCGCGGCAAGCTGGTGACCCGCCAGTTCACGGTGGAGCGATCCCAGCAGGTGTGGATCGTGCTCGACGCGGGAAGGCTCTCGCGCACCGCGTTCGAACTGCGGCGCGACCCGGCAGGCGCCCAGGCCTTCGCCGAGACCGCGGCGGAACGGGAGAGCGCGCACCGGCTCAGCGTGACCCAGCTGGATCAGGCGGCGGCCGCGGCGGTGATGCTGGCGCAGGTGATCCATGCCTCGGGCGACAAGTTCGCCTTGCTGACCTATGGCCGCGAGATCCAGCAGCTGCTTCCGCCCGGATCCGGGGCCGTGCATCTGCGGCTGCTGATCGATCTGCTCAGCCAGACGCGCAGCGATGCCGCGGAGGCGGATCATCTGAATGCGGTGGCGAGGCTGAAGACGGCGCAGCGGCGGCGCGGGCTGATTGTCTGGATCACGGAGCTGGTGGACTCGGCCGGCAAGCCGGAGCTGGTGACCGCGGCGGCGGAGCTGGTGCGGCGCCACCTGGTGGTGCTGGTGCTGCTCCAGCATCCGGAGTTGGAGGCGCTGGCGGCGCGCACTCCGCGGACCGAAGAGGAGATGTTCCAGGCGGCGGCGGCCCAGGAGATGCTGGAGCGGCGGCGCGCCACCGTCGCGCAGCTGGAGGCTCAGGGCGTGCTGATCGTCGAGACCACGGCGGAAGAGGTCGGGGTGAACGCGGTCAGTACCTATCTCGAAGTAAAGGCCAAAGGCTTGCTGTAGAGCGGCTCGCGCGTTAAGAAATGGTTACGCTCAGCTCGTGACCCTGCGTCGTCCGCCTTCGCCCAGCCAGAGCACCAGCCCCGTGAAGAGCACCGCGCCGACGGAGAACTTCAGCGCGATGGGCGCATGGGTAGGGGAGAGGAACGCCTCCAGCGTCCCCGCCACGATGAGCAGAGGGATGGTCCCGGAGAGCAGCTGTACGGCTTCGCTGCCGGCCAGGGCGATAGCATCGCGGCGGCGCAGCATTCCGGGGAATAGAATGCCGGCGCCCAGGCGCAGGCCGGCCGCCCCGGCCAGCATGATGCTGGGCAGCTCCAGCGCGCCGTGCGCGGCGACGAAGCTCCACAGGCTGAGGGCCATGTGGTGTTGGGCGCACACGGTGGCGACCGCGCCGAGGTTCAGCCCGTTGTTGAAGAGCTCGAAGAGAGTGAAGAGCCCGGCCGTGATCCCGCCCGCGAAGGTGAGGAAGCAGACGGAGATGTTGTTGGTCATGATGAAGGACGAGGTCTGGGGCTTGGCACTGAGGACACTTTCGGTCCACATCTTGTGGCGGTCCAGGTCGGCGACCCGGTCGACGCCCAGGAGGCTGACCCCGAAGCCGGGCCTCACCAGCGTGATTACCGCACCCAGGCCGCCCGCGACCAGGGTAAAGGCCGTCGCCAGCAGAACATAACCGGAGAGCCGCCGCAGAAGCCGGGGATATCCGTGAGCGAAGAAGCGCCACAGGCTGGCAGCGGAGACGCGCCGGCCGGCATAGACGAAGTTGTGCGCCCGGCCCACCAGGCGGTTCAGGTACTGCTCCAGGGCGCGCGAGCCGCGGTCGCCGCGAGCGGCGGAGAGATCGGCCGCTGCCTGGCGATAGAGCAGCCCCAGCTCGCGCAGGTCCGAGGCCGGGAGCGATTTCACACCGTTTGTCTCCACCTGCCGCAGCAGCGCATCCAATCGGTTCCAGTTATCTTTGCGAGAATCGATCCAGAGATTAGAAATCATGGTGTACAGATAGAGCTGAAGCAAGAGTAGAGCTGAAGCAAGAGCCCTTAAGTCACAACCCGCAGCAGGCTTTTGAGAGGTGCGGATGTCGTATTTCGAGCGGCGCAACTTTAGTGACGAGCTTAACATCGAAACGCCGGAGCAGGTGGAGCTGGCCTACGGCGTCGCCGGGATCGGCAGCCGCTTTGTAGCCATTCTGCTGGACAGTGCGATCATCCTGGCCTTCTACACGGTGGCCATTCTCGCGCTGCTGCTGATCTTCTCCGGAGCGGCGCGGCTGGGCGCCCGTGCGGCGACCAGCCTGGACACGGCCGGCAAGTGGGTGCTCGCTTTCTTCATCTTTCTGAATTTCCTCCTGCTCTGGGGCTACTTCGCGCTGTTCGAGGCGATATGGCACGGGCAGACGCCAGGCAAACGCGTCATGAAGCTGCGCGTGATCAAGGACTCGGGGAGGCAGATCACCTTCTTTGAGTCGTTGGCGAGAAATCTGCTGCGCTTTGTCGATTACCTTCCCGGGTTCTATCTGGCGGGGGTTGTGACCATGCTGTGCAACCGGCGCAACAAGCGGCTGGGAGACCTGGCCGCGGGCACCCTTGTGGTGCATGAGCGCGCGGACGAGCCACCCCTGCTGATCCAGACCGGCGTGCTGAGCCAGACCGGCGGCCCCGCCCGGGCGCCGGGCAGCTTTCCGGCGCCCGCGTGGCTTCAGCAGCCTTTGGAGGCCGGACGAGGCAGCCGGCCAGGAGGTCTGCAAGGGACCGCGCTCTTCCCCGCCGATGCCGTCGCGCGCCTCAGCGCGCATGACCTGGTGGTTCTGGAGACCTTCTTCGCCCGCATGCTGGATCTTCCGCTGGAGACCCGGACGACGGTGGCGGAGAGGATCGCCGCGCAGATGGCGGAGAAGATGGGAGTGCCTCTGTTCGACGGGAATCCGGAGCGAATGATCGAGTCCCTCGCCTGGCAGATGCGCAGCCGGGGGCGGAGCTTTTAATCCAATTTTGATTGGCCTGCCCGATTCACTCCCCAACCACAGGGCAGTCTCCTGCATCTGACCAAACACTGTCTCCTCCCGCTACGGATTGATCAATGAAGGACGCAGCTGAGAGCATGCGCATGATTGGCAAAGATCACACCATCGGTGCCGTCGAACCGCACTCGCAGCACATCTGGAATCAGGTGGCGCACTCTCCGTTGCGCAATCTGTGGAGCTTCGATGGCGTGCCACCCAGCCTGGTTTGGAAGCGGACGTTCAAGGCATTCATCAACGACGATCTTTTTTCGCGTGCCGCGGAGATGGGCTACTACTTCCTCTTCGCTCTCTTTCCGACCCTGGTCTGCGCCAGTGCCCTGCTGGGCCTGGCGGCCAAGGGAGCCGCGGGCATCTACCTGAGTCTGCTGCATTATCTGGCTTTAGTGGTACCGCCCTCGGCCTACAACATGGTCATCGCGACCTTCAACCAGACGACCTCCGCCTCTACCGGTGGAAAGCTGACACTGGGACTGGTGGGCGCCCTGTGGTCGGCTTCGGTTGGATTTTCGTCGATCCAGGATGGGATGAATACGGTCTACAAGGTGCGTGAATCGCGCCCCTACTGGAAGGCCCGCGGGTCGGCCATCCTGGTAACGCTTTTACTCGCGGTAACGGTGACCCTCAATCTGGCTGTGCTGTTGGGCGGAGATCTTCTCTCCAAGCTGGCAAAGGCGCATCTTTGGCATCGTTCGCTGGGAAATGGCGCTGCGATGGCGCTGCACGCACTCGCCTGGATCGTGGCCTGCGCTCTGCTGCTGCTTCAGTTCAGTACCATCTACTACTTCGCGCCGGATCTCAAGAACAAGCGCTGGCACTGGGTCACCCCGGGAGCGGCGATCGGCATCCTGGGATGGGTGCTGGCGTCGCTCGGGCTCAAGGCCTACCTGCACTATTTCGATAGCTATTCAGTGACCTACGGCTCTCTGGGCGCCGTCATTGTGCTTCTGACGTGGTTCTATATCACCGGCCTGATGCTGCTCTTCGGCGCGGAGATCAACTCAGAGATTCAGGCGGCTGTTACCGAGAAGAAGTTGAAGGACGTCGGGGCGATTCCAGCACGGGCTGCGGCCGAGCCGGGAACCCCGGTGCCGGCAGCCGCCCAGTCCGCTCCGCTTCAGACCACCGTGGACCCGGGAGTTCCGGCCCGGCTCTAGTCTAGGAGCTTGTTGAAAAAGCACCTTGGATGTCCGCGAGGCAAGTACGAAACCCGCAATC
>CAXUIM010000223.1:0-7106 GCA_964250885.1 uncultured Acidobacteriaceae bacterium | reverse complement strand
AGCCGGCCCGGGAGCTGGTGCAAGCCTTCCTGGGGCGCGAGGTGAGCCTGCAGGCTCTGCGCGGCTGGATTGAAAAGAGCGTGGCTTGATCTAAACGAGCGTGGCTTGGTGGAAGAGCGTGGCGGGGAGTCATAACAGGGGTAACGTGCCCTCGGGAGAGGCGTCCAGGGTGGCTCTTGGGAAGCCACTTGAATCTTGAGCGCCGCCGCCCCGCTACTTCTTGCGGGCTGCGGTTTTCTTGGCTGGAGCCGCGCTTCGTACGCTCTTGGGGTCAGCCTTCGCGGGCGCGGCCGGAGCCGCTACAGCGGCTTTGGCAGAGGCGTGCCGCGCCGGCAGCGCCGCCGGACGAGAAGGCGTGCTGGCCGAAGTTCTGGTCGCGGGCTTGACCTGATTCTCCGTCGGCGTGGGCGTGCCTGGGGCGGAGGGTTTGGGAGAAGCGGTCACGGAAGGCTCAGAGTCCGCATGCGAGGGCGGCGGTGGCGGACCCGCCTGGATCGCCGGGGCGGCGGCGGCCGCGGCCGCAGGGGCAGCGGCTTCCGAAGCCGCCTGCCGTAAGGAGTGCAGCACGACCCGCAGCATCTCCTCTTCGGGCGCCGGTTTGCCGGTCCAGATCTCAAACTGGCGCGCGCCCTGCTGCACGAACATCTCCACTCCCGAGATGACGGTGAGGCCCTTCTGGCGAGCCTGGCGCAGCAATGCGGTCTCCAGCGGGTTATAGACCAAATCGAAGACGATGCGCGCGTTCAGATCTTCCGGCTGCAGCAGCGGGGTGACGTCGTTGCCCGTCATTCCAACCGGAGTCGCGTTGATGATGATGTCGAAGCCGGCTTTGGCTACCGCTTCGCGTTTGACCGTCTTGGCGCCGGCTTGGCGGGCAAGCTTTTGCGCCGTCTCCAGGGTACGGTTCAGGATCCAAACCTCGGCGCCTTTGTCACGGCAGCCGAACACCGCGGCGCGGGCGGCGCCGCCGGCTCCCAGCACCAGCACCTTTGTTCCCTTCAGGGAAAGACGGCGCTCCAGCGGACCGACAATACCGGCCACATCCGTGTTGAATCCGTAGAACTTACCGTCCGGCATCCGCGAGATTGTGTTGACCGCTCCGATCTTGGTGGAGAGCGCATCGGTGCGCTCGAGCAGCGGGATCACGTCCTGCTTGAGCGGCATGGTCACGCTGAGGCCCTGGATCGGAATCTCGCGGGCCAGCTTGAACAGATCGTCGGCCTTCCCCGTCTGGAGAGCGAGATACACCGCGTTGACGGTCTCCCGGCGGAAAGCGGTGTTCATCATCAGAGGCGAGAGCGAAGACCGAATGGGATCGCCGGCGACACCGAAGACCTTGGTCGCCGCATCCACCTGATCGATCCGGTAGGTCTCGATCAAGGTCCGGGCGGCAATCTGGCCGGGCGCGGTCTCCTCGCCCTGGCTGGCGGACGCAAACGTAAACGCAGAACCGGCGCGTAGACCCAGTACGCGCGAAATGATGCCCGGCTCGCCCATGCAGATGCCGACGAAGCTGGAGGCCGTCTGGTCTTCCATGCGCTCCAGGAACTTCATCAGCACTAGGTTGTCGGAGAGCGATCGCGCCGTGGGAACCATCTTGATGAAGTCCGGCGCAAACGGCTGAATGCGCTGGTAGACGGCGTCCAGATCCCCGGTGGCCTCGAAGTCGTGATGGCTGATCATCACCGCCGCTCCATCCTTGCGGAGCCGGTCCATCGTGTCCTTGGGCAGCTTTTCGATCGCTTCCAGCTCGATGTCGACCAGATGGAATCCAGCGGCGGCCGCTTTCAGCAGAACCTCAACGCCGGCTTCCTTCGAGCCCTCGAAACGTCCGCCGTTCTCCTTAAGGCGGCAGGTAGCAATCACTGTCGCGGCGCCATTGGCCTGGAAGAAGCTCGCCAGGGCGTCCAGCTCGGATTCGGGTGTTGGGAGGTAATCCAGCCGGAACTCGAGAAAGGTGGTCTCGTTCGCGACCTCGGCCGCTTTCTCCAGCATCTCCTCGGAAGACGCACCCGTGATAGCGGCGCAGATCTTCCCGATGCGGGAGCGCAGGAGGTGCGAGGCGATCTGGTTTGAGGTCGTCATTCAGGGCAATCGCGGTATCGTAACGCTCAACAGTTTGGGGTGCAAAGCTCCCTTAGGAACTTCCGCTTCAGAGCGGGAACAACCTTCCCAATGGATGT
Source organism: uncultured Acidobacteriaceae bacterium (assembly GCA_964250885.1). Taxonomy (GTDB): domain Bacteria; phylum Acidobacteriota; class Terriglobia; order Terriglobales; family Acidobacteriaceae; genus Granulicella. The sequence continues at coordinate 4,923 of CAXUIM010000223.1, read as the reverse complement.
TGCCATCCCCCATTTGGACGCAAACGGCGTGGGAAGGTTGTTGGAGCTTAATAGATTCGCGCTTCTGAAAGAGCGTGTTCGCGCCACTTGTTCACGGACGCACAACCATTGCCGCCCGCATGCGTCTAAATAACAAGCTGAGAGGCTTTTCCAAACGTCCTACCTAGTTTTAGAATCCTTCCTTTTACCCTTTTGGGTGACCTACTAGAATCCTCAGTCAATCCCTCCCCATAGCCTCTCAAGGGCCCGCGTGAAAGCGGGCCCAGAAGTTTTAAGGCCCTTCGTCCCATTGCGTCGGCCAGCTCGTGGAGTTCACGGATCGTTCCGGACGCCGGCTGCTTTCGTCGAAGTGTCTTTTGAGAACGCTCGGACTTATGAAATCGCGGCCTTGTAAAATCGTGGAATGACCGGCGCCATGGATGACGCGGATGCCATCGCTGGGGTGGACGCGATTCTTACAGCGGGAGACCTGGAACATGGACGCCGCTCGGCGCGTGTTTCCGCGAACACCAGCAACACCGGCAGCGCCAGCCACATTCCCGACACCAGCAAAAAGCCGTTTCAAAAACAACCCACGACCGCGGAAGACCGGGCTCGCCAGAAATCAGTTTCAGGGCGCAAGTCCGGGTTCGCGGCTGCATCCCTGCAGACCGGTTCCAAAGCCGCCAGGTCCAAGAACGCGCCGCCGCCCAACGCCATATCGACGGCCGCTATTTCCATTGCCGCATGGGCGCGGTGGCCCTGGCTGCGCGCCGGGTTCAGCACTCGCCAGGGTGGCGCCTCGACCGTGTACGCGGGCGGCACAGCTGGGAGCGGCGAGCTGAATCTGGGTTGGACGGCCGAAGATGATGGCGCTGCGGTTGCCGAAAACCGGCGCCGCCTGATCCGAAGCGTCGCCGGCGCGGAGAAGATGAAACTCGTCACCATCCGGCAGTTTCACAGCGGCCTGATCCGAACGGCGCAGCCGGGCCAGGGCGTACTGTCGACCCCGGAAGGCAAAGCGGTGCTGCGCGGCGATGGTCTGATGACGCAACAGGCCGGCTGGCTGCTCGGCGTGCTGACGGCCGATTGCGTTCCGGTTCTGATTGCCGACACACGCACCCGGGCGGTCGCCGCGTTTCATGCGGGTTGGCGCGGGACCGCGGCGCGGATCGTGGAGCGAGGTGTCGGCTCCATGCGGCTGGAATTCGGATCGCGCCCGGAGGATCTGGTCGCGGCTATCGGGCCAGCAATCGGCCCATGCTGCTTCGCGGTGGGCGAAGACGTGCAGTCGGAGTTTGAAAGTCAGTTTCCCTATGGCTCCATGCTGGTTTCGGAGGTCTCGGACTCCAACCCGGTTCGGCAGAAGTATCCCATGCTTTTTCTGACCGCCCGCGCTCCGGGCCACTCCAACCTCGGCCCGCAGATCCACCTGGACCTGTGGGAGGCCAACCGGCGTCAGCTTCAAGCGGCGGGCGTGAAGAAGCAGGCCATCAGCGTGGTGGGCGAGTGTACCGCGTGCGCGCGGTTGCCGAACGGCCAACGCAAGTACTTCAGCCATCGCGCGGAGCACGGCTTTACCGGCCGCATGCTGAGCGTCATCGGCGCAGTATGGCTGTAGCTGTACCAGGGATTCAGGTCAACGCCGTTTTTCGACAGAAAGCAGCACTCGTACATTTTGAATCAGGCACAATGACAGCAATACTGCTCTGCCGCTGTGCCGCCTGACCAAGCCCGAGGGCTCTACTCGCTCTTGCAGAGTTCGGTAAAGAGCTCCTCACGATGCTGCAGGGCGTAGCGCTCGATGGAGCCCAGGCTGTGGAGGTACACCCACAGCCCGGCTGCGAAGAACAGCGCGCAGGCAGCCACCATGATCCATTCCTGATGAAAGTACAGGCACGGTCCGACGATCAGGCTGGCGGCGGCGGCGGAGAGCAGAAGAAGCCCCAATCCCAGAAGAGCGCTGAGAGGCGAAGCCTGCTTGCCCGCGGCGCGCGCCGTCTTGATCTGCCGAGGCGCGGAGAGGGAGCGCCGGTTGCCCAGCGTGGTGCTGAACAGCAGCGTAGCCGCCGCCCAAAGCAGGGCGCTGGCGGCAATTCGCGGCGCCGGCGCCCTGGCCACATAGCTGATGATCCCGAGGACCGCGGCAGCCTCTATCGAGGCCAGGGAGAAGTGGATGAGATTCTTGGCCACGAACACCTGGCGCAGGGGAATGGGGGCAAGAAAATAAAATTGTGAGCCGGTGCCTTCCAGGCCGAAAGAGTTGTAGCTGAGCGGTGCTATCCCCACCATGACGTAAGCCAGCGCGGCGGGAAACAACCACCCCGAACTCCCCCCCATGGCCATGCGGCCGGCGAACAGGAAGACCAGCCCAATGGGGGCGATCAGGCTGTACAGGATGCCGCTGTTGCGGCGGATGGTTATCAGCTCCTTGCCTAGAACGGCGGAGATCACGGGTGGGAGCTGAAGGCCGTTGCGCCGGGGCGGGGCGACCGCGGACGGAGCGGCGGCGGCGCTTTGCTGTCCGGCGAATCCCGTCGCACTTGAGGGCGGGAGGTGCGCTTCGAGCGCCGGCGAGGGCTTCGCCGGCTGGCGCAGGCTGCGGGAGATCGTATCCGCGCGGCCGGAGAGGTTCTCCCCGCGGAACTCGGTACGCATACGCAGTCTGAAAACGGTAAAGAACACGACGCTGAACAGCGCGCAGCCCAGGGTACGGGTGAAGAACCCGGCGAGGTGCCCCTGACCGGCGGCAATTAGCGACGCGGCCGTGAGCTCGGGCGGAAGTGCATGCAGGAAGGGCTGCGCCCGCTGGTACAGATGCCCCAGCGAGCTCAGGCGCTGAGCAGCCGCTGCACGCCCGTGGCGATGACCGTAGGCCGGGTTATAGGAGAAGTTGACCCACTGAATGCCGAGCGAGACGATAAACACCAGGGCGGTAAAGATCTCCCGGGCGCGACGCGTCGCCAGCCAGCGATCCACCCAGGCAAAGATCATGCGCGAGAAAAGTACGTTGGCCGAGGCAAAGATCCCCAGGCCCAGCAGAGCCGCCCACCAGAGGTGCGGCGCCGCCAGCAGAATGCCGAACGCGGCGGCCAGGGACATGAGCAGGGTAATCACATTGCCCGGCGTGAGCAGACCGAAAAACAGGCGGATTGCGGTGTAGCTGCCCAGGCTTACCGGAAACCGGATGAGCCGCGTTGGATCGAAGCTCGTTCCCGGCTGGCCCATCTGAATGTTAAGCAGCTGGCAGAAGAAGAAGATCCCCCATAGCAGCCAGGCGAGGCGCTCCGGATGGCCTCCCGCGGTGAAGGTGAACGCGAAGATGCCGACGCCGGCCGTCGGGCCCAGGACCATCACCGCAAAGATGGGATACACCAGCAGACGGGCAGTAAGCTCTCCGGCGCCCCCCTTGCGGCGGAACGAGTTCACGGTGATCCGCCAGCGCAGCCAGGCGATCGCGGCGAACTGCGCACGGGTCTGCGCCGCCGTCCAGGGAGCGACGGTCCAGCGGGTTGGATCGGGGGACAGTTCTGGCATGATCACCTTCAGGCGTGCCGGTAGACAGATTCCCTCCGCACGCCTGTTCGCCATTCTAAGAGCTTGTTGAAAGTCAGCTTTTGTGGCTTCGCTAGCTTCGCGAAACCCGCTTTGATTGCGGGTTTCGTACTTGCCTCGCGGACATCCGATGTGCCTTTTCAACAAGCTCCTAAAGAGCGAATCAGGCGTGTAGAACGAAGCGTGGCCCGGGCCTCTCAGCCCAACCAGGCGAGTTCCTGCTCCGGATGGGTGCGGCCGGAGAGATCTCCGCTGGATGTGCCGACCACATTGAGAAAGATCTGCTCGAGGGTGAGCCGCGCCTGGGGCTCCCCCGCGCCGGGTTCCTGGGCCAGGCCACTGGAAGCCGGAGCCAGTCTCGCCTGGACCCCGGCGCGGAGCTCCTCCAGCGATCCATGAGCCACGATGCGACCGCGATCGATGATGGCGATGTGCGAGCAGAGACGCTCCACAATCTCCAGAACGTGCGAGGTGAGGAAGATGGTCGCGCCGCGGGCGATCATACCCTGCAGCATCGACTTCAGCGTCCCCGCGGCCAGGGCATCGACGCCTTCGAACGGCTCGTCGAGGAAGAGCACCTTGGGCCCGTGGATGACTGCAGCCGCCAGCGCCAGTTTCTTGCCCATCCCGTGAGAGTAGTCGGCGAGGAGCTTTCTGGGCTCGTTGGCCAGTCCCATGAACTCGAGGAGTTCGGTCGTGCGCTGTCGCGTGGTGGCTGGGTCGAGGCCATACATGCGGCCGACAAAGTTGAGGTACTCGGCGGCGGTCAGCTTGCCAAAGAGCGCCATGCCCTCGGGCACGACGCCGATATGACGCTTCACTTCGAGAGGATTGCGGAACAGATCTTCGCCAAGAATCTCTATGGCGCCGGAGGTGGGGGCGAGCAGGCCGGTCAGCATCTTGATGGTTGTTGATTTTCCAGCGCCATTGGGGCCCAGAAAGCCAAAGAACTGTCCCGGCTCGACCGAGAGATCGACACGGTCCACGGCGCTGAAGCCATCAAAGGTGCGGGTGAGCGCGTGAGCCGCGATCGCGGGAGCCATCATGGCTACTGTATACCGGCCTGTTCCCTGCCGAAAGCGGTGCATGCAACAGGAGGGCAGCGCCCGGTGAAAGCGATACCTGGTCGCAAGTCTTGGGGCGATCTACAACCGGGCGCAGCTTGGCGGAAGAGGGTTGACGAGAGGCTGAGGTTGCAGCGGGCGGCGTTACGATGAGCGGTATGCGCTATGTGACCTGCGGCGAAACTACAGTGTCCGCGCTGGGCTTCGGGTGTGCCAGTGTGATGGGACGGGTCGGGCGGCGGGATTCGCTGCGCGCCATGGAAATGGCGTGGGACGCGGGCGTGACGCTGTTCGACACGGCGCGCAGCTACGGCTATGGCGAAGC
>CAXUIM010000222.1:0-7114 GCA_964250885.1 uncultured Acidobacteriaceae bacterium | reverse complement strand
CAGGCGACGGTGATCATGTTGGCGTATTCGGCCATGAAAAACATGGCGAACTTCATTGAGGAGTACTCGGTGTGGTAGCCCGCGACGAGCTCTGACTCGGCCTCGGGCAGATCGAAGGGAGCGCGGTTGGTCTCGGCATAGGCCGCCATCAGGTAGATGAAGAAGGCGATGAACTGAAAGCCGCCGAAGAAGTTCCACGACCACATTCCGTGCGCGGTCTGGGAGTTCACGATGTCGCGCAGCGACAGCGATTGAGCACGCAGCACCACGCCCACTACCGAGAGCCCGAGCGCGAGCTCATAGCTGATGAGCTGCGCGCTGGCGCGAAGCGAGCCGAACAGCGAGTATTTGTTGTTCGAGCTCCAGCCGGAGAGCGCAATGCCGTACACGCCGATGCTGGTGACACCCAGGATGACAAGCAGGCCAATGTTGAGATCGGCAATCTGGAAGAGGTCCACACCATGCACGGTGGTGCGCGCGCCGAAGGGAACCACGGAGATGGAAATCAGCGCGCAGGTGAGCGCAATGATCGGAGCGATGACGAACAGCGGTCGCTCGACCGCAAGCGGCATCAGGTCTTCTTTGAAGAAGAGCTTGATGCCGTCAGCCAGCGGCTGCATAAGGCCGAACGGGCCGGTGCGCGAGGGACCCCAACGGTTCTGGAGACGGCCCAGGACCTTGCGCTCGAGCAGCACGGTATAGGCCACGGCGGTGAGCGTGATCAGCAGCACCACCACGATCTTCAGGATCGTGATGAGCAGGAACGTTTCGAAGGCAGAGAGGTGGCTCATGTCAGCGGCGTGGGTCAGGATCTCGGTAAGTCTTCGTGCGGCTGGGCGACTGCTCTTCGGCAATCGCGAGTGAGTGGCATCGTAACGCGTCGTTAGTCGGCCGAGGCCAGGTGGTCGGCCACTTCAGTCGCCTGATGACGCTGCACATCCTGCAGCATGGGCGAGTAGCGGGTAAGCGAGCCGGAGGTAAACAGCGTGTCGGACGAGGGTAGCACCAAATCCTTGCGCGAAGCGTCAATGTGGACCAGGCCCGAGCCCGCGGGCGTAATGTGCTGGTCGTTCCCGCTGAGCAGCTGCAGGCGCAGCAGCTTGTCATAGCCGGGAACCACGCGCTGAATTTCGTCCAGGATGGCGAAGGGATCGAAGGGCGAGAGTTTGGGCTCCAGATTGTTGGCCATCAGCCAGACGGCGTGGCGGTCGGCCTCGCCCGATTGCGCGCCGCGGCTCTGACCCATATCGGCGCGCAGACCCTTCCCGAACGGAACCAGGGTCTTGATGTCGTGTCCGGTCTTGTCGGCCAGGCGCACGATGAGCTCGAAGTCGGAGCGGGTTCCGGCGCGGTCGGCGGCTTTGCTGACCAGTTGCAGGTCGCCATAGCTGTTGGTCACCGAGCCGGCCTTCTCGTACAAATCGGCCGCGGGCAGCACCACATCGGCCAGCAGCGCCGTCTCGGTCAGGAAGAGATCCTGAACGACCAGGAAGGTGGAGCGCAGGGCGGCGGCGTCAATCCCAAAACGCTTGACCGGGTTGGAGCCGACCACATACAGAGCGCTGAGATTGCCGGCTGCTGCGGCATCGAACATGGCCAGCAGGTCGAGGCCGGGAGCCTGCGAAGCGCCATACTCCCCGGCCAGAGACGAGCCCCGCAGAGGCTGATAGCCGGGGAGCACATCAGGCAGCACGCCCATATCGGAGGCGCCGCGGGAGTTGACGTAGTCGGCCATGAGCCCGAACCTGGCGTTGGGCAGGGCCTTGATCAAGTTGGCCAGCTCGCCACCGCGGAGTTCGTTGCCGACCAGGACCACCAGCTTCTCTTCGCCCAGAACGGCCGAGCGGAAGCTGGAGAGCTGGTCCGCCTGCGCCACGGTCGAGGCGGCATCGGCGGAGCCGTCGCCGCCGCCCAGGTAGGTGGCCAGGGCGCCGTAGCCGAACTGCGCGACCTGGACGAAGGCCTGGGCCTGACGGCGAAGCTTGATCTCCTCGTGATTGGCGACGTACACACGCGCCTTACGCAGACGCACGTTGGTGCGCAGATTCCAGGCAGTGAGCGGGGCCTGGTTGGTGGGATCGCCCCCAACCAGAAGCAGCGCGGGAGCCGTCTCGACCGAGCGCTGGGAGGCGAAGCGGGGCTGGCCGCCGGGCAACGTCGTACCCTGCAGCGCTGTGGCCAGGGTGACGAAGTCCGCCGTGCGGTGATGATCGATGTTGTTGGTGCCGAGCACGGTACGCGCGAACTTCTGCAGCAGATAACTCTCTTCGTTCGTGATGCGGTTGGAGCCGATAACCCCAACGCTCTCAGGGCCGCGGCTGTCGCGGAGCTCGCGCAGCCGGGCGCCGGCGAAGTTCAGCGCCTCTTCCCAGCTCACCGGCTTCAGTTTCCCATCCGCCTGGCGCAGCAGGGGACTGGTCAGGCGCTCGATGTTGTTGGCGAAATCGAAGGCGTAGCGGCCCTTGTTGCAGAGGAAATCGCCGTTCATGCCGGACTTGTCGCGGTTGTCGCCGCGCACGATCTCCGATCCGTCGGAGACGGAGCGAACCCCGAGAGTGGTCTTGCAGCCATCACCGCAGTGGGTGCAGACCGTGGCGACATGGTTCATCTCCCAGGGCCGGGTCTTATAGCGGTAGGCGCCGGAGGTGAGCGCGCCCACCGGGCAGGCGTCGATGCACATGCCGCACTGCTCGCAATCCAGGTTGGGCAGATCGGACGGGCTGAGCTGGGCGGGCACGTTGGGCGCTATGACCGAGCTGCTGCCCCGGTTCTGGATGCCGAGCGCGAAGACGTCCATGCCCTCGCCGCACATGCGCACGCAGCGATAGCAGAGGATGCAGCGCGGGCGGTCGAAGTACACCACGGGGGACCACTTCTGCTCATCGCGATGATTCTTGGGCTCGGTGTAGAAGCTGTCCGCGGCTCCGTACTTGAAGGTCATGTCCTGCAGCTCGCACTCGCCGCCGGCATCGCAGACCGGGCAGTCCAGCGGATGATTGCCGAGCAGCAGCTGCAGGGTTGCTTTGCGCGCCTGCGCGATCTCGGGCGTCTCGGTCTGCACGACCATGCCTTCCGTGACCGGCGTGGTGCAGGCGGTCTGCAGTTTGGGCATCTTCTCAACGCGCACCACGCACATGCGGCAGGCGGCCTGCAGCGAAAGGCCGGGGTAGTAACAGAAGGCGGGAATCTCAATGCCGGCGGACTTGCAGGCATCGATGAGCAGCGTGCCCGCGGGCGCGCTGATCTTCTGGCCGTCTACGGTGAAATTGACATCGGGCATAAGGTTTACCTGAATCCTGCCGGGGTTCCGGTCTGAATGGCGCAGAGTGCGTCGGGCGGCGCCGTTCCGTTGGTGTTGGCCGCGACCGCAGCCTGGGGGCTGGTGCCGGCGGCGGCCTGTCCGCGAGTCAGGACAGGCATCTGCGAGTGAGCCAGCGTGCTGGAATCGGGCGACGGCGCCGCCCCGATGGTCTTGCCGAGCAGCGCCCGGATCTGGACATTGCTCTGCGCGGCATAGCTGGGAAAGGTCGCGCGGAAGTTAGCCGGAACGGTCAGATCGTGCTGCAGCCGTTTGGTGCTGTACCCGTTTTTCGTCAGGTCGGGCCAGCAGCTCTGGGCGGCGATGATCCAGCTCTCGTCCACCAGGCCTGCCTGGGGGCTCGCACCTGTATGCTGCGGCCGGCAGCCGGTGACCGCGACGCTGCCCAGCAGCAGGACGGCCAGCGGCAGTGGAGTTAACAGCAGGGCGGCCTGCGTCGCCTGCCGGGATGAGACGGCGGGGTGCATCAGTGAGCGGCTCCTGCGAAGTCCGGTTCGCCCACCGGTTGAATCTCAATCAAGGGATTTGTAACGCGCGCGCCGGCCAGATACTCTTCGAACTCGGAGCGGAACTTCTTGATGAAACCAAGCGTCGGCATGGCCGCAGCGTCGCCCAGCGGACAGAAGGTCCGGCCCATCATGTTCTCGGCCAGGTACTGAATGTTGTCGATGTCTTTCTTGTTTCCACCGCCGGCATGAAAGCGGGTGAGCGTCTTCTTCAGCCAGTCGGTACCCTCGCGGCAGGGAATGCACCAGCCGCAGCTCTCATGCTGGTAGAAGCGGATGGTGCGCAGCGCGAACTCCACGATCGAGACGCTGTCGTCGAGAACTACAATCCCCCCTGAGCCCAGCATGGTCCCGGCCTTCGCCATCTGATCGAAGTCCAGGCCCACATCGATCTCGTCGGCCTTGAGCACCGGACAGGAGCTGCCGCCCGGAACCACAGCCTTGAGCTTCTTGCCGTCCTTGATGCCACCCGCAACTTCATAGATGGCTTTGCGCATCGAATACCCCATGGGCAGCTCGTAGACGCCGGGCCGCTCGACGTGTCCGCTGATGCCGAACAGCCGCGTCCCGCCGTTGCGTTCCGAGCCCAGCTTGGCGTAGGCTTCGCCCCCCATGAGCAGAATATGAGGCGCCGAAGCGATGGTCTCGGCGTTGTTGATCACGGTGGGTCCGCCGTAGAGGCCAACGACCGCGGGGAAGGGCGGCTTGATGCGGGGAACACCGCGCTTGCCTTCCAGCGACTCCATCAGCGCGGACTCTTCACCCACCTCGTAAGCGCCGGCGCCGGTCTGGGTGATGATGTCGAAGTCCACACCGTCCTTGCCGAAGATGTTCTTGCCCAGAAAGCCCTTCGCATAGGCGTCGGCGACGGCCTTCTCCATGATCTTGAGCAGATAGCGGTACTCGCCGCGCAGATAGATAAAGCCGGTCCTGGCGCCGATGGCGAGGCCGGCGATCATGGTGCCTTCGATGACCGCATGCGGGTCTTCGAGAAAGATCACATGGTCCTTGCAGGTGCCGGGCTCGGATTCATCGCCGTTCACCAGCACATATTTGGGCTTTTCGGACTGCTTGGGCACGAAGGACCACTTCAGGCCGGTGGGGAAGCCTGCGCCGCCGCGGCCGCGCAGGCCGCTGGCCTTCATGGTGTCGATGATCCAGGCCGGCCCTTGGTCGATGGCCATCTGGGTCGCCTTGTAGCCGTCCAGCTCCAGGTACTTGTCAATGTTCGCCGCGCTTTGGCCGAACCGGCGCTTCAGGACGATGACTTCGTCGGAGTGGGAGACGGCTGTAGGCATCTATTCAATTCCTCGATAGCTGATTATAAGCCGGTCACCAAGGTTCTCTGGCAGCCTGCCTTGAAGCCAGATTGATCGTTATCGAACGGGTAAGCGTGGTGTATCAGATGCGTCTTGCCGTGGCCACATGGAAGTCCGGGGAAATGAACGATAAGCGCCCATCGCCGAGCGGCCATCGTGAGATCGCAAGCTTCAATCACGCGAGCGCCGTCCGCTTATCGTCCGCCCCTCACGGCTGGTTCTCACCTGTGGAGGCAAGTGAAGGCGCGTTCCTGCTGTCGATTCGATAGATGTAGAAATCTTCCCCGAAGCTTTCGGCGCCCGTAAAACTCTGGAGTAGGGTGACGGACTGGCCTTGATCTCGGATAGCAGTGAGATATTGCGGTTCGAGAGGAGCAGCATCGAGAAACAGAAAATCCGGTGTATGCAGAGCCTGGCCGGCCAGCCGCAGGCGAGCGGGTATCTCCGACTCCTGGAAGGTGTCGCGCCGTTTGGAAAAAAGCAGATAAGTATCGCTACAGTTGCAGTCGAGGAAGTAGACGGGCCGATGGAGAATCTCGGCAATCGAGGCAAGGGACGTATCGGGCGTTCCGGCGATGGGAGCGTGGTCCAGATGCTGCGCCTGAAGCCACCCCGCCGCGTTCTGAGCGTTCGAGAACGGCCGGCGCCATTGTCCGAAGGCAGCGGTCAGACCTGCGAGCGAGTTGAGGATCAGCAGAGCGATCGCCAGGCGAGGAAGCCTGTGGTCTCGAGCGCGCAGAATCCAGAGACAGGCCAGGAAGGCGAGAAAGGTCACGCCGTAGTGCCGCATCCAACCAGCGTAAATAAGGTGTCCGAAGGCCACGGCCATGATGATCGCCGCGGCCATCAGAGCGAGCAGGTTTCGGGAGCCGCGGAAAAGGAAGAAGTACGCCGCGACGACCAGGAGAAGCAATACGGCAAAGAAGAGATGGTGCGTGGGTGCAGCCGGATTCCAAAAATAGCCGGAGAACATCGAGCGGACCGGAAGCCAGGGAAGCACGACGTAACGAATCGCGGCTTGCAGCAGGTGGCCGGGATCACGCGCAAAATCGAAAGGTCGCGCTGTGGTACGCCAGCTGATGTCTGCTGAGAGATGAGCCGAAGCGATGGCCGATGCAATCAGGATGAGATAGACAGCGCCTGAGGAAACGCAATGACGAAGTGTGCTTGCGGACTGACTGAGCAAGAGCTCGAGAATGAGGGCGGCGGAGAGCATTAAGCCCAGCGTGTCCGCGCAGCCCATAAGGCCCAGGAGGACCGCTTTTAGCAGCGTAGCGGAGGGACGGAGGGTTCGGTCGCGGAGATAAAGAATCAGGAGCAGGACGACCACGGAGTACATGCGGGCCAGGACTATGTACTCGAACGAAAGAAAATAGGATGTAAACAGAAGGACTTTCTCGGGCAGCGAGAAAGGACTTCGAAGGCCCAGCAAGAGCAGAATGGATGTGCCGAGCAACCCTTCTACTACTTTCAGCCCGATCACCGGGGACGTTGTGAGATGAGAGGCTCCCCAGAGGATCACGTACCAGAGCCACGGGTGGCCCTCAAAGTGAAGATGATCCAAAAGCGACGCAAGAGTGGGGCTGTCGAGCACGATTCCGAAAGCATTGAGTTCGTCGCGCCAGACATTGTGGTGGACCAGCTGGATCAGAAAAAGAGCGACGAACGATGCCGTAACAAGAAGATCCAGCCAACGGAAGGGTGCACTCTCTCTGCGCGTATCTTGACTGCTGCTGGTAGCCGTTATTGGCACCGATAGCATTTCTCCTGTTGCTGTGGCGCGTGTATCGGGAACTACGTAGCTGATTCTGCTCTGCAGCCACACAGACTTAACCGAGAAGTCTACTTCGCGTCCGTTCCACGGCCCTCGCGATAGGTCTCGAGGACGTCATCCATCCGGGCGGGAGTCAGGTTTTCGTGGAAATCGTAGTTGATCTGAACCGCGGGGGCCCAGCAGCAGGCGCCGATGC
>CAXUIM010000221.1:0-7160 GCA_964250885.1 uncultured Acidobacteriaceae bacterium | reverse complement strand
GGTGTGTGCGCTCGGCGGAATCATGCTGTCGCACGTTGTATTTCCCTCGCACTAGAGCATTTTTGCTTTTACTGTGAACTGGAATCAAGCGTGCAGTGTCGTTTTTTCGGGGAAAAACGACGTCGAGGTCGGCGGCTTCGGTCTACACCTAAAGCAAAAATGCACTAAGCGAACCGGAATCGCGCAATTTCAAGAGTTACCGTCCGGGCGTAGCAGCTCCGATACCGTTTCGAACCCATAGCCCTGCTGCTGGAGCGCCGGGACAAGACGCCGCACCGCCTCGATCGTCTGACCGATGTCCGGGTTGGGCTGTATGTCCCGCCCGTCGTGCAGGCAGAGGATCCCGCCCGGCGCTGTGCGATCCAGAACCAGCCGGGCGATGGACGGCCCGTCGAGTTCCCAGTCCCGGCCGATGACCGTCCACATAACGCCCATCAGGTCCAGCTTCCGTTGCACGGCGCGCAGGCCGAACCAGCGCAGGCCGTAGGGCGCCCGCAACAAGGTCGGCCGCACACCCACTTCTCGCTCCAGAAGATCCTGGGTTCGTTCGAATTCGCTGAAGATGTTAGCCGCCGAGCGAAGATTCGGCTGCCACCCCAGCCGGGGACAAAGACGCGCATGGGAGAACGTGTGGTTGCCGATCTCATGGCCGCCGGCATGTACGGCGCGAGCGATTTCAGGGTGACGCTCAATGTTTGCTCCGCATTGGAAGAACGTCGCCTTCACGTCGTGCTGGGCCAGATAGTCGAGAAGCTCCAGGGTTCCCGGACTCGGACCGTCATCGAAGGTCAGCGCCAAGGAGCGGCGGGAGCCTGGCCCGGCAAATCGCGAAGGGGCGAAAAACTGCGAGCTGCACCCCTTGATCGCGTATCGTCCCGCTGCGGTCAGCGCCGCCACGGCCGCCAGACCCGCTGCCGCCGCAAAAGCCCCCTGTGCGGGGGAGCGGCCCCGCTCCGTCTCGCGCCGTTTTGACACGACTGCCTCCCCATACCAGCAGAATGACACTCACCCGGAGGTGTGATTCGGTATGCTAAGGAACCAATGCGAACCGTTCCGCCATCGCGGGGGCCAGAGTGCTGGCATGTACTGACAGAGTCGAGTGTACCCGTGGCGGAGTTTGCTTCGGCGCTGAGTACGCTGGCGCCGGTGTTCTCCTGGGTTCCGCACATGTCTCACATCGGTCTGCTGCGGCACCGGGCGCAGCAGGAACCCTCTTCGGGGAGCGCTTCCTTGTGCCGAATTCATTTCCCCGTGCAACGTGGATACAGCCGCCTTCCTGCCAAGCTGCGGGAGAGGTCCTTCCGCAAGGTCCTGGAGAGTCTGGCGGCGAACACAGCAGAACCCGCCCGGAGCGCGCTGGTTTGCACATCGTCCTTCTGGGCGCCTGTAGCTGAGTCGTGGGCCGGGCCGGTTATCTACTATGCGACAGATTTCACGGTGGCCTACCATGGGCTTTCGGCGGCGCGCGTGCTCGCCGCGGACCGGGCTCTCTGTGGCGTCGCGAACCTGGTCTGCCCCAACTCAGCCCGTCTGGCGAACTTCTTCATATCCCAGGCGCGGTGCGACGCGGAAAAGCTGGTTGTGCTGCCGAATGCAACTCGAGCGGCGAACGTGCGTCTTGAACCGTGCGACAGACCCGCAACGCTCCCCGAGGACGTCGGCCAACTTCCGCGGCCGATCGCCGGCGTGATTGGGAACATGAGCGACAACCTGGATTGGGAGCTGGTCTGCTCGGCCATGGAACTCGTCCCGGCTTACACGTGGCTCTTCGTTGGGCCCACGTCGGACCGTATGTTCAGCCCCCGAAACCGCAAAGCACGGGCCCGGGCGATGCGCTCTCCACGCTCCCGGTTTATCGGGAGCCGGCCTTATGCCGAGCTGTTTCGTTATGCGCGAGCCCTGGATGTGGCCGTGATGCCGTACGACCGGATTGATCCCACGTACTCCGGCAGCGCCACGCGGTTCTATGAGCACCTCGCGGCAACCCGGCCCATGCTGGCTACCCGCGGGGTAGAAGAATTGCTGCACAAGGAGCCACTGGTCACGCTCGTCGACGGAGCGGAGGAACTCGCCGCGGAACTCCGCCGTCGTCTGCTGCAGCCTCAGGACGGACGCGAAGAGATGCGGCGCCTGGCCAGCCAGGCGGAGACCTGGGAACATCGCGCCAGCGTGATGTGTGACGCTCTTATGGAGCGTTGGTCGCCCGGGTCCGTCAAGCCGCTCCGCTCCTGAGAATGAGGCTCAGCTCCTTGAGAATCTTGCTCAGCTTCTGAGAATCTCACTTAGCTCCTGATAACAAGAACTGGAGCTTGTTGAAAAAGCACCTCGGATGTCCGCGAGGCAAGTACGAAACCCGCAATCAAAGCGGGTTCGCGCGAAGCTAGCAAAGCCACAAAAGCCAATTTCAACAAGCTCCTATAGCTCTCCCTACTGCTCTTCAGCGATCACCAGATCCCATGGCGCAACGCTGACCTGCCCTCCACTCGGCAGTGCGCGTGCTGTCAGCAGATCAGTCGCCACAGGGTACTGGTAGGTGAAACTCGCTGGGCTAGAAGAGTAGTTGAAAAAGTAATGCAGGCGCCGGCCCTTGCTGTTGGTTCCATGCTGTACATGAATCGCTGCCGGCAATTGCTGGTCGCTGCTGGTCAGGCCAGCGTTCTTCAACTCGTCCAGCACAAGCGCGTCCTGCAGCTCATTGGATACGGCTGTGCCTTCATAGGTCAGGCTTCCAGCGCCATAGCTGTTCCGCGTGATGGCAGCGTACTTGCCGAAGAAGGGATGATCGTAGAAGGCCAGCGGCTTCGCTGTCTCCAGTTGCAGGAACTCAGCCCAGGCGTGCACCTGGTTTGCCTCGCCGACATGGAAGGGATCGCCTTTTAGCGGAAGCGGGTGGTCGAGATTGGAGTACTCCTGATAGCTGAAGCCGGCAGCGGAACGCAGGGGACCGGGGGCGCGCTCCCACCGCACCGCGGAGTTCTCATTGGCGAAGCCGCTTTTGAACGTCATCAGAACGTGGCCGCCGTTATGAACGTAGTCCGAGATTCGCCGGAGCAACGCATCATCGGCTATGTAGAGGCACGGGATGACCAGCAGCTTGTAATTCGCGAAATCCGCCGTATCCGGGTAGACGAAGTCGACGTCCACGTTCGCGTGGTACAGCGCGGTGTGCAGCTGTTGCAGCACACCGCCATAGTTGCCCCAGTTACTGCCCGGAACCCAGGCCGCCCCCGCGGACTTGACTTCATAGGGCATAAAGCTGATCGCATTGCCGGAATCGACGCTGTACAAGATTGCGACGCGGTTCTTGATCTGCAGCCCGGCAATCTCCGGGCCGATCTTCTTCAGCTCGTTGCCGATTTTAGAGACCTCGGCATAGGCGCGGTTTGGCTCGAGATCATGCCCGAGAACGCCGCCCCAATAGGTTTCCTGGCCAGCATCGATGGAAGTCCAGTGCCAATACTCAACCATGTTCGCGCCGGTCGAGTAGAACGTATAGGCATCCTGGCGCAACTGCCCGTCGTAGGGGGGGTACTGCCCGGCGGAGTTCCAGCCGAGCGTCTGCGCGTCGGTCTCCGTCACCAGGAAATTCGTATGCTTCAAAGAACGCGAGAAAGCCCCCTGCATCATCTGGTACTCGCCGTTATAGCGATCCTGCCAGGGGTGATAGATGTTGTCGGCAATCACATCAAGGGAAGGAGCGATGCTCGGCTCGTTCACCTCGGCCCGCATCATGGAGCCAAAGTCCTGGGTAACGAACTGGCCGGGGCGGCGATTGGCTCGGACCAGATCCGCCTGCCAGGCGAGATAGGCGGTGACGCGGTCCTGCTGAAACCGGGACCACTCGAGTTTATAGCTTGTGCTCGTGGCATTATCGCGGGTCGGCATGTCGGCCCAGGAGTTCACATCCTGTCCCCAATAGTTCAGAAACCAGGCTTTATTCATCGCCTCCGGCGAACCGAACTTGTGCTTCAGGTGATCCACAAATTCATTGAACACGTCCGGGTTGGACGCTCCGTACGCATCGGTCTCATTGTCGATCTGCCACCCGATCACGTCCGGCTCGTTCTTGTAGTGGCTCACCAGGTTGGTGATCAGCTGTTTTGCATACTGCCGGAAGACCGGATTGTCATAGTCCATGTTCTGGCGCATCCCGTAGCCCACGTAAGCGTCGCCGAGGGGCCTCGCCAGGATCTCCGGATGCGCTTTGTACATCCAGGTCGGGATCGAGTAGGTGGGCGTTCCCATGATGACCTTGATTCCCGCCTTCGACATGGCAGCGACGACGCGGTCCATCCAGGCATATTCGAACTGCCCCTCGGACGGCTCCCACAGGCTCCAGGTGGATTCTCCCATCCGGACCACCGTGAATCCAGCGGCCTTCATGAGGGCTACATCCTTGTCCAGCCGTTCCGGCTGCAGCGCCGCCGGGGTGTACTCATTGTAATAAGCGGCCCCATACAACACGCTCGGCATGTTCGTTCCGGGGGAAGCGGACGATCCGGGTTGTTGCGCAGCGCCTATGCCGCACACCAGGGACAGGCTGAGCAGAACGAACCGAAGACTGAGGCGGGAACGGTGGCGCATGACTTCCTCCGACTATGCTGGACGTTGCGTAGCAGCATCTCTCCGCTGCCCGAACGGCAGCGGTTCGGAATTCAAGGGAGTCAATGCGTACACCTTGTAGTCCAGCCCACGTTAGAGGGTGCTCCCCAACCTGTCAAGACAGGTGATAGTTCCCACTCAGCCGCGACGCTATGGCCAACATCATTGAGCATCAGAAGCTTAGTTGCGGATGCGACCTGCGCCTGCCCCAAATACCGCCGTTGCATACTCTTCCTTCGGAGGAGTAGTGTTTTAGCTGAATCCGCGGGCGCCGCAGAAGGGTATCAGGGCGACGGCGCGAGGGGCACGATACGTTGGAACGAGAGTGCTTGACGACCTCACTTCGCACGATCGCGCAGACCCAGGCGCTCAACCGGCGCCAATTTCTCCGCAATGTCGCAGGAACCGGGGCCGCGACCGCCATGTTCAGCCTGGCTCCGCTGCGCGCTGCCGCCTTGCCGCCCGCTCCCAAGACCATTGTGGTTACCTTCGGGGGCGGCGCACGCGACCAGGAGACCTTCGCGGCCGAAGGGCAGCAGTATATTCCGCGTATTCTGACGGAACTGATCCCGCAGGCCACGTTCTTTACGCAGGTGGTCAATCGCGGCATCCTCGGCCACTACGTTGCCACCGCGAGTCTCGCCACCGGGAACTACGAGACCTTCGATAACTTCGCTCCTGTCTGTCCGCGCACGCCAACCATCTTCGAGTACTACCGGCGAGACTGCCGCCGGCCGGCAACGGACGCCTGGGTGGTGGCGCCCAGCAATGGTTTTGGCCACATCGGACAGAGCAACCATGCCTCTTACGGGACGGGCACGGGAGCCATGGTGGTGCTGCCCAAGATCCTGCTCCAGCGAGCCTCCTCCAATTCCCCGACCTCGGTGTATGAGCGGCTGCTGCGCGATAACTACGAATCGCCGCTGCAGTCTCCCGCAGCTCTGGACCAGGGCATCGGCGTCGAGGAGCTGGCCACGCTGATGAAGCTGTCGCTGGCGGACTTTGCCGCGCATGCGCGCACGGTCGCCAGTCCCGATGAGCTTTCGCTCTTTCTCACGCGGCACATCATGCAGCAGCTGGCGCCACGGCTCATCTGGGTGACCCTGCATGACATCGATGTAGCGCACTCCGGGGCGTTCTCGCTCTACACAAACGCGATCGTGCGGTCAGACCGAATCTGCGCCGAGCTCTGGAAGACTATTCAGACGGAGCCGGAGTACAGCGGCAAGACCAACCTCTTTATCCTTCCGGACTTCGGCCGGGACTCCGATACGGAGGCCGGGGCCAACGGCTTTCAGCACCACCGTACCGGCGATGCCCTGTCCCGAACCACCTGGCTTATGGCGCTCGGCCCTGGCATTCGCGAGAATGTCACCGTCGATCGCCCCGTGGACTCCCTGGACCTGGTCCCGACGCTGGCGAGGCTGCTCGGTTGTAATGCGCGCTTTGCAACGGGGAAGGTCATCCCCGAGGTACTGAACTCGTGAGCGCCGGCGTTCTGGACGCGAAGGAGTTCCTGCAATATCCGCCTCGCGCCCGGGCACTTGCCGAGGCCAACCTTCCGCTGCTGCGGCAACTGCCCATCCCCTTCGCCGCGGTCCTGCTTCGCGAACTCATCAGCTACGACTGGCACTTCCCTGCCGAACGGGAAGAACTCGATTCGCAGCTGCGCCTGCTGAATGCCATGAGCCCGTCGCAGCTGACACAGACCATGGCGGCCTTCCGAGCCATCTCCCTTCCCCCCGAGCTGACCGACTTCCCGTGGGCGGCGCAGCCCAATGAATTCCTGGAAAAGTTCACGGCTTTTCTGTGGTCCGCCCACGCCATCGACGCGTTCCATCAGGCAGCCAAAGGCTATGGAGCGGTTTTGGACCAGGCGAGCTCCGCTTCAACACCGGAGCCCCGGCGGCTTTGCATCGTGATTGTGGGCCGGGGTGCGCGAGGAACATCTCGCCAGCTCTTCGCCAGACTTCGGCCCCACGGAACCCTGTTCACGCAACTGAACGGAGAAGAGGGTCTGGCGCAACTGCTGGCTATGGTGCGAGCACGGGCCCAGACGCAGCCAGCGCCGTACGCTCACTGGTATGTGGACGGCGACGCCATCGAAGACAGTTCCGCTGCACAGAACGCCGGCCTGGTCACGGTTTCCTACCGGGCGCTGGCGCCGGTCCGCGCGCTGCTCCTGCAGAAGATCCAGGCCGAGCGCTCGACAGCAAATGTGGGGCCGGAGCAGATGCGCAGTTTCCTGGTGGAGCTTGATCCGCAGAAGCTGGGTGACGTGCAGTTCGGGCGCGATGAGATTCTGCGCCGCTTCCAGGTCAGTCTTCTCACCGAGGGTTCCGGGACACAGATCTTCAGCACCACTTTCGTGCAGTGGGCGGGGAGGGAGATCCTGCGCCGGGCCCGTCCCCAGACTCTGCTGCTTCGCTATGCGCCGCGGCAGACCGACCGGCCGATGGATGACCTGCTCCTGGGCAACGAGGCGCCCCACGGCGACGATCCGGAAGGATCGTTGGTGGATGCGGAGATGGGTGCGTTGTACACCTGGATCAATCTCT
>CAXUIM010000220.1:0-7177 GCA_964250885.1 uncultured Acidobacteriaceae bacterium | reverse complement strand
CCGGGGGCTGCGCCATCGGCGGCCGCCCCATCGACCTGCACATCAAGGGCCTTGAAGCCATGGGCGCCACCATCACCCAGGAGCACGGCTACCTCGAGGCGCGCACGCGTCGCCTCAAGGGCGCCCACATTGTCTTCGACAAGATCACCGTGACCGGCACGGAGGATCTCATGATGGCCGCCACCCTCGCCGATGGGGAGTCGCTGTTTGAGAACTGCGCACGCGAGCCGGAAGTAACGGACCTCGCCGCTCTGCTCACCGCCATGGGGGCCGATATCGAGGGAGCGGGGACCTCGACCATTCGTATCCGCGGTGTACAAAAGCTGCATGGCGCGCGCCATCGCATCAACCCCGACCGCATCGAGGCGGGCACCTATCTGATCGCCGGCGCTATCACCGGCGGCGATCTCAACATCGACTGCTGCAATCCCTCTCATCTCGGTTCTCTGTTGGGCAAGCTGGGGCAGTGCGGCGTCAAGCTCGATATCGGACAGGACAATGTTCGCGTCCGCTCCGGCTCCAGGCTGGTTGCGACCGACATCACGACCGAGGAATACCCCGGCTTCCCCACCGACATGCAGGCGCAGTTCATGGCGCTTGCCACCCAGGCCGAAGGAACTTCGGTGGTGACCGAAAACATCTTCGAGAATCGCTTCATGCACGTCGGCGAGCTCACCCGGATGGGCGCTAATATCACCGTTCAGGGCCGTTCCGCGACGATTCGCGGAGGTGGCCGGCTGCAATCCGCCGCCGTCATGTGCTCCGACCTCCGCGCCTCCGCGGCGCTCGTTCTCGCCGCCCTGGTGGCCGATGGCGAGTCCATCCTGGATCGTGTCTACCATATAGATCGCGGCTATGAACGGCTGGAAGAGAAGCTCCGCGGCGTGGGCGCCCAGATCCGCAGAATGGGCGAAGTCTTTGCTAAGAGATGATCTCTTCCCCAGCCGGGGAGTGAACTCCGCAGCTCGGCTGTCGTGCCAGTTGAACTCTGACAAACGGCTCGTATTCCGTGAGAAACGCTCCGCAAGAGCCTCCGGCCCGGGTACAGTCGCAGGAATAATGCTTTAATCGACGTGATGCGGTCTTCGCCGAAATTGTTCGCCCTGTTCTTCGCTTTCGCGGCGTTTTTCGCCTCTTCCTGCGGACTCATCGCCCAAAGCAGCCCGGTTAGCCAGAACACCCCAAGCAGTCAGAGCCATCAGGCAGATCCGGGCGCCGAATCGTCCCCCGCCGCGGAGACCGGCGGCCGCGTCGTCCTGGTCTTGCCCTTCGACAACCACTCCGGCGACCCTTCGCTGAACTGGATCGGCGACTCCTTACCCGACACCCTCAACAAGCGCCTCAACTCCGCCGGCTTCTTTTCCATCTCCCGGGATGACCGGGCCTACGCCCTGGATCACCTGGGTCTGCCGGTCGGGTTCCGTCCCTCCCGCGCCACCACGATTCGCATCGCGCAGCAGCTCGACGCCAACTTTGTAATCATCGGCAATTACACCATTCAAAAGAGCACGGGTGCGCCAGGGACCAGCGACCGCATCAACATCCAGGCCAGGGTACTCTCCATCGACGCACTCCGGTTGTCGCCCGCGGTGGAAGACAGTGCACCGCTTTCGCGCCTTTTCGACGCCGAGAACGCCATCGCCTGGAAGGTAGCGCGCGTGCTCGATCCCAGATTCAGCGTCGCCGAGCAGACCTTTCTCGCCGCCCCCGGGGCGGTGCCGCTGCCGGCCTTCGAGGACTACATCCGCGGCGACAATGCCACCACCCCGGTGGAAGGCTTGAAGCGCCTGGAGGATGCGGTGCGGCTGGCCCCCGATTACTCCGCGGCGCTGCTCGCGCTGGGCAAGCAGCAATACGCTACCCGCGACTACGACGCCGCGGCCGCTACCCTGGCCAAGGTTCCCAGGACCGACCGTCTGGCTCTGGAGGCGAACTTCTACCTGGGGCTTTCACGCTTCAACTCCGCCAACTATGACGCCGCCGCCCAGGCCTTTGCCTTCGTCGCGACACGGCTGCCTTTGCCTGAGGTCGTGAACGACCAGGCGGTCGCGCTCAGCCGCCAGGGGAAGGACGCTGTCGCCTTTTTCCAGCGCGCCTCGACGGCCGATCCCTCGGACGAGGACTACCACTACAACCTGGCGATCGCCCTTTTTCGCCGCGGCGACACGGCCGCTGCCCTGCGCGAGGCCGACGCGGCGCTGAAGCTCAAGCCCGGCGACGCCGAGGCGGGCGAGCTGCGGGCGCGTCTGAGCCTTGCGCCAGCCGGATCGCGCCTGGGTACCGATGAGGCCAGCGGCTTCAGCCCGGTCGAGCGGATCCGCCGCAACTACTCGGAGGCGGGCTTCCGTCAGGCAGCCTTCCAGCTGGACCAGATCCGCGCCCTGCGCCTGGCCTCTCTGGCGCCGGCCGAACGCGCCTCCGAGTACACCCAGCTGGGCGACGGGTACCTGGCTCAGGGTCTGCTTCCCGAGGCTGAGGTCCAGTTCCAGTCGGCTCTGGCCGCCGATCCCAACTCGGCCGAGGCGCACGCCGGCCTGGCCCAGATTCGCGAAGCCAGCGGAAGCGCCCCGCAGGCGCGCGACGAGGCCAGAACCTCGCTGATTCTGAAGCCCAACGTTCCCGCCTATCTCGTGCTCGCGCGTCTCGACCTGGCCGACAATCAACTCGCCGCCAGCGCGGAGGACCTCTCCCACGCCCTGCGACTGGAACCGAATAGTTCGGCGGCTCTCGGCTTGAAGTCCGCCCTGCAGCAGCGCGGACAAAGCGTTCCATGAACGGGAGAGGCGCCACCCTTCCACTCACGCCCGCCGCGTTGACTCCGGATACAGCCCTGGTCTGCTTTACCCTGGGGCTGCTGTTGATCTATTTCGAGCTCAACCGGCCCGGAACCATTCTGCCGGGAGCGCTCGGGCTTCTGCTCTGCCTGCTCTCCTGTGCTTCGCTGCTGGCGCACCCCATCTCGTTGAGCGGCCTGGTCCTCACCCTCTCCGCCGCGGCACTGCTGCTGCTGGACCTCTTTCGCCCCGTGCCGCTGGCCGTCGCCGCCGCCGCCACCCTGGCACTCAGCTGCGGGTTTTACCGGCTTCTGGCCGCCCCGGAACAGAAGCCGACTCACCTGCTGCCGGCTGCGCTCTGCGGCCTGATCCTGGGAAGCGCGACCTCGTTCCTGACCCGAATCGCGCGCCGCGCCCGCGCCAACAAAGCGGTAGACTGATTAAGGCAATTCAGGGTTGCTGTACCCAGGGCTGCGCGCTTCCAGTGGCTTTTTCTCAAGAAAAGCCACCCTGCACACTGCTCCCGAAGGCACCTACCCCTGCTATTGCTCTAGCAAGCGCCTTCTCGCGCCCGGAGCGTCTTCGACTTGATTCGCAAAGCCACACCCTTGTTCGCCATGTTTGTGCTCGTCTGCACCGTTTTCAGTGCTGCCGCACTTGCGCAAGATACGACTCCCGAGAGTCCAGCCAACACCTTGATCGATCGCTTCGACCTCTCCGTCAGCGGCGTCGGCGAGTACAACACCACCGTTCAGGGTAAGATCCTCCCTCCGCTGGCGCCGGACGCGGGCCAGCAGATGACCCAATTCGCTTCCAATACGCTGGGCGCCCTGGTGGGCATCCGCTATGTGGCCCGCCCGTTCCTCGGCGTGGATTTCAACTATGGTTATGCCCGCTACACCGAGAACTTTAGTGAAGCGCCAAGCCAGATCCAGGCGCGGGCCAGCGAGTATACCTTCGGCTATGTCGCCACACCGGCCAGGACCATCTTCGGCCTCCAGCCTTTCCTGGGCGCCGGAGCCGGCACACTCGAATTCAAGCCGACCCCGCACGGCGGCCAGGGCGCTCCCGTCCAGGCTCGCATGGAGTACTACTACGGTCTGGGCGTGCAGGAGGACTTCTCCAACGGCCACTTCGGCCTCCGCGCCGGTTTCCGTGAGTTGTTCTACAAGGATCCTGACTTCGGGCAGAACTACCTGACCATTCTCAAGACCGCCTCAACCTATGAGCCTCTGGTCGGCTTTTATCTCCGCTACTGAACCACATCTCCTCTGCTTCCTGGCAGGCCATGAAGTCTCTGATCGATAATGACGACGAGTTTGTCCGTGGGGAGCGCGAGCTGACCCTGAGCACAGGCGCCATTCTTGGCATTTTCCTGGGGCTGGTCCTGCTCTGCGGTCTGTTCTTCGGCTTTGGTTACAAGATGGGGAGCCGCAAGCCGCCCGTCCCGGCAGAGGATGACGCGTCGACCACCACCGCTCCGCCGCCTGCGCCCGCGACCGACTTCAACTCCTTCAAGCCTTCGGCGGGCTCACCGGCGAGCTCTCCGGCGGGCCGATCCGCCACCGCCGCTCCTTCGGCGGACGCCGGCAGCTCAGCGCTCTCCGCTTCCACGGCTTATTCCGCGCGCTCCACGTCTCAACCGGCGCCCCGCGGCGCTCCTGCTCCGATCGTGCGCTCCACTCCCCCCTCCGCGGCCGCCCTCGCAGCCAGTCTCGCAGCCGGCCCTGTGGCGAACGCTACCGGCAACTTCGTAGTTCAGGTCGCCGCCGTTTCACTTCAGGAGGACGCGGATCTGCTTGCCGGAGCCCTGCGCTCCAAGGGCTATGCCGTGACCGAACGCGCCCAGCCCGACAGACTCATCCACATCCAGGTCGGGCCCTTTAGCAATCGCAAGGAAGCTGAGGCGATGCGCCAGCGGCTGCTCGGCGACGGCTACAACGCCCTGGTGAAGTAGATGACGTATTTCGCTGAGACGAACATAGCTGCGTCGTAGGAGCTAGTTGAAAATCGGCTTTTGTGGCTTCGCTAGCTTCGCGAAACCCGCTTTGATTGCGGATTTCGTACTTGCCTCGCGGACATCCGAGGTGCTTTTTCAACAAGCTCCTAGGCTTGCGCGAGCGCCGTCTCCATCTCCGCGCGGACCGCCTCCATCAACTGCTCCCGGGACGCGAAGTGCTCCGGCCGGAGCACGGGCAGAAACTGCACCACGGCTTCCCCAGGATCGATCTTCAGGCTGCCCTTGTGCATCATCCGCGCCGTTCCGCGGATCACGATGGGCACCATGGGCGCCCCCGTCTCCGCGGCCAGAAAGAAGGCGCCCTTCTTGAACGGCAGCAGCGTGCCATCCAGAGAGCGCGTGCCCTCCGGGAACACCGTGATATGCAGGCCGCTCTGCAGCGCGTGAGCCGCGGCCGCCACGCTCCGGGCCGCTTCCTCGCGCGAACCGCCGCGGGCCACCGGCACGAACTTGCCCATGCGCATGGCCGTTCCCAGCAACGGGATCTTCATCAGCGACTTCTTGAGAAATACGCTGGTCATTCCCGGGATGACCGGCAGCAGGATGGGCGGATCCAGGTTCGAAACATGATTGCTGAGGAAGATGCAGGATTCGCCTAGCGGTATGTTCGCGATGCCCTCAACCCGCACGCGGATGCCGGCCGCTTTGACTCCCAGCCGGATCACAGCCATTCCCCAGCCATACATGATCTGGAAGTCTCCCCGCAGCGCGGACAACGGAATGCCCAGCAGCGCCGCCGGGGTTCCCAACACGACAAACACAAACAGCATCCGCGAAGCTGCCAGCATACGTCAGCCCAGAATACCCTGCATCACCCGGTCCGGCGCGCCGTGGCGATCGGGCGCCGCGGAGCATCGGAGAAGGAAAGGAACGGCGCCTCCAGACCCTTTCCGGCTTGCTACAAAAGTGAAAACGCTTTGTAACAGGTATTGAAAACGCTTTGTAACAGGAATCAGGCCTGAGGGCTTACCATGGAGAGGAGCCCGCGGGACCGCCTGGCCCGCTCTGGAGGTGCTTGCATGGATGACAAGAAGATGAACGGCAACGGAATGGCCTCGAAGTCCCGCGAGGGCGCGAGCGAGCAAACGTTGACCACGCGGCAGGGCCACCCTGTCCCCGACAATCAGAACCTGCGTACCGTCGGCAATCGCGGACCGGCAACGCTCGAGAACTATCACTTCCTCGAGAAGATCACCCACTTTGACCGGGAGCGCATCCCGGAGCGCGTGGTGCACGCGCGCGGTGTGGCCGCGCACGGATACTTCGAACCGACCGGCAAGGCGGGCGATGATCCGATCTCCAAATTCACTCGCGCCAAGCTCTTCCAGACCGCCGGCAAACAGACCCCGATCTTCCTGCGCTTCTCCACGGTGGTGCATGGCGGCCACTCGCCGGAGACGCTGCGCGACCCGCGCGGCTTTGCCGTCAAGTTCTACACCGAGGATGGCAACTGGGACCTGGTGGGAAACAACCTCAAGGTGTTCTTTATCCGCGACGCGACCAAGTTCCCGGACATGGTGCACGCCTTCAAACCGGACCCGCTGACGAACCGTCAAAGCGACGCGCGCTTCTTCGACTTTCTGGCCAATTCGCCGGAGTCGACGCACATGATGACCTTTCTGTTCTCTCCCTGGGGCATTCCCGCGGCCTACCGCTTCATGCAGGGCTCGGGCGTGAACACCTATAAGTGGGTGAACTCTGAAGGCAAAGCCGTGCTGGTGAAGTACCACTTCGAGCCGAGGCAGGGCATCAAGAACCTCACTCAGCAAGAAGCCAACCAGATCCAGGCGACCAACTTCAACCACGCCACCCAGGATCTGCAGGATGCGATCGAAAAGGGTGAGTTCCCCGAGTGGGATATGTTCGTTCAGATCCTGAGCGACGACGAGCATTCGGAGCTGGACTTCGACCCGCTGGATGCGACCAAGCTTTGGCCAAAGGAGCAGTTCCCTTTCCTGCCCATCGGCAAGATCGTGCTCAACAAGAATCCGGACAACTACTTCGCGGAGACCGAGCAGGTCGCCTTCGGCACCGGTGTGCTGGTGGATGGGCTGGACTTCTCCGACGACAAGCTTCTCGTCGGCCGCACCTTCAGCTACTCCGATACGCAGCGTTATCGCGTCGGCACCAATTACCTGCAGCTGCCCATCAACGCGCCCAAGGCCAAGGTCTACACCAACCAGCGCGATGGCTCCATGGCTCTCCACGTGGACACGGCGCCGTCGCAGAACCCGCACGTCAACTATGAGCCCAGCAGCATGAACGGACTCCAGGAGGCCAAGCCGGCCGGCCAGCCCTACCAGCCGATGTACGAAGGCCGCCTGGTGCGTCAGAAGATCGATCGCGAAAACAACTTCAAGCAGGCCGGCGATCTGTGGCGCGA
>CAXUIM010000219.1:6917-7195 GCA_964250885.1 uncultured Acidobacteriaceae bacterium | reverse complement strand
AGAACACGTCCACTCCGATGTAGCCGCCGCGGATTCGCGTGTGCAGGTGATCGAAGACCACCAAAAGCACCGCCACCGCTCGCAGTCCATCGACATCAGTCCGGTAAGCCAAGGCCGGCGACCGGGCCCCTCGTACCTCGTGCGAAATCGCCGCAGTTGTGATCGTACGCACTCCCGTGACAAACGGCCTCGGCAATCGTTCTGGGCAAGCGCCCCCCCCGCCCCCCCCGCCCCCCCGGGGGGGGGGGCCCCAGGGGCGCGCCGCCCCACCCCCGCCA
>CAXUIM010000219.1:4568-6907 GCA_964250885.1 uncultured Acidobacteriaceae bacterium | reverse complement strand
CAAAGCGTTCTGGGCACGCGCCCGCGCGTCCAGACAGGCCGCGCGTGCGCTTCGGCCAGATGTGCCGAGAGCCCCAACCCTGCAATGCAGAAGAGATGGCTTGCTCATCCTATCGACGAAAGCCTCGGTCCCGTGTCGGACATAGCCATGCCAATGTCGGACCTAGCCTCCAGGCAGTCCTCTCATTTGCTCGCTGGCCCACTCCCCGATGCAAACCGGCCATGACAATTCAAAACGTCCCCGACGAGTCCCTTGGGCGCCATCCGCGCTGCGCTGGTCCGCGCCGGCTCTCTTCTTGATTCCTTCATCAGAGCGCATGCACTACCATCAAGCACAAACAGGAGGGAGCGTCTGGTGCGTGGAACGATTGGCCATCGTAGAGCACTACTATGCCTTTTGGGAGCAGCAATGCTGATAGTTTCGGCTCTGGCTGGATCCAGGACCGCAATGGCTCAACAGGTGCAGCCGCCATCTCCGCCGCTCAGCCCCGGAGTGTCCCGGTCGCTGGCGAAGGATCGCGCGTCGCGCGTCTCGGGCGTGAGCTATGAGCTCAACCTGGAGCTGCGCCCTCATGCCGACACAATGCCCGGCCGCGAGACCCTGCGCTTCCAGCTAAGCGCCGCGGGTGGGAGTTCGGATCTTCCACTCGACTATCGCGAGGGCACACTGACCTCGGCCCAACTCAATGGCAGACCCATGACGCCCACTCTGAACCAGGGTCATCTCCTGCTCCCCGCAGCGCTGCTGCACGCTGGGGAGAACACCTTGGAGATCGCCTTCACCTCGCGAGTGGCCGCCGCCGGCGCTGCCATCACCCGTTACGAGGACAAGAGTGATGACAGCGAATATCTCTACTCGCTATTCGTTCCCATGGACGCCAGCATGGCGTTTCCCTGCTTCGATCAGCCGGATCTGAAGGCCCGCTTCACGCTTACCGTCACCGCTCCGGAAAAGTGGACCGTGATCAGCAACACCGCGCCGCATCACGATAAGCTACAAGCCGGATCGTCATCGCCGGGCGGCGCAGGTCTTTCGACCACTCGCTTCGAGCCGACTCGACCCATCTCCACGTATCTCTTCGCGTTCACCGCTGGGCCCTGGACGCGTCTTCCGGGTCAACCGGGGCAGTCGGACGTCTATGTGCGCACATCTCAGCTCGCGCGCGCTCGGCCCGAGATACCCCAGCTGCAGGCCATCACCGCGCGCGGCATGGTCTGGCTGGCCCAGTACTTCCATCAGCCCTTTCCCTTTCCCAAGTACGACATGGTGCTCATCCCCGGTTTCCCGTTCGGCGGCATGGAGCACGCCGGGGCCACGTTCCTGAACGAAGATGGCGTGCTGTTCCGCTCTGCTCCCACCGGCGCCGACCGCTTCCATCGCAACATCACCACGCTGCATGAGCTGACCCATCAGTGGTTCGGCGATCTGGTCACCATGCGCTGGTTCGACGATCTCTGGCTGAAGGAGGGCTTTGCGCAGTACATGGCGTATCGCTGCCTGGACTCGCTCGAACCCCGGGCGCAGGTCTGGAAACACTTCTACGAAGACATCAAGCCGAACGCCTACGCCATCGACGAAACGCCGGGCACGACTCCCATCTTCCAGGACATTCCCAATCTCAAGGACGCCAAGAGCGCCTACGGCGCGATCGTCTACATGAAGGCTCCAGCCATCCTCAAGCAGCTCGAGTTCCGCCTGGGGTCAGATGCCTTCCGCAACGGACTCCGGCTGTATCTGGCGCGGCATGCCTACGCCAACGCGCAGTGGAGCGACTTGATCGACGCCTTTCACACCACCAGCGGACAGGACGTTCGGACCTGGGCCGATGCCTGGGTCCTGCGCCGCGGCATGCCGGAGGTCGACGTCGCCTGGAGCTGCGGCGCGGACGGCAAGCTCGCCAGCCTGGCGCTCAGCCAACACGACGTTCTGCCGGATGGATACGTCTGGCCCATCTCGCAGGAGGTGTTGCTGGCGCCCTCAATGCGAACAGTGCGCGTGGAATGGAGCCAGGCTGAAACCGCCGTGCCCACTGCGGTGGGCCAATCCTGCCCCTCCTTCGTCTTCGCCAACGCCGGCGACCAGGCCTATGGCCGCTTTCTGCTCGATCAGCGCAGCGAGGCGGCTGTGCGGCGGAGCCTGATCTCTGCCGCCGGCTCGGCGCCGGGTTCTGTCCCGGGAACTCCCGCCAACGAACCGCCTTCCACCGGGGACGCGCGCACGACTTCACCTTCCGATCCCCTGCTCCGCTCCATGTTGTGGGGAGCGCTGTGGGAGAACGTGCGCCAGGCGCAGTCGCCGCCGCGCCGCTATGTCGAGCTGGTGCTGACCAGCCTCCCCAC
>CAXUIM010000219.1:0-4468 GCA_964250885.1 uncultured Acidobacteriaceae bacterium | reverse complement strand
AGTGGAGCTGCGACAGCTCGACCGCTGGCGCCTGATCGGTCAGCTCCTCTCGCTGGGCGACCCCGACGCGGCTCCTCTGGTTGCCGCGGAGCTGAAGCAGGACCATAGCGGCGATGCGCGGAAAAGTGCCTGGGCCGTGCAGGCGGGCGCCCCTGACCCGGCAGTCAAGCAGCAGTATTTCGAGCAGTACCAGCTTCCCCCGTCGGCGGCGCGGGCCCGGCCGGAGGATTGGCTCACCCGCAGCCTCGGACCCTTCAATGCGTGGAACCAGTCCACCCTGAGTGAGCCGTATCTGCACCGCGCGCTCGACCAGTTGCCAGAGATCAAGCGCGAACGCAAGATCTTCTTCCTCGGCGCGTGGCTGAACGCCTTCCTGGGCGGCCAGATCAGCGCCAGCGCCGAGGCCACTGTTCAGGCTTGGCTCGCACAGCCCGGAATCGACCCGGATCTCCGCCTCAAGGTGCTGGAGAACAATGACGAACTGCAGCGAACCGTTCGGATCAGGGAGAAATTCCCAGATTGAAGCAGTGGGATCCCGCTTCAAGCGCGCAGCTTGGCCGGCTCAACCTGGGTCACCCGCGGGCTCATTGTCGGTTGCGCTGCGTCCGGCTCCGCGTTCGCGGGTTCCGGCTGGGCGTCTTCAGCGGGCCCGCCGTAGAGCAGAACCGCCACGCCGGCGACCTCGAAGTACAGGCACTTCTCACCCAAAGTCCTCGCGGTCTGCCCCAGGAATTGCTTCAACTCCGACAAACCTTTGTTGTGCGGAAGCGCCACCACGAACTCGCGATGCTCCCCGTAGGAGTGTTCCCCGCCCTCTTCCTTCCAATAGCCGAACAGGTTGGCCGAGGTCGCGGTGTAGCCCCCAAAGTGCTCCATCAGAAACACGTGAACGCACTGCTCGACCGTGTCTCCATTTGCGGAAGGCTGTTTCAGCTTCAAGGAAGGAAGCAGGAACCGGACGTTCTTTCCCAGCGGTGTCTCGTGATAGTCCATGGCGTCTTAACTGAACATATCACCCGCCTGTTGTGTCCTGGGAGCGTGCAGCATTTCAAATCTGCTGTGATCCGGTCCGGTTCCGGCTCAGGGTTATTCTATCGTTCCGGCAGCGGCTCGGGCGGCGGCGGGACCGCTGGGCTGTACGCGGCCCGGGTGCGCGGAGGAGCGACGGCAGCAAGTACCACCTCCGGCGGATCGGGTGCAGCCAGAGGCGGCACGGGACGCATCATTTCAGCTTGGACCTCGAGCTCCTCCAGGTTCAGCGGCGGCGCGTGTTTGGGCATTGAAAACCGCCCATGCCCCACATACGCCACGAACATCACACCGGTGGTAACCGGCGACAGCGCGACCAGCGGCAACCCGTATCGCTTCAGCAGACCTTCGGCCACGTCCTCTGTTCCGCGTGAGCGCGGCAGGTCTCCCTTGACTTGAGGAATCACGAAGACACTCAGGCCAGCCTCCGGATGTTTGTGTGCGAAGTGCGCCAGCCCGCGCGCAACCGACTTGGGCGAGGTCAGGCCGAAATCGGCGATCCAGTTCCGGCGCACCGCATGCGGATAGAACATGTTGATCGTCACGCGGGCGAAGTCCGCGCAGTTGCGGAACAAACCGTTGTAGCGCTCCACATTTCTGCGGTCATTGAACAGCGCAATCAGCTCCGCATCCTGATCCGGCGTGGTCTTCACCTGGAAGCCATAAATGGTCCTGTCGAAGGCCGAGCCCAACAGTTCATACCAGTTGCCGGGCGGCGCCGCGCCACCAGGCAGGTCGGGTGCGATCGCCTCCAGATGCCGGCGACGGTAGGAATTCCGCAGTTCACGCTCCGTCTGGTGGTCTACGCTCTGCGGAACATCCTCGATCGTCGCCACC
This sequence comes from uncultured Acidobacteriaceae bacterium, assembly GCA_964250885.1. GTDB lineage: Bacteria > Acidobacteriota > Terriglobia > Terriglobales > Acidobacteriaceae > Granulicella. The sequence goes on along the minus strand of CAXUIM010000219.1, from coordinate 2,602 downwards.
GAGTACAAGTACGGAATCAGCGGGATCGCCAACCAGTCGTAGTGATCGATCCCGTCATAGCGGCTCAGCACCACGCCCAGTTCCCCCGGGCCGCAGGGTCGCAGCTTCAGCGGAGTCTCTGCACAGACGTGATCCAGGTAAATCGCCGAGTGGCCGGTCGGGTCCACCACACCCAACTTTCCGTACGGCTGCTCCAGCAGCAGCGCGAGGGAGGCGCGTGCCCGGGGCGCGATAGCCAGCAGCAACAGCACGCCTAGCAGAACGTGGATCCTGAAGCGGGTGCGCTTTCGCAGTGTCGATGCGGGCACCCTCCCCTCATCGTGACCGGTTTTGGGGAACACCCCGCATTGCGTGATCTGGCCGTTCTGAAAAAGGACGTCCACAGTTCTATTTAACCGGCTTGCTGGACAAATGTCGCCATGGAAACCGCGAATTGTTGCGCGATAATCAGATGGATGCCTTTCGCAAGCACTGGCGGACCGCTGGAAGACGCCCCGGCTCCCTTCCCGGTTGCGAGCGCGAAGCCGAACGCCGCGGCCGATGCGGTGGTGGTGCTGGCCGTGACCGGAGCCAGTGGCTCCCTGGTCGCCGTGGAAATGCTGCGGGCCCTGGAGGCTGATTCGCGCGTGCGCCGGGTGCATCTGGTGGTCTCGCCCAGCGCGCGGCGGGTACTGGCCGAGGAGTCCGCCCTCACTCCCCGTCGCGCCGAGGCCGAAGCCCGCGGCGAACAGAGCGGCGCCGGTGATCTGGCAACCCGGAGCGGAACCGGCGCCCGCGGCGCACTGGTGGAGCGGCTGCTCGGCCACTCCTCCACAAAGATATCCACGCTCGCGCACGACGACATCGGCGCGCCCATTGCCAGCGGCTCCTATCCGGTCTCCGCAATGATCGTCCTTCCCTGCTCCATGGGCACTCTGGCGGGCATCGCCCATGGCCTGGCCGGGAACCTGATCGAGCGCGCTGCCGACGTTTGCCTCAAAGAGCGCCGCCGGCTTCTCCTGTGCGTGCGCGAGACCCCGCTCAACCTGATCCACATCCGCAACATGGCTGCGGTCAGCGAGGCCGGAGCGACGGTTTTCCCTGTGATCCCAACTTTCTACAACCATCCCCAGACGGTCGAGGACATCGCGCGCAACTTCGTGCATCGCGTGCTGCAGCACATCGGCCTGCCCCAGCCGGGCGCCTTCGCCTGGGGCGCGGACAGCGACGCCCCCGAGTAGCCGAAGCGCCGGAGCCCCGATCGAGGCAAGCTCCGAGATACTCCCCGGCGGGTTGCTCCGGGCTCCCTCCACAGACCAGGGCGATACAATCGCTCTACGATCTGCTCCATGGCCTACCAAGTTCTAGCCCGCAAATACCGTCCGCAACGCTTCTCCGATGTCGTCGGGCAGGACCACGTCACACGCACGCTGCTCAACGCGCTGGCCCAGAACCGGATCGCCCACGGCTACATCTTCTCCGGGCACCGCGGCATCGGCAAGACGACCATCGCGCGGATTCTGGCTTCGGCTCTCAACTGCCGCACGGAGATTGGAACGGCGCGCCGCCCCTCCCCCGAGCCGTGTGGAGTCTGCGAATCCTGCGTCGAGATCCGCCAGGGCAATGCCGTCGATGTCATCGAGATCGACGCGGCCACCAACCGCGGCATCGATGAGATTCGCGAGCTCCGCGACGCCGCCCGCTACCGGCCCTCACGCGACCGCTACAAGATCTACATTCTCGACGAGGCGCATCAGATTACCGACGCGGCCTTCAACGCGCTGCTGAAGACGCTTGAAGAGCCGCCCGAGCACATCGTCTTCATGATGGCGACCACCCAGCCTGAAGACATCCCCCAGACCATCCGCTCGCGTTGCCAGCACTTCAGCTTTCACGCCGTGAAGCTGGACGATATCGTCGGCCAGCTCCGCCGCATCGCCACCGCCGAGCACATTGACGCCGACGACGCGACCTTAGCCCTGCTGGCTGAGGCGGGCGACGGCTCCATGCGAGATGCTCTCTCCATCATGGATCAGGCCATCGCCTCCGCCCCGACCGCACCCCCCGCCCCGGGCGAGACGGAGGGCCATCCAGCGCTCGAAATCGAGCAGGTGCGCGAGCTCATGGGCTCGGTCTCGAACGTCGTCTACGAGCACATCCTCGCGGCCGTCCACGCCAACAACTCCGCGGATGTGCTCAGCATCCTGGGGCGGCTACTCGACGCCGGGAATGCAGCCCCCCAGCTCGCGCGCCAGTTTGTCCGCTACCTGCGCAACACCGTCGTCGCCAGGATCACGCAGCTCCCACCAGAGGCTGAGGCCACCGGCGTCGCCGCGGATCTGCTGCAGATCTCCCCGGAAGAGCGGAATCGCGCCGCCCGCTCGGCCGCGCTGTTCACCGAAGAGGAGCTCTCGCGTTTTCTTGCGATCATGCTGCGCACCTTCGACGAGCTCGGGTACCGGCAGGAGCAGCGGTTCCATCTCGAACTCGGCCTGCTGAAGCTGGTTCACCTGCAGCGCCTGGTTCCCATCGAGGACCTGCTGAGCCAGCTCGGCACGAAGCCGGCAGCGGCTCCCATCACGAAGCCCACTGCCCCATCTTTGCCCGGTACCCTGTCCAGTTC
>CAXUIM010000218.1:0-7270 GCA_964250885.1 uncultured Acidobacteriaceae bacterium | reverse complement strand
TGCGGCGAGCAGCAGTACACCGCCGGCCGCTCCGGGGAACCGGCCAGCGTGCTGCTGGGAGAGAGCCTCAAGCGGCTCGGCCTGCGCGAAACCCGGCTGAAGACCGGTACGCCCCCGCGCCTGGATGGCCGCACCATCGACTGGACTCGCTTTGAAGAGCAGCCCGGCGACACCGATCCAACGCCGTTCAGCTTCCGCTCCGTACCGGCCGCGGGCGCCGCGCGGTGGCAGCCCCCGCTGCCCCAGATCTCCTGCCATATCGCGTTGACCACGCCGCGAACGTTGGAACTGATCAAGGCCAACGTGCATCGCTCGCCCATGTTTACGGGTCAGATTGAAGGCATCGGGCCGCGCTACTGCCCCTCGATTGAAGACAAGATCGTCCGCTTCCCGGACAAGACCTCGCATCAGTTCTTCCTCGAGCCGGAAGGCCTGAACACCCACGAGGTGTACATCAACGGGATGAGCACCTCGCTGCCGATGGAGGTGCAGACCGCGATGGTTCACTCCATCCCCGGGCTGGAGCAGGCCGAGATGCTTCGCCCCGGATACGCCATCGAGTACGACGCCATCGACCCGACGGAGCTCGACCGCACCCTGGGGGTGAAGAAGTTCACCGGCCTGTACCTGGCCGGTCAGATCAACGGCACGTCCGGTTATGAAGAGGCCGCTTGCCAGGGGCTGATGGCCGGCATCAACGCCGCGCTGCACGCCCGCAGCTTCAGAATTGGAGTCGACTCGGCTACCCGGAATCTCGCTTCGGCAGAGTTCACACTGGACCGCACCGAGGCCTATACGGGCATCCTGATCGATGATCTGATCTCCAAGGGCACGGACGAGCCGTACCGCATGTTTACCTCGCGCGCTGAGTTCCGCCTGCACCTGCGGATCGATAACGCCGACACACGGCTTACGCCGCACGGCCGGGCCCTCGGCCTGATCGATGACGCGGCCTGGGCCGCGTTCGAGGCGAAGCAGGCCCGCGCCGAGGCCTTCACCCGCCTGCTCGAGACCACCCGCCTCACCAACGCCGATCTCGAGCTCCTGCAGCAAGGCGGGAGGCAGGATGCAGGCCCGCGGCCGCAAGAGCCAGGCCAGGCGGCGCCGGCCGTGCCGGCTGTCCGTGGCGACCTGTTTGCGCAGCTGCTCAAGCGTCCCGCCACCAGCATCGAGCAGCTGCTGCCCGCGCTTGCGCCACGCCTTTCCGGTTCCGAGACGAGACTTGAACCCGAGCCCCGCTTCGCCGTGTGGATCGCGGCGCTCACCGCCGCTGCGTATCCCCGGACGCTGCCCGCCTGGGTCCGCAACGAGATGAAGACGGTGGAGACCGGGATCAAGTTTGCCGGCTATCTGGCGCAGCAGGAGCGCTCCATGGCCCGGCTGCGCCGCGACGAAGCTCGCCCCATCCCCGCCTGGTTCGATTACCACGCCTGCTCCGGGCTCTCCCGGGAGATGGTCGAGAAGCTCTCCCGCGTGCGGCCCGGCACCCTGGGACAGGCCAGCCGCATCGCCGGAGTGACTCCAGCCGCGGTTTCGCTGGTCCAGTGTTTTCTTGAAATCCAGTTCCGCCGGATGCAGACTGAAGATCCCTCAACCGGCGGCGATCGGGCCCGCGCGCGCACTGGCTGAACCGGATCCTGCATTACCCCTGCACAGCGACGGGAAAATGCTCTAAAGTGGATAGTTTCCGGTCAACGCCATGGTCGAAGCTCGCACTCTCCGCCTCCTCCCACTCCTGTCCCTGATCCTGCTGTGCCACCGGCCTCTGCGCGCGCAGCAGGAGCCGCCGCCGCCGCCGGCTGCTCCCGGCTCGACCCTCTCGGTGGAGGTTCGCCTGGTCTCGGTGGATGCCGTCGTACGGGATCGGGACGGAAACCCTGTCCTCGATCTCGGTCAGGACGCCTTCAGCCTGCGCGCCGACGGCAAACCGGTATCCATCCGCTACTTCAATCGCGATAACGATCTGCCGCTGACCGTCGGCCTGATGATCGACACCAGTGGCAGCCAGACCGATTTCCTAGCAGACGAGGGCCTGGCCAGCGATATCTTCCTGCGCAATACTTTGACCAATCCGCAGGACCGCGCCTTCATCGTCCGGTTTTCCAGTGACGTGCTGCTGTTGCAGAAGATGACCTCGCATCTCAGTGAGCTGCACCAGGCGCTCCGCGTCCTCGACTACCAGCGCGATCCTCTGGCCGGCACGGGGCGCGGCGGCACCCTGCTCTATGACGCGATCGATCTAGCCGTCAGCAAAGTCATGGGCCAGGAGCAAGGGCGCCGCGCGCTCGTGATTCTCACCGATGGCGGCGATAACGGCAGCCGTACCGACCTCAAGGGTGCGATCCGGCAGGCCCAGCTTGCCAACGTCGCCGTCTATGGCGTGCTCTACACCGCCGAAGACGCCCACTACCCTCAGGTCGCGATCGGTCGCCCGTCCGGCATCGAAGTGATGCGCGAGATCTCCCACGCGACCGGCGGCCGTGACTTCGTGGTGGGCGCCGGTATGCCCATTGCGAAGATATTTGAGGCGATCGCCACGGATCTTCGCTCGCAATACCGTTTCGGCTTCACGCCTACGCCCTCCAAGCCCGGCAAATTTCACTCGCTCGATCTGAAACCGGTGGACAAGTCACTGATCGTGCAGGCCCGCACCGGCTACTACACCCCGTAGAGCTCTAACCTTTCTTGCTGGTCCGCTGGGGGTTGCGCAGGGACGCCCGGGTCCGGGCCGGATGGGGAGCCGGAGAGAGGGACGGTTCGGCCTGGACCCGTGCCTCCCGTACCCACGCCTCCCGTACCCACGCCTGGAGGTGCGTCAGCAGCTCCCGGCCCCGGGGGCTACCGTAGCCCGCGCAGGCGCTCCAGCCCTTTCCGGCGCGATAGAAGCCGTTGTTGCCGCGGGTGACCGCGCGCAAGCCCGCGGCAGCGGCGGCGCGGCGGCCGCGCCCCGCACCCATCTGGAGCCGCGCACCCAACTGGTAGAGCAGCGGTTGAATATGTCCGCACCGGCGCCCCAGCGCCTGGTTCAGCCGAGCCACCAGGGCCGCCCACAGCGGGGCAACCGCGCTGGTGCCCGCCGACGCAAAGGCCCGGCCGGCGATCCACATCTCGCATCCATAGTCCGGATCGGCGAGTGCGGCGACATCCGGCAAACCTCGCCCTTTAAAGCCCTCAGGACTGGCCGGAACCCGCGCCTGGGCCTGCCACGGGGGCAACGGCAGATGGGCGCTCACGCCGCCTCCGGAGGCGCCCGGAATCCCGTGGTGGGTCGCGTTCCAAACCACCTCGATGGGTCTTCCATGCGCGTCTCTCTTGCGGCTGGTTCCGCCACAGGCGAGGCAGTGCGGAGAGCTCGCCGGGAAGTTGACCGACGGTTTTCCATCCGTCGATCCATTCAGCGCCCCCGCATCGCCGGTGGAGGCGCACACGGTGATGCCGAGCTGCGCGGCTTCGCGCAACACGCCTTCGATGGCCTGCATCTCGGGCTTCGGAATCGTCGTCTCGGGCATACTCCAGCTGATGGACAGGATGCCGGGCCGGCGGCGTTCGTCATGCACCGCGCGATTGATCGCGTGATACAGGCCCTGTTCATCGGACGAGGCGAAATACACCACGATGTGCGCCCGAGGCGCGAGGGCGGCCAGGATCTCGAGGTCCATCGTGACCTCTACCGTGCATTGCGCGTTCTCCAAGGAGTCGCTCTCTTCCGCCTGCTCCGCGTGCTCCGGCGGCGCCTGCGCGCCGCTGACTACATCCAGGAATTTGTGGATCGCGGCCGGGGAGGCGGGGCGGTTGGCTCCGCCTCCGATCCGGACAACCGTTATGCGGGGCGGAACAACCCCCATCCGTGCGCAGAACTGTTCGATGTCGCTGGTCCGAAACCCGCCGCCGAATTCGATCAGGCCAATCGTCTGCCCGGCTCCGCCCTCACCCGGCGGAAAGGCGTAAGCCTGGGCCAGCTTCCCAATGCGCTGCGCCGCGGGCCGCGCATGCACCCGGGAGTGGCGCCGCGGCCTGGCCCGGCGCGAACTCTGCAGCCCGAGCACGGCCTCGACCGCTCCCTTCCAGCTCGCCGGAATGCGGGGCGGCCGGGCCGGCGCGACGAACGGGTGGCCTTCGCACTTATAGTGCGCCAGTCGCGTGTGGAATGCTCGCCCTACGTCCGCGGCACGACCACTCAGCCGCACGCTGCGCCGGCGCTCCGCGGTCTCGGTGATCTCGAGCTGGAACGACCGAGCGAAGGCTTCGATCTTCTCCAGCGCGTGCGCCGCCGCTCCGTATCGCTTCCGCAACTGCGCGTGGGTAAGTGGGGCGATGGACGGTGGGGCGAGGGACTGTGGGGCGAGGGATCGTGAGGCGAGGGACCGTGCCCCCGGTTTGGGCTTCAGCGCCTTTCGCGGTTTTGGCTCCGGATGTAGCTGCGGATTTGGGCCGGGCGCGCTGTGCGCGGCCGGTAGCTCCATTCGCGCGGACAAAACGATGGTGAACGCAACCGCCTGATCGTCCTGCAGCCAGCCGGTCCGCCTGGCTCGCTTCGGAATGGCGACGTCCGTGAGGATCACACTGAAATCTCCGCCCTGCCCAGGCCCTGGCAGCCGCCCCGCCAGAAACCTGCGGCCGCTCTGCCAGCTTTTATACTCCCACCCGTTTGGAATGCGTTGAAGCCGTTCACCGGAACCGCGGCCCCCCGCACATGGGCGGAATCTCGTCCCGCGCCACATAGAGCAGTATTACTGTCCTTGTGCCCGATTCGAAGTGTACGAGTGCCGTTTTTCTCGAGGGAAAACGGCGTTGACACCTGGAGCCTTGGGTACACCTACAGTAATACCGCTCTGGTCCCCCATTTTGGCTGCCGGTGCGATTCCGCTCTGCCCATTAGTCGATAGAGGGTGGTGTACTTTAGATTAAACTCAACCGCGATGCTACCTCTGTCTGGGACTCCGTACTTGCGAAATGGGAACGAGCGAAATGGGAACGAGATAGTCCGGCAGGCCCGCTACAGCCTGGTCTTTGCCACGGCTGACGAGGGCATGATCCTCGACAGCAAGGAGCAGCTGGCCGCGGCCTTCACCATTCAAATCGCCTCCGATTCCACCGGCCTGTTCAAAGCTATCCAAGAAAACGCCCCGGAGATGCTGGCGCTCGATCTGGACACGATGGCCGGCGACGAGGATTTCTTCGCGTTCATCCGCTCGGTCCGCGCAAAGTCTCCGGATGGCTTCCTGCTGGCTATCTCGCGCCGGCCCCTCAGCAACGCGCGCCGGCGGGCGAAGGAAGCCGGCAGTGATGAGTACCTGCTCGCCCCGATCGACTTTCCCGAGTTGCGCGCGTACCTGCTGGAAGCAGGGGCAAGGCTCCGCCGCGAGCGAGAGAGCCAGCGGCTCCGGAAGCAGGTCCAGCGGAAGACCGGATTGGGTGACATGATCGGCGGCAGCGAGCCCATGCAGCGGGTGTATGAAGCGCTCCGGCGTGTCGCTCCCAGCAACACCACGGTGATGATCCGCGGCGAGAGCGGGACCGGGAAGGAGCTGGCCGCGCGAGCGGTCGTCTCGCTCAGTCCACGCCACAACGCGCCGTTCATCAGCGTGAACTGTGCCGCCCTGCCGGAGACGCTAATGGAATCCGAGCTCTTCGGCCACGAGAAGGGATCCTTCACGGGGGCCCATGCGGCCCGCCCCGGGCAGATTGAGCTGGCCGACGGCGGTACGCTGTTCCTGGACGAGATCGGCTCGCTGGGCATGACCTTGCAGAGCAAACTGCTGAGAGTCCTGCAGGACCGGCAGGTGCAGAGAATCGGGGCCAAGCAGCCCAGGAAGATCGACTTCCGCCTCATCACGGCCACCAATGACAATCTGGAAGAGATGGTGAAAGCGGGCCACTTTCGCGAGGACCTCTACTACCGCATCTCCGTCATCCCGGTTTCGCTGCCGCCCTTGCGCGAACGCGCCGGGGACATCCCCTTGCTGCTGGATCACTATTTGCGACTGTACTGCAAGGCCAATCAACTGGAGCCGAAGCGCATTTCGGCTGAAGCCATGGACGTGCTTGAGACCAGCACCTGGCCGGGCAACGTACGCGAACTGGAGAACCTGGCGCAGCGTCTGGTGCTGATGGTGGATGGAGATCTGATCGCGGTCGAGGATCTGCCGGAAAGGGTGATCTTCAACAGCACGACCAACTACGACCAGATGCTCGTGCCCATGGCGGGCGTCCACCTCGAGGACGAGCTGCGCCGGATAGAGATCGCCTACCTGGAGGCGGCGCTACGGCGAGCGGGAACCAAGAACGGGGCCGCCTCCCTGCTGCGCATTCCCGTTCAGAAGATGAAATACCTCTGCCGGAAGCATGGGCTCTCGGCAGCGGGTTGAAATTTCACCCGGGCCGGGTTAGATTTTCACCCCCAACGGCGGCTGTTCGGCTGCGGTACGTCATTGCATCGCCGCCGTCCTGGCTGCGAAACGAGGAAACGCCTGCAAAATCGCGATTTTCACTCCGAGTGCCGTTTTGGCACACAGCTTGCATTAGTACGGGCAAGAGCTAATCCCGAAGGGCTGAAGCAAACTGAAAGAAGAGACATCATGGCGATCCAAAAGGAGACTCCATGCAGCTTTCTTCATAAGGTCAGTCAGACCAGCAGGCCTGAGTCCTCACGCGGGTGCCAGAAAGCGGTAGACCTCCGCCAGCGTCAACGTTCCGACGCCATTTACGCCCAGCTTTACCGCTGTTGTACTTGTTTCATTTGTCATTCCCTTGTCTCGGCTGTTTCCGCTGAGGAGCAGGAGTTCGGACCAGAATCTCTTGCTGCTCAGCGGAGTTGGCCGCTTGAGGAGGTTACCCTGAAGTGCATCTCCGGTTTCAAGTTCGTCCGAGATCAGGCATTATGGGTTAGAGGAATCGGGACGACGACAATGGCTATCCGCAAGAAGTCGCTTATGGGCACGCTGAGACCGCCGCAGCACGCGGACCCCGCACTAGCCGCGGAATCTTCCTCCACAAGCTCCGCAGAGTCTTCACCCCCCCTACCCAGTTCCCGTGCCGCGTCGGTGCTTCTGTCCAAGCGGACGGTAAGCCGCATTCTGCTGGCCAAGCGCCTCGGAGGGCGCTAGGAGCATTTTTGCTTTAGGTGTAGACCGAAGCCGCCGACCTCAACGTCGTTTTTCTCCAAAGAAACGACACCGCACGCTTGATTCCAGTCCACAGCAAAGCAAAAATGCTCTAGGAGCCTGTCGGAGATAGCCTAGTTTGCGGTGTTGTTTTTATGTTAAGTGGA
>CAXUIM010000217.1:3745-7284 GCA_964250885.1 uncultured Acidobacteriaceae bacterium | reverse complement strand
GTTTCGTACTTGCCTCGCGGACATCCGAGGTGCTTTTTCAACAAGCTCCTAGACGCTGAAGCTGGATCCGCAGCCGCAGGTCGACTTTACCTGGGGATTCTCGAACTTGAATCCCGCCGCTTCCAGGGTTTCCACGTAGTCCACCGTGCAGCCGTTGAGATACATCGCGCTGGTGGCGTCCACGAAGACCTTTAGATCATCGAACCGCACCACCTTATCCATCATGCCGGCGGCATTTTCAAACGACATGGAGTACTGAAAACCGGAGCAGCCGCCGCCCACGACGCCAATTCGCAGACCGGCCGGGAGCGGATCCTGGGTAGCCATGATCTCTTTTACCTTCACAATCGCAGCCGGCGTGAGCACAACCGGTGCACTGGAGGTAGCGGGAGCGTTGACAACCTCGACAGGGGAACTAACCGCGGCAGTGGCCATGATTTCCAATCTCCTTTTCAGGAGCGCCCCAGCAAACGCTGTGCGCACTGACTGTAAGTCTAATCTCGCAACGCACCCGGATCAAGCAGCTTTTCGCGCGTCCCGAACCGGCCCGCGCCCACCCCGACAGCCTCTTGTCCACGCCACGCTGTTTGATGCGTGGCAATGACGCGGGATTCGGGGCACCGTCCCGGAGCCGCGCTGCAGCCGATAGTGGTTGTGCTCTTTCAATCCAGCCGGTCCCGAAGGCCCGCGGCGCTGAAACCCGCGCTGCGGAAAAGCTTCGCGGATCTCCGGCTTCAGGAGTAGACTTCGCACGCCGGCCCAGCCTACCCCGGGCCCACTCCCAATGGGCCCGCTCGTATCCCGGACCCGGACGTTCAACCAGGGGGCGATTCATGGCGCACATCCTTGTTGTCATGGCTGCGATCTGGGGCCTGATTGTCACTGCCTTCGTGGCTCTCATGGTCTATCGCGGTCATCTCACGCAACACGAAACCGACCAGCTCTTTCTCAACGAGACAGCGCCTTCCAGCACACATCGCGAGAACGACCTGATCATCCAGCGCGTCAACAGCATTCAGCCAATCGTCAAGGTAGTCGGAGGAGCCTGCGTGCTCATGACCCTCCTGATCATCGGGGTGTGGATCTTGGATGTGATGGCCAGCTCGCGCCTGTAGTGGAGCTCTGCTAGTGGAGCTCTGCTAGTGGAGCTCTGCGCTCCTGCGTTCGACCCGGCCAGGCAGGCGCCGAAGCCGCCTCAGGTTGTGGGAGCTGCCGGCTCCGAACGCCAGGGCGAATCTTCATCTTTCATTTCCAACCAGGTCCTGCGGGACTGTGCCTACAGCCAACTCGTCCTGCGCCGGCGAATGCATCCAACTGGTCTGTCAATAGACACTTCCGCTCCGGAGGCGCTCCGCTCAGAGTCCGGCCCAGGTGGATGAAGTTACCTGCCAAATCAACACGGTCCCACGCATACGTCACTTTGCCCAGGTGAGCGCCCCAAGCTGTGACGCCGAGAGTCGTTAGGCGCTGGGACCCACCTTGGCGAAAGCTGGACGATGCACGTCGGTTCCTGTAACAATTCAGTTGATCTCGCACTTTTCGAGTAGACGAATCAATTCTCCGCCTAAAGGCATTCGGAGCAACAATGAGCACCGTACAAGTCGGAAACAAGAAGCTTGGTGAAGGTCATCCCTGTTACGTCATCGCCGAGATCGGCATCAACCACAACGGCGATATCGATCTGGCGAAGCGTCTTATCTCCGTGGCCGTTGCGGCCGGCTGCGACGCGGTGAAGTTCCAGAAGCGCACCGTCGAGATCGTCTATACCGAGAAGGAGCTCGCCACACCGCGTCCGAATCCCTTCGGTGAGACCAACGGCGACCTCAAGCGCGGCCTGGAATTCGATGAGGAGGATTACGCCGAGATCGCCAGCTTCTGCAAGCAGGTAAAGATCCCCTGGCTCGCGTCGCCTTGGGATGAGGTGGCCGTGGACTTCATGGAGCAGTTCGATACGCCCGTCTACAAGATCGCTTCGGCATCGCTGACCGACGATAATCTGCTGCGCCACGTGCGCGCCACGGGCAAGCCCATCATCGCGTCCACTGGCATGAGCACGTACGCCGAGATCGATCATGCGGTAGAGGTTCTGGGCAAGCAGGACCTGATCCTGATGCACACCACCTCCACCTATCCAGCCAAGTACGAGCAGCTCAACCTGCGCGCCATCCCGACGATGGCCGCCCGCTACGGTGTTCCGGTGGGCTACTCCGGCCACGAAACCGGCATCCCGACGTCCGTCGCCGCCGCGGTTCTCGGCGCCTGCTGCGTCGAGCGCCACATCACGATGGACCGCGCCATGTGGGGCTCCGATCAGTCCGCGTCGCTGGAGCCCAACGGCATCTCCCGCCTGGTGCGGGACATCCGCCTCTGCGAGCAATCCATGGGTGACGGCGTCAAGCGAGTCTACGAAGAGGAAGTTCCGGTAATGAAGAAGCTGCGTCGCGTCGGCGCCGCCGTCTAGCTCGCCCTCGAGAGCCATATCAGAGAGCAGTGTCGCTGTAGGTGTACCCGGTGGTTCAGGTCTCAACGCCGTCTTTTCTCAAGAGAAATGGCACTCCTACACTTCAAACTGGGCGCAATAACAGCAATAATTCCCTAGCTCTCAGGGCGCATTCCACGCAAGACTCAGGGCGCCCCGTTCTTCCACGGCCAATTCGCTGCGGAAGCGGGTGCCCGGGTCACTCAGGCACTCTCCTAAAATCAATGCCCCTAGATCCCACTGTCATTACCACGTTGCGCGCGATTGCCTTCGACGTGGACGGCGTCCTCACCGACGGCACCCTTACCTGGTCGCCCACCGGTGAGGAGTCCAAGAGCTTCTCCTTCTCTGACATCATGGGCATCTCTTTGCTGCGCCGTCTGGGTTTGAAAGTGGCGCTCATCTCCGGCGAGCCCTCGCCGCTGGTCGACCTCTACGCAAAGAAGCTGCATATTCCCTTCGTGGCCAAGGGAACACGCGACAAGGCGGCCGCGCTGCGCGAGTTCACCACGCAGTTCGGTGTACCGCTCGAGCAGACCTGCTTCTTTGGCGATGATGTCAACGACCTTTTTCCCATGGAGATCTCCGGGCTCTGCGCCTGCCCTTCCAATGCGGCTACCGAGGTGCTCGAATATGTGTTCGAACGCAGACGCTCCGGCTTCGTCTCTCAATATCCCGGCGGCTACGGCGCGGTCCGCAGCCTGGCCGACGCGATTCTGAAGGCCGGCAATTTACGCGGCCGTGATGTGTTTCTGCAACGGCCCCCCGACTAGCGCAATATCAGGGCTGCCGTGCCCAGGGGTTGTGGACCTCAAGTGGCTTTTCCCAGGAGTATCACGCGGCACACTGCTTCCGAGGGCACGTTACCCTGTTATTGCTCTAAATGTACCTGGTCTACTTAACGCAACGCCGTCTCCGCCAAGGAAACGGCACTCACAAAGGCTTCCTCCGGCTGCGGCGCGGCCAAAGCGCGTCTACAGCGTGGCTACAGCGCAACCGGGGAACCCGCTCTCGAGGCCAATGAAGCTCTCCGATTACGTTCTGAAATTTGTCGCCGACC
>CAXUIM010000217.1:0-3645 GCA_964250885.1 uncultured Acidobacteriaceae bacterium | reverse complement strand
CCGCTCTCGAGGCCAATGAAGCTCTCCGATTACGTTCTGAAATTTGTCGCCGACCTCGGCATCACCAATCTCTTTCTGGTTACCGGCGGCGGCGCCATGCACCTGAACCAGTCTCTCGCCACCGAGACCCGCATCAAGCCGATCTGCAATTCGCATGAGCAGGCCTCCGCCATCTGCGCGGAAGGCTACGCCAAGGCTACGAACGGGCTCGGCGTCTGCATGGTCACCACCGGGCCGGGAGGGACCAACGCGGTTACCGGCGTGGCCGGTGCGTGGCTCGACTCCACCCCGGTCCTGTTCCTCTCCGGCCAGGTCAAGCGTCCGGACCGCATGTTCGATGCGGTAACCGGCAAGCCACTGGGCATGCGCCAGTTGGGTGTGCAGGAAGTCGACATCTGCTCCATCGTGGCGCCCATCACCAAGTATGCCGTAACCGTGCTTGAGCCTACCGAGATTCGCTACCACCTGGAAAAGGCGGTGTACCTGGCCCTGAACGGCCGCCCCGGCCCCGTCTGGATCGATATCCCGCTGGATGTACAGGCCTCCCCGATCGAAGAATTTACGCTTCGTTCCTTCGATCCCACCGAGTACGCGCACGCCGACTTCATCCACGGGACCTCCAACATTGCGGAAGAGGTCAAACGTACGATCGAGGCCCTCAACGCCTGCGAGCGGCCGCTGCTCTTTGCCGGCAATGGCGTTCGCCTGGCGCGCGCCGAAAAGGAGTTCGAAGAACTCCGCAAGTATCTTGGCGTCCCCACCGTCGCCACCTGGTGCGCCGCCGACCTGGTGCCCTCCGGCGATTCCACCTACGTGGGCCGTCCCGGCTCGGTCGCGGCGCGCGGGGCCAACTTCGCCCTGCAGAACTGCGACCTGCTGCTCGCCATCGGCGTTCGTCTGGACTTCGCCATCACGGGCTACGCTCCCCACAACCTCGCCCGCGAGGCGCACAAGATCGCTGTCGACATCGATCCGGCCGAGCTTGGGAAACTGCACCCGTATCTGCAGCAGCCGGTCTGCGCCGATGCCAAGATCTTTTTGACCGAACTCCTGAAGAACAAGGACCAGTTGAAGCCGCGCAACATCGATGCCTGGCTGGCCCGCTGCGCCGATTGGAAGACACGCTACCCCGTCGTCACTGGCGAGCATCGCCGCCCCGAGGGCCTGGTCAGCATCTTCAACCTGGCTGAAGTGCTGGGCGAGGAGGTCAGCCCCAACGACCGCCTGGTGGTGGGTAACAGCGGCTCCGGGATCGAGATCTATCTGCTCGCCTGCCCCACGCTGCACTCGCAGCGGCTCTACCATACCGCCGGACTCGGCTCCATGGGCTATGCCATCCCCATGGCCATCGCGGTCGCCATCGCCAACCCCGGACGCGAGGTCATCGCCGTGGATGGTGACGGCGGCTTCATGTTCAACATCCAGGAGTTGGAGACGATTCACCGGCTCAATCTCCCGATCAAATTTTTCGTTCTGAACAACGATGGCTACAGCTCGATCCGCGCGTCGCAGAAGGCCTACTTCGGAGCCCCCACAATCGGCGCGGACAAGATCACCGGTCTTACCATTCCCAACCTCTCCAAGGTGGGCGCGAGCTACGGCCTGGATACCTACGTGATTCAGGATCAGACCGACCTGCGGGGAGAGGTTCGCAAGGTGCTGGACATGACCGGACCCGTCCTGTGCGATGTCAACGTGCTTCCCGACGAGGTGCGCGCGCCCCGCCTGCAGTCCTACCAGAAGCCCGATGGCAGCTTTGTCTCCAAGCCTCTCGAAGATCTCTTCCCGTTCCTTCCGCGCGAAGAGTTCCTCGCCAACATGATCGTGAAGCCGTTACCGGAGTAGCGGCACGCCCACCGGAGTTCCCTCCGGCTCACAGCAACAGGAGAAACCTTCTCATTTTCATGCTCCACACCTATGGCATCATGCAGGGCCGCCTCAGCCCACCCGAAGACGGCCGCTTCCAGTCCTTCCCGCGCCATGGCTGGCGCGACGAGTTTCCGCGCGCCCGCGCCGCCGGGCTGGACTACATAGAGTGGATCCACGATCACTACGACCGCGGCGCCAATCCCATCTTCACCGCCGAGGGTCTGGCCGAGCTCGATGCGTTGAAGCGCGAGCACGGGGTCGCCACGCCCGCCCTGTGCGGCGACTGGTTCATGGACTTCCCGCTCATCCGCTGCTCCCCCGAAGAGTGCGCCCAGCGCGAGCGGCATCTCCACGAACTGATCCCCGTTGCGGCCCGCATCGGCGCCGCCAAGGTGGTGCTTCCGTTCGTCGACCAGTCGAAGATCAGCACTGAAGACGAAAAGCAGCAGGTGCTCGGGATCCTGGAGCGCGCTCTGCCCCTGGCCCAGCAGCACAACGTGGAGCTCCACCTGGAGGCCGACTTCAACCCCGCCGATTTCGCGGCGTTCCTCGCGCGCATTCCCCATCCCAGCCTGAAAGTAAACTGGGACTCCGGCAACAGCTCGGGCCTGGGCTATATCGCCCGTGAAGAGTTCGCCGCCTACGGCGACCGGATCGGCTCCGTGCACATCAAGGATCGCTATCGCAAACCCGAAGGCGGCATTGAGACACGCTCGCTCGGGACTGGCTCGGCCGACTTTGACGACGTCTTCAAAGCGATTCGCAGCATCGACTATCAAGGCGGCGTCACCCTGCAGGTGGCGCGCGGCAGAGACAATAACGAGGTGGAGTTCATCAAGACACAACTCGCCTTCGTCAAACGCTTTTGGTAGATCCTGTCTCAGCAGCAGATTCTGTTTTTCCGTACAGGAGCCCCATGCCCCTTGCCGCCTCCGACCTCAAGCTCTCGTCGCTGTTCTCGCTCGAAGGCAAGACGGCCGTGCTCACCGGCGCCTCCGGATTTCTGGGCCGCACCTTCGCCCTGGCGCTGCTCGCGAATGGAGCGCGCGTGATTGCGCTGGGCCGCAGCGACCGCCTGCAGACCGAAGCCAGAACCTGGGCCCGGGAGTTCGGCGCCGACAGGATCTCCGTCGAGCAGATCGACATGTACGACGTCTCCGCGCTGAACGCGCTCTGCGACCGCATCGCCGCGGAAGAGCCCTCCATCGACGTGCTGATCAACAACGCCCACGAACTCGGCTCCGCCACCGGCTTCAATGTTCCGGAAGGTTCGATTGAGAACTCTACCTTCGATCAATGGCAGCGCAACCTGCAGGGAGGCGTGTACTGGGCGGTTCAGACCACTCAGCGACTGGGCCTTCGCATGAAGACGCAGAAGCGCGGCTCGATCATCAACATTGCGACAATGTACGCCTCGGTGGCGCCGCGGCCGCAGCTCTACGAGGGGACGACTTCGCTCAATCCTCCCGGCTACTCCGCCTCCAAAGCCGCGCTGGCTGCGTTTACGCGCTATACCGCCAGCTTCTGGGGACGCGACGGCGTGCGGGCCAACTGCATCTCTCCCGGCCCGTTCTCCAACACGGAAGACGCCGGAGGCCAGAACTCCGTTGCCGAAGACTCGCCCTTCGTTCAGCGCCTCAAGGGCTACACCGTGCTCGACCGGATCGGCCGCCCGATCGAGCTTTGCGGCGCCCTGCTCTTTCTGGCCTCGGACGCCAGCACCTTCATCACCGGCCAGAACCTGAATGTGGACGGCGGCTGGACCGCCGTCTAGGC
>CAXUIM010000216.1:5131-7300 GCA_964250885.1 uncultured Acidobacteriaceae bacterium | reverse complement strand
CCCCAGTTCGCCTGCCCTTCGCTCCTTCAGGCTCATCCTTCGATTGGAAAAGACTACGTCAATAGCTTACCGCCAGGGCCGACGCATCTTGTCTGCTATATGCGGGTGTAGTTTGAGGCGATGAGATGTGGGGATGAAGAGTCCCCTGAGTCGAAGTGACGCTCGCCTCGGCTGCCGGGCACGCGGCGGTGAAGCGATCAGCGCTGGTGCTCTATATTCTCAATCAGCCGAGTGTTTTCCTTGGCGCATCCGGCGTGGTTCTCATTTCTAAGAGGTTTACTGATGATCGACTTTTCGAACCGTGCAACTGGTTCATGCCCGCTCCCCCGCAGCATCGCAGCCGGGTTGGTTTGCCTGGGAATGATGCTCCCCGCTTTCGGCCAGCGTCCATTCCAGACCCTGCTCGTTGGGGTCGACCACCGCAACACGATCAGCCTCGACGGAGACTGGCACTATCTCGTTGATCAAGCGCCCTTCCGAGCTCTATACACGGATACGGGCGCCATCAACGACCACAGCTACGCCATGAACACCCACCCTAATATCATTGGCGGTAAGCACAACGAAGAGTATGACTTCTCTACCGCTCCAACGCTCAAAGTCCCGGGCGACTGGAACACCCAGGTAGCCCAACTCTTCAACTATGAAGGGGTGGTCTGGTATGAACGCGACTTCGACGCCCAGCCGGAACCCGGCACCCGAACATTCCTTCACATCGGTGCAGCCAACTACCGCTCCCACGTCTGGGTGAATCAGAAGCGGGTCTGCGATCACGAAGGCGGTTTCACGCCATTCGACTGCGAAGTTACAGGTGTGCTCCACCCCGGCTCCAACTTCGTGGTCATAGCCGTCGATGCTACGCGCCTGGTAGACGGTATCCCTTCCGTCGGCTACGACTGGTTCAACTATGGTGGCCTTACCCGCGACGTCTCCCTCGTCACCGTCCCCATGGCCTTCATGGACGACTTTGACGTCCACCTGGCGCACGGGCCCGCCTGGCAGCCGGGCAACACGGAACTCACCGGTTATGTCCATGTTCTTGACGCCGCCGCCGGAACTCCGGTTACCCTCGACATACCTGAAGCAGGTGTCCATACGGCTCTTAAGACGGAAGCCGACGGTAGAGCTCCCTTCACGGTGAAGGCCAGCAAGCTGACTCTCTGGTCCCCAGCGACGCCTAAGCTCTACAAGGTAACCCTCACATCAGGCTCAGGAGATCAACAGGACAAGCTCACCGACGACATCGGCTTCCGCGATATTCGCGTGGAAGGCACGCACATCCTGCTCAATGGGAAGGCTATTTTTCTGGATGGCATCAACGTGCATGCGGAGGCGCCCATCCGCGGCGGCCGGGTGGACAACGATCAGGACGTCGCCACTCTGTTCAGCTATGTCAGGGACCTTCACGCCAACTTCGTCCGGCTCTGTCACTACCCACACGACGAGCGCATGACGCGCACCGCCGACCGTGACGGCATCATGGTCTGGTCGGAGATCCCCAACTGGCAGCACATCTCCTTTGACAAGCCCGAAGTCTACTCCAAAGACGTCGTCATGCTTAAAGAGATGATCCGCCGCGACCGCGACAAAGCCTCCGTTATACTCTGGTCGGTCTCGAATGAAACCGCGAACAATTCAACTCGCACCCAGTTCCTGACCAACCTCGCCAACGAAGCCCGCGAGCTCGATTCCACCCGGCTCATCACCTCTGCGCTCAATTCAGAGCATATCGAAGGCAGCGTCGCTACCCTGAACGACCCGCTCACCACTGCCCTTGACGTGGTAGGCGTCAATGAATACCTCGGTTGGTACACGGGCGCACCCGAAGACGCGGATAACATGCATTGGGTCCTGCCCGAGAAGCCCATCATCATGAGTGAGTTCGGCGCCGAAGCCAAGCAGGGCAATCATGGTGCGGACAACCAACGCTGGACCGAGGAGCAGCAGGCGAATGTCTATCGGCGCCAGCTGATCATGTTTTCGAAGATCCCCCAGCTCCGCGGCATTACCCCTTGGATACTCATGGACTTTCGGTCCCCCACGCGCAACATTCCCAAACTCCAGGACGGGTACAACCGCAAAGGCCTTATATCGGAAGATGGCAAGAAGAAAGAAGCCTTCTTCATCCTGCAAGAGGCGTACAAGAACGACAGCGTGGGCAAGCCTTGA
>CAXUIM010000216.1:0-5031 GCA_964250885.1 uncultured Acidobacteriaceae bacterium | reverse complement strand
TGGCAGCACGCGGCTTCGATCGCAGCCAAGAATAGACGGGGACGCCGCTCAGCACGATCAGGAGGCCTGGCCAGGTGGTTGCCGTGCGATAGAAGAACAGGACCACAAGGATCGTGGCCGCCCCGGCGATGTACATTGCCGGCAGCCAGGGGTATCCGATGGCGCGATACGGCCTGGGTGCGTCAGGCCGGGTGCGCCGGAGCCGGAACAGTCCCGCAACGGTGAGGATGTAGAAGAGCAGGGCGGCCGATATGACGTAGTCCAGCAGATCGCTATACAGGTTGCCGTAGCTGCCGGACGCCGCATTGAAGGTGCGCGGCAGCACCAGCAGGCACGACCAAAGACATTGCATGGCCAGCGCCCAGCCCGGAACCCGAAACTGGTTCAGCCGAGCCGCTTTCCTGAAGAACAGACCATCCTCGGCCATGGCGAAGCAAGCGCGGCCGCCGGCCAGGGTCAGGGCGTTGACGGTCCCAAAGGTGGAGACCATGATCAACAGCCCCATGCCCACGCTTCCCAGGCCGGGAAGAACCGTGTTGACTGCCAGCGTTGCCACTCGGTCGCCCGGCGCCGTCTGAATCGCATGAACGGGGAGCACGGACAGGTAGCAGAGATTGCAGAGCAGGTACAGCACGATGACCAGCGACGTTCCGATTCCCAGCGCCAGGGGCAGGTTGCGCTTTGGATTGCGAACCTCGCCGGCAACGAACGTGATGTCATGCCATGAGTCCGCCGAGAACAGCGACCCTGTTTGCGACACGCAGACCGCGACGAAAATGCCAAAGACCGTGGTCGCATCAAGATTGCGAATCATGGACACGTTCCGCGGCCGCCACGCGTGCAGAAAGTTGAGGCGGAAGACACCGGGATGCATGAAGAAAGCGACGGCGCCCAGAACCAGCAGGGCCACCATCCCCAGCAGCTTGGCGACGGTGAAGATGTTCTGGATTACCTTTCCCCATTGCACACCGTAGCTGTTGATCAGGGTGATGAGGACCACGATGCCCAGCGCCAGCGCCTGAGCCGTGGAGACGGAGAGCGCGTACCCTGGCAGGACATGGACGGGAGCCACAAGATAGCGGCTCTCGCTGATGGAGGGGAAGATGGCCCCCGTAAAACGCGCAAAGGCGATCGCAACCGCCGCGATGCTGCCGGTCTGAATGACCGTCAGCAGAGTCCAGCCGTAGAGGAACCCGAGCAGAGGGGAGAAGGCCTCTCGCAAATACACATACATGCCGCCGGCCCGCGGCATCATCGCGGCCAGTTCGCCATAACTGAGTGCGCCGGCAACGGTCAGAACGCCGGTGATCAGCCAAACCACAAGCAGCCAACCGGCCGAGCCCACTTGCCGGCTGATCTCCGCGCTCACGATGAAGATGCCGGAGCCGACCATGATGCCGGCGACGATCATGATGGAGTCGAACAGACCCAGGGCCCGGCGAAACTCGGCAGGCGAATGTTCCGGCCCAGCCTGAAGTGTCGATGAGCCTTCCGTACGGGAAACCGAGTCGATCGACAAACTTTGCCCCCTACCCACCTTGAGCGTACGTGCGATCCAGCGCGAGCAAACGCGCGGCGACAGATACCGAATCACCCCCACGGCGCGAGTCCTGGCAGAAGCATCGCCTTGTAAACCCGATCAAGAATCGATCGCGGCAACGGCCTCAGATTTCCACTTTACGCAGATCGGAATCCCTCTGCATACCTGATCGTATCCGAGTGCCCTTGGCGGACGAGCCCGCTGTTCAAGCCGCGATTGGTCCTCTGGTGTTGGCCAGCTTTTGCTGAGCGCTGAACCCAAGGCGCAGATTTCAGGGTTCTGCGCCATGGCTCTGTGGCGGACTGAACAGCGGATGGATCCGAAGGGCTTCGGAAATGTGAGACGCTCCTGTACATTGTTGTTTCATCTGAAGACGCGAGGTTGCGGACTTCGAAAGGAATATGGAATGAAGAGCCTTTCACGGCGTGATGTGCTGAAGACGGGGCTGATGGCTCCCGCGGTGGCTGCCGCGCATGGGTTGGGGCCGCTGGGCAATGCGATGGTGGCCGCGGGTGAGCGCGCTCCGGCCCCGGAGAGCGCGGCGGAGTTTGCGGGCGCTCCGGGTGGACCGTCTCTGGCCGGGGCTGGCCGGGAGCGGCTGCTGCTGGACTTCGGATGGCGGTTTCACCTGGGCAACGCCGACGATCCCGCGAAGGACTTTGAGTTTGGGACCGCGCAGCAGGGGAACTTCCAGAAGACGGGAAATTTCATGGCGGCGGGAATGATCGCGTTTGACGACAGCGATTGGACGCCCGTGGACCTGCCGCATGACTGGGCGATCGAGTTGCCGTTTACCAACGACCGCTCGCTGGAGAGCAAGGGATTCTATCCTCTCGGCAGGACCTATCCGGCGACCAGTGTGGGGTGGTACCGGCGACTCTTTGAGCTTCCCGCGGAGGATACGGGGAAGCGGCTGACCCTTGAGTTCGATGGGGCGTACCGGGAGACGCTCGTGGTCTTCAATGGATTTTATATCGGGACGCATAGCGGCGGATATGACCCGTTCACGTTCGATGTCACGGACTTTGCAAATCCAAATGGCCGGAATGTGCTGCTGGTGCGGGTGGATGCGACCGAGAGAGATGGATGGTTTTATGAGGGCGCGGGAATTTACCGGCATGTATGGCTGGTCAAGACGAATCCCGTGCATGTGAAGCAGTGGGGCACGTTTGTTGCGGCGAAGGTGGAAGGGCAGACGGCGACTCTGTCGATTCGGACGGAGGTGGAGAATCGTGAGGAGCAGGCGCGGTCTGTGCGGGTGGTGTCGAGAGTCCTTGATTCCGAAGGCGCGCAAGTGGGGAGCTCGACTTCAGCGTCCCTTCCCATCGCGGCCGGCGATGGCGGGACCTGCGAGCAGACAGTGGCGGTTCGGCAGCCGAAGCTGTGGTCGCTGGAGGAGCGGAACCTCTACTGGCTGGTGACCGAGGTGCAGGTAGGCGGCCAGGCAGCGGACCGGTACCAGACGAGGTTTGGAATCCGAACAACGCACTTTGACGCCGAGAAGGGATTTTTTCTAAATGGCCAGCCGGTAAAGCTGAAGGGAACGTGCAACCACCAGGATCATGCAGGTTTGGGAGTCGCACTGCCCGATGCGGTGCAGTACTTCCGTGTGCGCAAACTGCAGGAGATGGGCTGCAATGCGCTGCGGACATCGCATAATCCGCCCACCCCGGAACTGCTGGATGCTTGCGACGAACTGGGCATGCTGGTCTTCGATGAAACGCGGATGATGTCTTCGAATCCGGAAGGGCTGAGCCAGTTTGGGGACCTGGTACGCCGGGACAGAAACCGGCCGAGCGTTTTTATGTGGTCCATGGGGAACGAGGAAGGGACAGCAAACACGGAGCGCGGGGTGGCAATACTCTCCGCGATGAAGGCGGTGGCGAGAGAGTTTGACGGCACACGGCCGGTGTCGATTGCGCCGACCGGGGCGATTGGGACCGGTGGGCTGGCGGTCTGCGACGTGATTGGCTACAACTACATGGATCCCGCGGCCGCGGCGTATCACAAGTCGCATCCGGATCGGCCGGTGATCGGAACGGAAACCGTCAGTGCGGTCGGGACACGCGGGATCTACATTACCGACAAGACCAAGGGGTTCGTGGGTTCGTACGATCCGTACACAACAACAGGGCGGGCCTCGGCGGAAGGCTGGTGGAGCTTTTGCAACTCTCAACCCTGGCTGACGGGAGGATTCGTGTGGACGGGATTCGATTATCGTGGGGAGCCCTCTCCGGACGGGTGGCCGAATATCAGTTCGCAATACGGGATTATCGATACCTGCGGTTTCCCCAAAGACTCGTTCTTCTACTACCAGTCGTGGTGGACGGGGAAGCCGGTGCTGCATCTGTTTCCGCACTGGAACTGGCAGGGGATGGAAGGCAAGCAGATCGCGGTTTGGGTGTACTCGAACCTGGATCGGGTGGAGCTGCTGGTGAACGGCAAGAGCCTGGGCTCAAAGGATGTGAAGAAGGATTCGCACGTGGCCTGGGATGTGGAGTACGCGCCAGGAGTCATCGAGGCGCGGGCCTACAAGGGCAATGCGGTGGCCATGACGACGAAGCGGGAGACCACGGGCTCGCCGGCGCAGCTGGTGATCCGGGCGGATCGAGAGACGATCACCGCCGATGGCGAAGACGTCGCGATGTTCGCGGTGGAAGTACAGGATGCGCAGGGGCGGGTGGTGCCCCTTACCGACAACGAGGTCACCTTCGCGGTTTCCGGGGCGGGAAAGCTGATCGGAACGGGCAACGGCGACCCCACAAACCATGAGCCGGACAAGGGCTCTTCCCGAAAAGCCTTCAGCGGGTACTGCATGGCGCTGGTGCAGTCGGGCAAGAGCGCGGGGAGCATCACGGTGGAGGCGAGCTCTCCGGGAGTTTCAACCGCGAAGGCTACCATCGGGGCGAAGGCGGGCGAGCTGCGCCCGCAAGTGGCGGTGTGGCAGCGCGAAGTACCGATTGGCCCGGGAGTCACCGGTCTGTGGCGGCAAGCACCGGGGCCGCAGCTTACGGGAGTGATGGCGTATCTGGTGGGCGGATCCTCGGTCTTCACGCTGCGGCAGGACGGGAGTGCTCTAACCGGGGTGGTGGAGGGAGGCGGTTCGAGGTGGTCCGGGGGAGAGGACGCGCCCGTGCCGATCACCGAAGGCAAGGTGGACAGCAATCAGGTGTCGTTCAAGGTGGGGAGAACAACCTACGCGGGGACGCTCAAGGGAGACCGGATCGAGTTGGTGAAGACGATTGACCTTGGCTCTTTTAGCGCGCTTCTTAAACAACCAAAGACGGCTCCGGGGGAGAGGCCGGCAGTCGGGCCGCCGCCGGACGGGTCCGATCCTTCCTTCGATCGGCCCAACTTCAGCGGGCCGCCCAGTGTTCCGGTGGTGCTGCAGCGCTCGCGGCGGTAGCAGTGTTTGTCCTGCAGGCGTGGAGGGCAACTAGAGCATTTTTGCTTTTACTGTGAACTGGAATCAGGCGTGCAGTGTCGTTTTT
>CAXUIM010000215.1:0-7326 GCA_964250885.1 uncultured Acidobacteriaceae bacterium | reverse complement strand
AATGCTGTAGCGTTACTTGAAAGTTTGGAAGTCTTGCTCCTATGGTCGTCAAAGTAAAGCTCAGCAGTACCAAACATTCGCTGTGGTTCCGGCTGCTGCGCGTGGCGCTGGTAGTGGTGGTGGCGTGCGCCGTTGTGGCCGCTGGATTCGTGGCCTACTTCTACGAGCACTATCGTGGCGACGTGGAGGCGCGGCTCGCGCAGGGACCGCTCTTCCCTCCGGTCGCGCAGATCTACGCGGCTCCGGAGGAGGTGCGTACCGGCCAGCAGCTCTCGGCCGCGACCATTGCCGCATCGCTGCGGCGTTCCGGGTACGACAGCAATCCGCAGCTGGGCAGCTATGAACTGCGCGGCGACTCGATCCTGATCAAGCCGGGCCCGCAGAGTTACCTGGCCATGGATGGCGCCACCATCACGACCTCCGAGGGGCAGGTGCGGAGCATCACGGCGGAGAACGGCGCTCCGCTGGCGGGCTACAAGCTGGAGCCGCAACTGATTACAGCGCTTTCAGAGGACAAGAACCGCACCAAGCGCCGGCTCGTCACCTACGACCAGATTCCGCCGCGCATGGTGCAGGCTGTGATGGCCATCGAGGATCGCCGCTTCTTCGAGCACGGCGGGCTGAACTATGGGCGAACGCTCAAATGCGCGGTGCAGGACCTGCTGGCGCATCACATGAATTGCGGCGGCTCCACCCTTACGCAGCAGCTGGCGCGAGGCTTCTTTCTAACCCCGGACAAGACGATCTCGCGCAAGATCGCCGAGATCATGATCACCTTCCAGCTGGAGGCGCGCTTCAGCAAGAAGCAGATCTTCGAGATGTACGCGAACGAGATCAACCTGGGGCAGCGCGGCACGTTTGGAATCAACGGCGTGGGGGAGGCAGCGCAGGCGTACTTCGGCAAGGATCTGCGCCAGCTCGACCTGGCGCAGTGTGCGCTGCTCGCGGGGCTGATTCAGAGCCCGAACCGGCGCAACCCGTATCGTCATCCGGAGCGAGCCATGGAGCGCCGCAACGTGGTGCTGCAGTCGATGGTGGAGACCGGAGCGATCTCACAAGACCAGGCCGACAGCGCCAAGGCCGAACCCCTGAACCTGGCGCCGCTGAACATCGACGCCAGTGAAGCGCCGTACTTCGTCGACCTGGTGCATGAGCAGATTGTGTCGCGTCTGGGCGAATCGGACACATCGCACTCGGCCCTGCGCATTTACACGTCACTGGACCCGGAGCTGCAGCGCACCGCCGCCGAAGCGGTAGAGATGAGCATGCCGAAGGTGGATGAGATGGTGCGCAAGCGCTACAAGAAGGGTGAGACGGACATCACCTATCCGCAGGTGGCCCTGGTAGCGCTGAATCCCCATACCGGGCAGGTGCTGGCGCTGGTCGGCGGCCGCAACTACGGCAGCTCGCAGCTCGATCACGCGCTTGCCGAACGGCCGACGGGTTCCATCTTCAAACCCTTCGTCTACGCGGCGGCTTACGATACGTCGCTGAACGGAACCGACCTGGGCAGCGGGCCGTTCACCGCGCTCACCCAGATCAGCGACGACTCGACCACTTTCATGTTTGCCGGCAAGCCGTATACCCCGGGTAACTTCGTAAAGGGCGAATACCCCGGCATGGTCACGGCCACTCAAGCCATAGAGCACTCGCTCAACATCGCGACGGTGGCTCTGGCCCAGATGGTCGGCTTCGACAACGTCGCCACGCTGGCCCGCTCCGCCGGCATCGTCAATGCTCGCGGCACTCCAGCGGTCGCCCTCGGCACCTACAACGCCACGCCGCTGGAGATGGCCGGAGCGTACACAACCTTTGCCAATAGCGGCGTTCATCTGCGTCCCTGGGTACTGGCCAGCGTGCGCAACGCGCAGGGGGACATCGTCGCCGACTTCACACCCGAGGCAAAACAGGTTCTCGACCCGCGGGTGGCGTTCCTCACTCAATCGCTGCTTGAGAACGTGATGGCGCACGGCACCGGCTCCATGGTCCGCGCCCTCGGCTTCAACGCTCCCGCCGCCGGCAAGACCGGCACCTCCCACGATGTCTGGTTTGCCGGCTACACCTCAAACCTGCTGTGCGTCGTCTGGATAGGGAACGACGACTACACCAACATGAATATGGAAGGGGCCAAGGTCGCGGCGCCTATCTGGGCCGCGTTTATGAAGCGCGCGATCCGGCTTCCCCAGTACTCGGATGTGAAGTCCTTTGTTCCTCCGGAAGGAATTGAAACACTGCGGATCGATCGCGCGACCGACCTGATCGTCGACGACAGCTGTCCCAGCGATAGTTTTTCGGCCGCGTTCCTGATCGGCACCGCACCCCAGAGTACCTGTTCTCACATGGGGCAGGAGGACACGCAGTCGCTGGGTAACCGCATCTTCAGCATGGGTGTTGCCGGACCGAGCGGAATTAGTCCGGTGGCGCCTAAGCCGGTCACTCCTGTTCCGGTGGGCCGTAGTCCCGCGGTGTCAGGCGCCACTCCCAGCGCGCTCCCCAGCGCGCCCTCCAGTGCACAACCTGCCGACACAAGCTCCACCGACGCCAAGAAGCATCGCAATTTCTTTCAGAAGCTGTTTGGAACCGGCAAGGACAAGCCGCCCAGCCCGGATCAACCCCAACCGGCAGCGCCGCAGTAGAGCATCTCTCCTGTTGCTGCCGTTTATGGCAATCAGCATGCCGAGCAGGCCAACGTCGTGGAACGCCGGAGTGGCCGCTGAAGATGTAAGTCCACCGGTTGTCCACATCTGGCGACTCGCCCGTAACGTGTGGATCCAGTTTCGACACGCGGAGGAATGGCAGATTGCCAGATGCACTTCATCCAAGGAGATTTTGGCGAGGTGCGGGCGGATGATTGCCGGCCCTCCGCCTATGAGGACATCCTTGCCCACTGCCGCCTTATTGCTATCCTGCGCGGGCCGGCTGCGATTTCATCCAATGAGATGGAAAAGCAGCGACTCTGACTTTGCTCATGGCTGCTCCTTCGCGCATGCGACAACTAGATTGGGCATTAGAGCATTTTTGCTTTTACCGTGAACTGGAATCAGGCGTGCAGTGTCGTTTTTTCGGGGAAAAACGACGTTGAGGTCGGCGGCTTCGGTCTACACCTAAGAGCTTGTTGAAAATCGGCTTTTGTGGCTTCGCTAGCTTCGCGAAACCCGCTTTGATTGCGGGTTTCGTACTTGCCTCGCGGACAT
Source organism: uncultured Acidobacteriaceae bacterium (assembly GCA_964250885.1). Taxonomy (GTDB): domain Bacteria; phylum Acidobacteriota; class Terriglobia; order Terriglobales; family Acidobacteriaceae; genus Granulicella. Next base: position 4,132 of record CAXUIM010000215.1, on the reverse strand, counting down.
CCGAGGTGCTTTTTCAACAAGCACCTAAAGCAAAAATGCTCCAGCGTGGGATAGAGACCGCCGTCCATATCATGCCAAATTCCCAGGGGAGATCCGAACAGAAAGAGAGACTCGCCTTCTCGTCAGGGACGGAACGAATCGTAGCGTTGACGCGTCGTTGATCTTTGTAACACCCTCCTACTCAGGCCCGCAACGGAGAACGGCGGTATTGCTCTTCCTCCAACGGCTTCCACCATTGCCGCAGCAGCAGCAGGCCCGCGATCCAGAGCAACAGCGCGAGCAGGATCTGCGGCAGCAGACGCATCCAGTAGGAGAGGGCGCAGGCGGCCAGGTGGAGCGCGAAGAAGGCGATCGAAGCCGCTGCCTGCCGGCCTGTCCCTAGCGGCGCCGCATTGCTGGTGAACTCGTTGCACAGTAATGGTAGGGCGACCAGAAAGAGCGGCCAGGCATACCCTTCCAGATGCTGAAACCCGGCGCCCAGCACCGGCGCCAGCAGAAGGCAGGCCCCGCCGTAGAGCAAGCTGAATCGCAGCAGCAGGTTGTGGTGCTGCTTCAGCAGTTCTCCTGTTGATGTGACATGGATCGAGGGTGCGAGTGCCGTTTTCTTCCAGGGAAGGCGGCCACTAAATGCCAGGCTTTCCTCTACACCTGCAGGAGAAGTGCACCGATGAGCATGCCTCCACCACAGGTAACCCAGCAGCAGCGGCAGCAGACCGAAGCTGGTCAGGAATACCGCAAGAGCAACCAACTCCTGCTGCCAGGAAAAGCCGCAGACGCCGACCCTTTGCACCGGTCCGAAGTGCAAGGGCATACTCCAGACGGGCACGGTGCAGAGGTCCATGTTGACGTTGCTCCAGGGAACGATACCCAAAACGTTGCGCAGGAAGTTCCAGGGCACTTTGACCGCCATGTAGACCGGGCCGGGCAGCTGCTCGATGTTGGTCTGACCGTGGGCCGCCAGCCGGCTGACGACAGCGCTGCCGGCAGCCGCGGAGACGAGCGCGACGATCTTATGCCGCCAGCGCAGGGTCTTCCAGCCGGCCGCGAGCAGGCACAGCAACGTGAGGGAGGTGGATTCACGAGAGAGCATCAGCGGAAAGATCATCAGAGCGGCGGCCATCCATTGTTCGCCGGCCAGCAAGAGGAACACGCCTGAAAGCAGCGCCGCATACCAGAGGTCCGGCAGCGCCAGGTATTGCACCAGCGGAACCCAGGATGGCAGCACCGCCACGGCTATCAGCATCCAGCGGGGAGCCGCCGTGCGCAACATCAGCCAATAAACGGCGCCTAACGTGAACAGAAGCGAGAGCACGCCCTCCAGGAGGAAGCTGCGCTGCACGGTCCAATGCAGCAGATGCGCGATCGCCCGCACCACGAGCGCGCCGAGCTGGCGCAGCGCCCATGGATGCATGACCTGGGCGGTATTTCCCTGGGCGATGCTGATGTAGAAGGCTGCATCGGAGACCGCAAAGATCGGCTCAAGATGAGCCACGATGGCGAAGGTCAAGAGGGCGGACGCTGCAACGGTGAGGGCGCCCGCCAGCAGGCGAGTCCGCAACGACCATGCCCGCAAAGGCGCGACCAGGGCCCGAACAAACAGAGGCGGGTTCGCGGACCAGAGCAAAAGCATTTCTCCTGTTGCTGTACTGCGGAAACCCTTCAGAGGAAAGTTAACCTGAAGCTGTGGAGCGGGCGACCGTGTGAGTGCCGGTTCTTGGGGAACACCGGCGTTGCTATTGATGGCTCGCAGTACAGCATCATTAAGTTCGCCTCAGCCAGCCTTCTCGGTCAGCTCGGCCCAGCGCTCGTAAACGGCGTCATGCTGAGCCTGGGCCGCTTCCATCTCCGCGAGTGCGGCGGTCAAGGCCGCGGCGTGGGTGGAGATCGCAGGATCGGCGAGCCGATCGTGGGCGGCAGCCAGGCGAGCATCGGCGTTGTCGACGAGCTCCTCGATTGCATCGAACTCGCGCTGCTCCATGTAGGAGAGCTTCTTCTTCTTGTCACTCTTCTCCGGCGACGCGGCTGGCTGTTGCGGGTCGAGGGAGCCAGCTCTCGCCGCTCCAGTGGGATTGCGAACTTCAGGACGCTGCTGCTTCCACTCCTCCCACTGGGCGTAGTCGGCGAAGAGCTGCGCCTGGCCCAGGCCGTCGAGTCCCAGCACGACGTTGGCGACCCGGTCGAGCATGTAGCGATCGTGCGTGACCAGAACCAGTGCACCGGTGAACTCCAGCAGCGACTCCTCAAGGATTTCAAGGGTGGGGATATCGAGATCGTTGGTGGGCTCGTCGAGCATCAAGACATCGGCGGGCTGCAGCATGAGGCGCGCGATCAGCACGCGCGCCCGCTCCCCGCCGCTGAGCCGCTCCACCGGCTGATTCAACTGCTCGCCCGTGAACAGGAATTTGGCCGCATAGCTGGCTACGTGGACCACCTGTCCCTGGTAGACGACGGCATCGGCGTCCGGAGCCAGCGCGCGCCGCAACGTCAGGGAGGCGTCGATCTCGCGCATCTGCGAGAAGTACACGATGCGCAGGTTGGCCGCGCGCCGTACCGTGCCGGCCGCTGGCGCGAGCTCACCCGACATGCCGCGCAGCAGGGTGGTTTTGCCGCTGCCGTTCGGTCCGACCAGGCCGAGCTTCATTCCGTTGGTCAGGCCGAAGCTGACATCATGAACGATCGCGCGGCCGCCCAGAGAGAGTGTGACGCCTTCCATCTCGATCAGGCGCCTGGTCTGACGATCGGTGGCGGCGAACTCGATTCCGGCGGTCGCGATGCGGGTTCGCGCATCGACTTCCGCCAGCTTGCCGATGAGGCCGTGCGCGTTATCGATCCGTGCTTTGGCCTTGGTGGCGCGCGCCTTGGGTCCACGGCGCAGCCATTCAATCTCCGTGCGAACGCGATTGCGCAGACCCTCCTGCATTCGGGTCTGTGACTCGAGATAAGCCTCCCGGCCCTCCAGGAACTTCGAATACGTTCCGCGCACGCGCAGAACGCCCTCGGCGTAGACGCGGCTCAACTCCACCACCTCGCTGGCCACGTTTTCGAGGAAGTAGCGGTCGTGGGTGACCACGACGCAGGCCAAGCGCGCGCCGCGGAGAAGAGACTCCAGCCACTCGATGCCTTCCAGGTCGAGATGATTGGTCGGCTCATCCAGCAGCAGAACCTCGGGCTGGGTCACCAAAGCCTCCGCAATGGCCAGGCGCTTGCGCCAGCCGCCGCTGAGGCTGGCCGCTTCCGCATCCATGCGGATGGTGGTGTCGGCTCCGTCGTCCGCAAAACCGGCGCGGCCGAGGGTCTCGCGCAGCTTCTGCTCGTGTTCTTTCTCGGGGACGGCTGCACGCTGAAGCGCCGTCTCGACCACGCCGCGGACGGTGTCCCCCTTGGCATAGTCGGAGATCTGCTTTACGTACGCGATGCGGGCGCGCCGGCGCACCGCAACCTCGCCGGTGTCCGGCTGGATCTCACCGGCCAGCACGGCCAGCAGGGTGGATTTTCCCGCGCCGTTGGGCCCGATGAGGCCGATGCGGTCTCCCTCATCGACGGCAAAGGAGATGTTCTGGAAGAGCGGCGTGGCCCCAAAGCGCTTAGACACGCCCTGGGCATTCAGGATCGGAGGCATAGCTTCCAGTTTACGTGGTGGGAGCGGCGGCGCCGAGAGGGCCGATCCGGTGGGGGAAAGGCTCCGCGTTTCTCGAGACGGTGGCGGGACTTTTGGAGTCTTACTCGAGATCGAAATCCCGCAGCGGCTTCCCGGTCAAGGGCGACTCCTTGGCTTTCTTGACGGCCTCGGCGAACTTCTTGGCCATCAGGTCTTCCTTATTTTTCTCGGCCTGCACACTTTGCGCGAAGATAGATTCGCGACGGGCATCGGAGTCCTTGAGTGCCTGGGCCGCCGCGCCGAAGTCTTCGAAGGTCTTCTTGCGCGGCGCCGGAGTGTGAGCGATGACCGAGCGCGTCCCCGGGTCGACCTTCAACATTCCACCGCAATCCGGACACATCACTTCGAACGGTTGATCGCTCAATCCCATCTAGCGATTGTAAGGCGGAGGAGCGATATACGCGACGGCATAGCGTGGCACGTCGGCCAAGGCCCAGATGAGCGCCACAATCCAACCCACCATAGTCCAACCCA
>CAXUIM010000214.1:1533-7343 GCA_964250885.1 uncultured Acidobacteriaceae bacterium | reverse complement strand
CACGCAGGTGAAACTGCTGGCGGAGTTGACATCGCCCGATCCGTTGTAACGGGGCCACCCGGGCCAGGCGCAGAGCGGCCGGGTGCGGCCGCTGTGACGGTCGGTAACGGTCAGCGCGGTGGGCGCAAGGCCCCGGTCCGCCCAGGCGTCCAGCGTACCGATGGTGTCGAACCCAGCATCGAATTTGCCGAAGCCGTGACCCAGGCCGGGGATCAGATACAAGCGAGCAAAACCTTCCGTGGTGGCGTCTCCAAGCGTGCGCTGCAAGCGCTCGTAGAAGTCGACGCTGGAGCCCGTCGGGACGAGCGTGTCGGTGGTTCCGTGGACCAGAATGAGCTTGCCGGCGTGGGCCAGGAAGGGCCGCAGATTCGTGTCGCTGGGGTCAAGCACTCTGGACTGTTCCACCACCTGGCGCTGGTACTTCCCTCCCGTGGTGGTGTCGAACGTCAGTGAATTGAAATGACGAGGGGTGGGAAGGAAATAGCGCGTCACGTCATCCCCAATGACATAGCCGAAGCTGTTGAGGATCAGGACGGGGTTGTGCATCGGAAAGTGGAGTAATCCTACGGCGTCGTGAAGATTCGCACCCGCCAGGGCGTTGTATCCAGGGATGCCCTGCACTCCATTCGAGAGTGGAATGGCGGTTCGCTGCGGCGTGGCGAAGGTCTCCAGCGTGTGCAGCTGTGGATCGGAGAGACAACCGTGATGGGCGCGGCCGTCGCGGCAGCGGAGTTCGTCGGGGTCAACGTGGCAGGCGGCGGGGTTGGAGATGATGCCGTCGCGGAGACCGTCCTGCGCGTCGCAGCTTCGCTCCACCGTGCGTTCAATCAGCTTCGTCTGTGCGTGCCCTAGAAATCCGCCCGGAGCGTAAAGCGCCTGGGCCGTGCGCATGAACTGCAGATCCAGTTCCACCAGATCCCAGGCGGCGTACGCGGCAAGAACACCGTCGTAGTCGTTGGGAAAGCGTTCCACCGCGGCCAGAGCCTCACGCCCTCCGGTCGAGGCGCCGATGAAGTACATCCGCGACGGGGCACGGCCGTACCTTCGCGTGATGATTGCCACGGCGACATCGTGGACCTTCTTCCCCGAGTCACCGGCGAAGTTGCGCTCCATCTCCGGGTTGCGCGCAAACTTCGGATTCAGCGTGTTGATGACGTCCGGCAGAGGAAAGTAGCTGTGATGGTGGCCGCTATCGGAGCCGAAGGTCGCATAGCCGCGGGCCAGCGGAGAGGGCTGCGATTTGAGACTCACCGGGGTACGGCCACGGCCATCGGCAATGCCCAGATATCCGTCGAAGGTACCGCCGCCCATCTGCAGTGCCTTGCCATTCCAATCGACCGGAAGGTTCAGCTCGAAGCGGATATCGTCGGCAGCCGGATCCACGGGATGAATGCGACCGATGACGCGGCAGAAGGGCGCGCCCGCCTCATGACGAGTCTGCGCAGAGGTGATCGAGGCGCCGGTCGTGGGCAATCCGATCTCTCCCGCCGGAAGACCCAGGCGCCGGAGACTCTTGCAGGGATTGAAAACCGCGGCATGTAGTGGAAGGGCGATCGTCAGCGCGAGGGCCACAACGGCTGCGATCCAAGGTTTACAGACATCCAGCATGCTTCAGAGACTCTCCTGCCCAGGATGGAATCGAGCACGTCCTGAAGGGTGAGATGTTTGCGGCCGGCAAGTTGATTCGCATGGGTGCGCGGGCATTACGATGCCCTGTCCGATAACGCACTTGACAGCTGAAGCCGATGGCGCGATGAGAAGACTCTGCCCCGCAAAGGGATTCAGGCCGCGACCCGTGGAGCCCACGTAAAACTCAACGCGGCGGCGAGCCCTCTGGCTGGGCGGTATTTGCCCGCAGCGCGTGGGTGTTTGCCTGCATGGGGCTGGCATTCGCTTGTCGCATGCCAGGCGGGTTGCTGGCGCAGGAGAAACTGCTGGCGGCATTCACATCGCCCGAGCCGTTGTAGCGCGGCCAGGCAGGCCAGGCGCAGAGCGGGCGGGTGCGGCCGCCGTGCTTGTCGGTGACGACCAGCCCGGCGGGAGCGATGCCCCGATCCGCCCAGGCATCCAGGACTCCGATGGTGTCGAAGCCCGCATTGAATTTGCCGAAGCCGTGGCCCAGGCCTGGAACGAGATACAGGCGAGCGAAATCCGCTGTAGTGCCGGCTCCGAGCGTGCTCTGCAGGCGCCGATAGTAGTCGACGCTGGACTCAGTCGGGACGACGGTGTCGATGGTGCCGTGGACCAGAATCAGCTTGCCGCCGTGAGCCAGGAAGGGCCGCAGGTTGGCGTCGGTCGAGTCGATCTCGCCGGCTTGACGAATCAGTTGAGCGCGGAAACTTCCTCCCGTGGTGGTATCGAGCGTAAGGGAGTCGAAGCGATGACCGACCGAGAAGAAGTTGCGCGTCACGTCATCGCCAATTACGTACCCGAAGCTGTTCAGGATCAGGAGAGGATCCGGCAGGGGAAAGTGCAGCACGCCCACAGCATAGGTAAGATCCGCGCCGGCCAGCACGTTGTATCCGGGAATGCTCTCCACGCCGTTGGAAAGAGGCATGGCAGTCCTCTGCGGTGAAGCGAAGGTCATCAGAGTGTGGAACTGCGCATCGGAGAGGCAGCCATGGTGGCGAGCACCGTCGTGGCAGCGGAGCCGGGCCGCGTCGACATGGCAGGCAGAGGGATTGGAGATGATGCCGTCGCGCAGACCGTCCTGAGCGTCGCAGCTCTGCTGCACGGCCCGGGCGATCAGGTGGGTCTGCGCGTGTCCGAGAAAGCCGCCGGAAGCATAGAGAGCCTTGGCCGTGCGGATGAACTGCAGGTCGAGCTCCACCTGATCCCACGCGGCGTAGGCGGCGAGCACACCGTCGTAATCGCTGGGAAACCGCTGCGCGACGCGCAGCGCCTCGCGTCCTCCCGTGGAGGCGCCGATGAAATACATGCGCGAGGGGGCTCGGTTATAACGCTGGGTGATCGCCGCGACGACGACATCGTGAACTTTCTTCAAGGCGTCGCCGGCGAAGTTGCGTTGCATCTCCGGGTTGCGCGCGAACTTGGCACTGAGCGTGTTCATGGCGTCCGGTAGTGGAAAGTAGCTGCGGTGATGGCCGCTATCGGAGCCGAAGGTCGCGTAGCCGCGGGCCAGCGGTGAGGCTTGAGACTTGAGGCCGACGGCAGTGCGCCCGCGGCCGTTGGCGATGGCCAGATAACCGTCGAAGGTACCACCGCCAAACTGCAGCGCTTTCCCATTCCAGTCGACCGGAAGATTGAGTTGGAACCGAATGTCGTCGGCTGCCGGATCCACGGGATGAATGCGGCCGAGGATGCGGCAGAAGGGCGTGCCCTGCTCATGGCGAGGCTCGGCCGAGGTGATCACGGCGCCCGTGGTGGGCAAGCCGATCCGGTCCGCGGGTAGTTTGAAGCGGCGCAGCTGCCGGCAGGGATCGGCGGCGTGCTGGGCGGGAGCCGCCAAAGCAAACGTCAGCGCAATGGAGGTAATCGTGCAAATCCAACCCCAACGGCCGTTGCGCATCGTTCTGCAATCTCCCACGCCTTGCTAGAGAGTACGCTCACCGCCGAAGTGCGGATGCAGGGTGGGTGGCCCCACCACCTTCCGGGTGCCTCCTTCATGCGCGTTCTGTGCGCATGGGTGGGACACCCGGCCGGCCGGCTGCGGCAGTCTGACCTGTTCTGGAACCCGGAATGAGTGGCTCCACCCAACTGCTCAGCGACTGAACTGATAGCGCAGGCCGCCCTGCGCCAGGCGCGGAGCGGCCAGCGTCAGGATGGGTGTCAACCCGGCGTCGATGGTTCGATTGAAGAGATTTTGCGCCCCCCCAAAGACGCTTAAACCGTGACCCAGCGCCCGCTCCGAGGAGACATCGAAACGGGCGTAGGGCCGGAGCCGATACTGGTTTTCCGCGTCATCGAACTCCTGGCCCTCGTAGCTCGCGATCAGGTGAAAAGCCGCCACGCGCGGTGCGTTGTAGTTCAGGGTGGACGTGAGAGCCTCGCGCGGCACCTCCGGGATCCATTTGCCGGTGAGGTTCGACTGCGCCGGGCTGCTGGAGTTGAAGGCAGTGACGGTCGCGATTGCGAGCTGATAGCCGAAGGTGGCGTCGAGACCGCGCCAGCGCTCCGTCCTCGCCTCACCCATCACGCCGCGACTGCGGATCTGGCCAAGATTTTGCCGCTGCAAAGTCTGGGCCGTGGCGGTCTCGGTGAGCAGCACGGCAGAGATGGGCCGGTTGACTTCGGTCCAGAAGTACGTGGCCCGCAGAGTTCCCAGGCGGCCCGGGTTCCACTCCCCGCCGAACTCGAAGCCGGTGGCACGCTCGGCTCGCAGGTCGTCATTGGCCAAGGTGGTCTGCTGCCCCACCTGACCGGTGCGGTACAGCTCATTCATGGTGGGTCCGCGGAAGGCGCGGAAGGCCGTGCCCGTTAAGGCCAGGTTCTTTGGCAGCTTGCGGACCAGACCGATGCGGGGGCCGGCGAACAGCTCGGCGATGGCCGGCAGCGGTTTGGCCCCCGCGAACGTGGTGGCAGTCTGCTGCGCATCGAAGGTGCGAAAGGAATCGACTCGGATGGAACCCGAGACGGTCCAGGAGCGGGGCTGCCAGATAGCGTCCACGTAACCGCCCACCTCGCGCTGGCGAGCGCTGGTGCTGGTGGTTTCGGTGATGACCGACTGGGCCACCGGGGACTCGTCGTCGGTGGCTCGAATGTCGCGCAGGTCAGAGCCGAGCGCCGCAGTGAGAGCGTGCGGAAACGCATGGGAGGCCTGCACCACGTAGCCGAACTCGTCCAGCGGAACCCGCTGCAGCCGAGTGAGCGTTTCGCTGTCGCGGTCGGCAGCGATGGAGGAGAAGCTCTGGCGATAGCTCTCGCGCGAGCCGAAGGCGCGCAGCGTCAGCCGGGTGAGAGAGCCGGTGTCGTCGGCGCCCCCGGAATAGCGCCACAGACGAGTTCCGTTGGTCTGGTCCGGGGTTCCGTTGGAGCGGGCTTCGTTCAGCACATTTCCGAGCAGGAACGCGCTGAACGGACTCTGCGACGGAGGGGTCTGGAGCTCGAGACGGCCGCTCTTCGCGGCAACATTGGACGGGATATCCACGCTGCCGCGGAGAGCCGGCGCGGTGGTTACATAGCCTCCGGTGTTCAGCCCGGTAAAGGCGCCCAGAGCCGCCAGATGAGGCGTAACGCCGGAAGCCAGGACATCTTCCAGTGCAGAATTCTCGGTGGCCCCGGAGGCGTCGGCGGCAAACTGGAAGGACGGCGGCCCTGTGGGCGCAATCGGGACAATGTCGACCACACCGCCAATGGCGCTCGACCCATAGAGATCGGCTGAACCGCCGCGCAGCAATTGCACCTGCTGTATCGCAAGCGTGGGAATCTCATCCCAGTGGATCCAGCCGCCGAAGGGGTCGTTGAGCGGGATCTGATCGCTTACGACCAGGGTGCGGCTGGCGGCCGTGCTGCCCAGCCCGCGCAGGCTGAGACCCTGCGAGGTGGGATTTGCGGTCCACGAGCTGGTGCGGCGGAAGAGCTGAAAGCCGGCGACCTGGTGCAGGCTGTCGTCGAGCGCGAGCCCGGGCTCGCGCTCCAGCTGCTTCTGCGCCAGCACGGCGACGCTGGCAGCGGAGTCGGTGATGCCCACCAGGCCGCGGTCCGCGGTGACCGTGACGGATTGCTGCACCGTGGGAGTCACAGGAGGAGCGCCCGCCCCGGCTCCCGCCGTGGCGGGCGCGGTTTGGGCTTGTGCGGGTTGCGCTTGTGCGGTTTGCGCGTGTCCCACCAGGGTGCGCGCAGTGGGTGTG
>CAXUIM010000214.1:0-1523 GCA_964250885.1 uncultured Acidobacteriaceae bacterium | reverse complement strand
CCGCCGCCCCCGCCCGGGCCCCGGCGGGGGGGGGCGCCGTTTGCGCTTGTCCGGTTTGCGCGGGTCCGGTTTGCGCTTGTCCGGTTTGCGCTTCTCCGGTTTGCGCTTCTCCCTCCTGGGTCCGCGCAGTGGGTGTGGCTCCGGCGGGCCCAGAGCCCCTTCGCCCGGAGCCGGTCTGGACCGGGACGAGCTGGGCCGAGACGAGCTGGGTTGACACGAGCTGGGCCGTCACGAGCTGGGCCGTCACGAGCTGGGCCGTCACGAGCTGGGTTGAGACGAGCTGGGCCGACACGAACTGGATTGAAATGTCCAGGGCTGAAACCCCGAGCAGCGAAAGAAGAAGACCCAACCGAAGTCTGGACTGCATTGCTGCAAGGGTCTCATGGCTGGGTGCCAAGAGTCGGTCGACCCGCGCAATGATCCGCGGAGACGTACCCGCAGCGTGGGGGTCACGGGCGTCTTCCTCAAGAAAAGGGCGCCCGTCCGTTTTAGTTTGGGGAGTTATTCAGCTTGCGATCCAGGTAGGTGTAGGTCAGGGCGTACGTGCCGGCTTCCTGCTTCAGATCCGCGCCGGCGCCGTGGCCGCCCTCGGTGATCTCATCGTAGAAAAAGGGTTCGTGGAACTCCTCCATCTTGGCGGCGAATTTGCGGGCGTGCTGCGGACCCACGCGATCGTCTTTGGTCGTGGTGAAGATCAGCGGCTCCGGATAGGTAACGCCGGGCTTGAGCTGGTTATAGGGCGATATGCTGGCGAGGAAGGCGCGCTGCTCGGGAACGGAAACGGAGCCGTATTCGCCCACCCAGCTCGCGCCCGCGGCGATGTGCTCAAAGCCGAGCATGTCCAGCAGTGGCACCTGGATAACCACGGCGTGCCAAAGGGTGGGATGCTGCTCCATTTCGACGCCCATCAACAGACCACCGTTGGATCCGCCTTCTATGCCCAGATGCGGCGTTGAGGTGATCCCTCGAGTGATCAGATCCTGGCCGACCGCGGCAAAGTCGTCGTAGATGCGCTGGCGATGGACGTTCAGTCCGGCCTCATGCCAGGCCGGCCCGAACTCGCCGCCGCCGCGGATATTTGCCAACACAAGCACATTGCCTTTTTCGAGCCAGAGTTTCCCGTTGTAGGCGGAGTATCTCGGCGTCATCGAGATTTCAAACCCGCCATAGGCCGTCAAGAGCGTCGGGTGCGAACCGTCCAAAGCCATGCCCGCCGGATGGACGACGAAGTACGGGATCTTCGTGCGGTCCGTGGAGGTGGCTTCGTACTGGTCGACGGTGTCCCTGGAGGCATTGAACAGCGCGGGTTGCGCTTTGGTTTCCGCGACTGTTGCCTGGCTCGCGTCGCCCAGCCACACCGAGGGCGGCCTTAGAAAGCTCTCGATTCCGAGGAAGAACCGGTTATCGAGCTCTCCTGTCGTCACGATTTCTACCGATACGTTCTCCGGCAGGCTGAGGCGCTGTTTCGTCCATCCATGCGCACCGGGGGTGTACACATAGGCGCGGCCCTGCACATGATCCAG
>CAXUIM010000213.1:0-7346 GCA_964250885.1 uncultured Acidobacteriaceae bacterium | reverse complement strand
CGCCTCAGACTCTGTCATTGTCGTGAGGAGAGGGTCGATGGGCCGCGCCAGGTCGGCGGCCGTCGTGAGCACCTTCGGCGCCCCGGGATCGCACCCGATAAGGTCATCCACGAAGATTGCGCCCCGCAGCTTGCCTTCGTTATCCAGCACAAACATCGGATGCTGTTGGCCGAGCATGCGCTGCAGCACCGTCGGATAGTCGGCTGCTGAGGTGCCGACCGCGTACGTGTTCGTCGCATACCGGTCAAAGGCGGTTCCGCGGAGCCTCTTCTTCTCCGCCGCTGCCATGCCGAACTTCACGCCGCCCGAATAGATAGACCGGTTGTCGAGCGCTCCGGTCACAAGCGATGCCCCAACGATGGCCAGCAGCATGGGAACCATGATTGAATCGGCATGGTTGGTCAGTTCCAGAACGAAGGCGACCGCTGAGACCGGCCCTTGCGTTGCAGCCGCCAGAACAGCAGCCGAACCGATAATGGCAAACGCTCCGAGATTCGGTGCGGGCAGCAGGATACCCCAGAGATGACCCAGAACCGCCCCAGCCAAAGCGCCCACCGTCAGGGTTGGGGTAAACAGGCCACCCGGCGTGCCCGTGCTCAAGCAGGCAGGAGCGGCGATGAGTTTCAGGACAAAGAGCGGCAGCAGGAGCTTTAGACCGAGGTCGTTCGCGTATGCAAGTTGCACCAACCCTTTGCCGTTCCCCAGCACATCAGGGTAGGCAATCGCGACCACGCCCAACAGCGTAAACACGACGACAGGCGCCACCAGCGCCTTCCATCCACCGGGCTTTACCGCATCAGCCCACACGATCAACCGCAACCAAAGATACGCCACCAGACCAAGGATCGGGGCCGCGACGCATGCCCAGAGCGCGTCCGCGACGTGCAGATGATAGGCAGGCACCTGGTAGGTTGGCTCGGCGGGCAGCAGGAGAAACGAGACACCCGTTGCAATGAACGAGGCCGCAAGCGCGGGCAGCATCAAGGGAAGCGCGAGCGTACCGAGCAGCACCTCGACGGCGAAGATCGCACCCCCGAAGGGTACGTTGTACGCCGCCGCCATTCCTGCACCGGCGGCGCATGCCACCAGCAGACGTCTCTGCGCGGGCGGAAGATCGAACCACTCCGAGAGCTTGCTGGCGATCGCGGCGCCGGTTTGCTTCAGAGCACCTTCGCGCCCCAGCGACACTCCCATCCCGACGATAACGATTGACAGCACCGCACGCGCGAGGGTTTGTCCCAACGGCAGTTTGCCCGACTTGAACCAGATGCTCTCGGCCAGATCGGCTGCCGTGCCGCCGCTCGCCAGCTTCAGCGCCAGCCGTACGCCTGCGGCGATCACGCCCGCCAGCAGCAGCACCAGAACGCGGTGCTCGCCCGAGACTTTCGCGGTCGCCTCCAGAAAGGTGCCCGTGTGATAGGTGTACGAGATCTGCTGCGTCGCATGCAGCAGTCGCATCAGGAGTCCACCGCCGATGCCCGCGCCGATACCGCTCACGACCACCAGCATCCAGAACTTCAGTGGAAACGCAAAATCGCTTCCGCGGGGGCGCACGTTCGGCTGGGGAGATCGAGAGGGCATCATTCACCAATGAGCATTAGGCAATCGCATGCCCATCATACGTTTCATACATGTGTCGGCGGCTTGGCAAACGCTAGCTTGAAGCACATCCTCTCAAGATCAAGTATCCGGCAGAAGTTGGACTTCCGATTTCAGAGGAAGGATGCGAGCCGCCAGAATTGAAGTGCCCGGTAAATTGACAAGCCGGGAGAGCTTACTTAACATAAGCTGCATGTTCCCCGCGGCATGCAATTCACCCCGTACAGATTGTTGTCGCTCGCACAACGCAACGTTGGCGCGTCTGGCGATGGTTTCTTCACGGGCTGCACGGCCTGATTCCTGTTGAACATCATCTCGTAGATAGAGATCTAATCGTCTGGCATGGCGCGCAGCTTCTGCGGTGCGCCGCCTCTCTGAAGCCTCTGCCATCGTATTACACTGAATCCATCCTTTTCATCAATGGCCCTTTCGGCCCGATCAAGACGTCTTTGGGGGACTCATGTACTTCAAGTGGTTGCGTCTATCTCTCCTTCTCGTTCTGGGTGGGTTGCTGTTTCTACCCTGCACATCGAGCGCCCAAACATTCCGCGGAGGGATTAACGGCACGGTCGACGACGCCTCGGGCGCGGTTATTCCTCAGGCGAAGGTATTGGTCACCGACAATGCCACTACGACGAGTTACACCGGCACAACTTCGGCGGCCGGAGAGTTTCTGTTCAACGATCTGCCGCTAGGGCAATACACAGTGACGGTGAGCGCGAATGGTTTTCAGACCACCGTCGTCAATAGTGTGACGGTGTCGTCGGGCAATCTCTACACGCTACCGGTAAAGCTTGGCGTTGCGCAACAGGCGTCCACAGTGGAAGTTTCCGCGAACAGCCTGGCGCTGGACACAACCAGCTTCAGTCAGAACACGGTCGTCGACGATAAGTCGATTCAGAACATTCCGCTGAACGGGCGCGACTTTTCGCAGTTGATCGACCAGTCTCCTGCGTTTGCCGGGTACGAAGGAAACGGGTCGGTGAATGGAACGCGGCCTGGGCAAGTGAACTACCAGATTGAAGGCTCGGACAACAACGACCTGTACATCGGCAACTATGCGGTTAATCAGCCCGGCGTGGCGGGGATTGCGGCGACGGTACTGCCCATTGATTCCATCGACGAGTTCTCATTGCAGACGGCGGGCAATAGCGAGGTGGGCCGTAATCCGGGCGGCGTCCAGAACATTGCCATCAAGTCGGGAACGAACCAGCTGCACGGCTCGGCCTACTACTACAACCGCAACGAGGCGCTGGCTGCTCAATCACCGTTCGCTCCGCCAGGGGAGCACAAGAACGAATTGCGTAACCAGCAGTTTGGCGGCTCGCTGGGCGGCCCGATCTGGCGCGATCATACGTTCTTCTTTCTAAATTACGAGGAACAGAAGTACGTAATCGGCAACCAGGCGCAGGCGACCGAGCCTTCGCAGGCGTACCAGGCCGCCGCGCTGGCCGTGTTGAACAATGCAAATAATGCTTTCGGCAGCTATGCGCCTGTGCCGGAGAGCCAGGTTTCTGCGAATCTGCTGGCGACTTATTGGCCTTCCAATGTGCTGCAGGGTCCTGCCAACGCCGAGAACTACTTCAATCCCAACCCCTCAACTGGCTACAGCCACAACCTTCTGGCCAAGTTCGATCATAACTTCAACGATAATCAGCACCTCTCGGCGCGCTGGTTCTTCGGTCAGGGCTCTCAGACGGCGCCAAACGGCTCGCACATCAGCGAGTACTATCTGCAGTTGCCTACGCACGTCCAGAACTACGACGTCATTTACAACGTCACGCTGCGGCCGAATCTCACCAATCAGGTGCTGGCAGGCGTGAACTATTTCCAGCAGGTATTCGGCGATGCCGTGCACGACATCAATCCCTCAAGCGTAGGCTTGGACACTGGCATAACCAATCCAATTCTTTTCGGTGCTCCCCAGATTTCGATCAACGGTTTCGATCCGATTGGGTTGACACCAGTCTCTGGCCGTCAAGACATCACCGGCCACCTGACCGATGCCGTCTCGTGGAACATAGGCAAACACGAGCTGCGATTAGGAGGCGAGTATCGCCGCGCCTACATCGACATCTTCTATAACTTCGGCGCGCGCGGGAGCTTCAGTTTTACGGGTCAGCAGGGACCGTGGGGGGCCGATACAAACGTGGACCCGAATACCCTGGCACTCGCCGATTTCCTGGCTGGATACGACTATCAGTCGTCGGTCACACGCGGCAATCAGGAACGCTTGCTTTACGCGCATACCGGCAGCGGCTACGCACAGGATTCCTACCAGGTCACGTCGAAGTTCAACTTGAACTACGGCGTGCGCTACGACTACCAGCAGCCGATTTATGCCAACACCAAAAATTTATCCACGTTTATTCCGAGTGCAGGCGGCCTCGTCGTCGCCGGACAGGGCGTCCCTTACATTTTCCCATCTGACAAGACCAGCTTCTCGCCGCGCCTTGGCTTTGCACTGCAGCTTCAACCCACGCTGGTACTGCGCGGCTCGTACGGTATTTACTTCGATCAGCCGGCGGCGCAGTCGTTTATAAATGACGGCTCAATGCCGAACAATGGTGCGGTCGGGGTGATCGATAACCCGGTCGGCGCCGACCCCGTTTATACCATCACTACAAACGGTACGCCCGGCGTACCGGGATATCAGCTCAATCAGCCGGTATTTCCTGCCACGGAAGATTCCGCGAGCGGCAGCAATGTGCTGGCCATCTATTCCGCCAGCCAGAAATTTCGCAATCCGTACACCGAGATGTACAGCCTGAATGTGGAGCAGAGCCTGGGCAGCCATTGGATCTGGACTATCGGATATGTCGGCTCGGAAAGCCGCAAGAACACTGTCATTGAGGACATCAATCAGGCCGCCCTGGGCAGCGGAAACAATCCGACGATGGTCATCGGGCCGAACGGAGACGCGTTTCCCTTTCAACAATCCACGCGGCCATACTTCCAGGAGTTTCCGAATTACGGCATTATCAACCAGGTAAATTCTGCGGCGACCGCCAACTACAATTCACTCCAGGTTACGCTGCGTGCGCGCACCTGGCACGGTTTGACGAGTCAATTTTCTTATGCGTGGAGTCATAACCTGGATGACTCGACAGCCGTTTGCTGCAGTAATCCAGAAAATTCATTCAACCTGAAGCAGGATTACGGCAGCTCGAACTATGACATACGTCATCACTTTGCGTCGTACCTGACTTATGACATTCCCGGCAGCCATATCGGACCGGGTTGGCTTTCGCACGGCTGGGAACTAAACAACATTCTGCACTTCAACACCGGTGAACCATTCCCGATTCTGGTTGGATCAGACGCAAGTGGAACGGGAGAGAATGAGGACCGCCCGGATATCAGCGGCAACCCGACGGCCGGCGTTGACAGAGCGCTCGTGAGTCACTCCTATGTCCAGTGGATCAACCCCGCTGTATTTTCTACACCGGCTTATGGTACGTATGGCAACTTGCGGCGTAACCAGATTCCAGGACCTGGCTTCAGCGATGTGGATCTTTCCTTCCTGAAAAACTCACCTATCTGGGGTGACCGGGTCAGATCGCAGTTCCGCGTAGAAGTCTTCAATGTCTTCAACCGCGTCAACCTTGCGCCTCCCTCTGGCGTTCTGGCAGGATCGAACTTTGGACAAAGCTCCGACACCATCGGCGACTATAACGGCGCGCCTGGTATCGGCTCCGGCGAACCATTCAATGTGCAGCTTTCACTGAAAATCCTCTTCTAGGTTGTCTCGCTAAGTGGAACACTATAATGAACAGTGAACGAAAATGAACAGTGAACGAAAGAGTGTCGACTCTTCGGTCATCCCTTTCTAACCCCCGCGTATCAGGACATCAGAGATGATTCAGGACAGCAATTCGGAAGCGGGTCCTGCCCCAGCGGGATCCGCTTCCGGCTTGTTAACCGCGCGTAAACTCTCCGAGTTTCCGGCGTCCATCTATCGTGACACCGTTCTGACCCGAGTCTTCGAAGACGCCAAACGGTTCTTCCTTGGCCCGCTCATCGCGATTCAATGCGCCCATACGCTGATGCTGGCAAAACAGGGGATCATGCCGGAGTGCGAAGCGGCCCAGTGTCTGCATGCGTTACAGGCGCTGGATCTGGAAGAGATCCGAAATACCCCGTACGACGGCAACTTTGAGGATCTTTTCTTCCTGGTCGAACAGAGGCTTGCCGGAATCTGCGGTTACGGCCTGGCCGGAAAGATGCACATAGCCCGAAGCAGAAACGATATCGGCCTCACTATCTACCGCATGGTTCTGCGCGAACGCGTCATCGATGTCACCCGGTCGTTGATCGAACTCCGTGAGCGTCTGGTCAACCTGGCGTGGGAACATCGCGGATCAATGATGCCGGCTTATACCCATAACCAACCTGCACAGCCCACAACGCTCGGCCACTATCTGATGGCCGTGATCGAGTGCTTCGAACGTGATACGGAGAGGCTGCAGGCAGCCTATGAACGCATCAACCGATCGCCTCTGGGAGCATGTGCCATCACCACCACTGGTTTCCCTATCGACCGGGAATATACCGCCGCGCGCCTGGGCTTCGACAGACTGCAGACAAATTCCTATGGCGCGATCGCCGCGGTTGATTACCTCACCGAGGCATGCTCCGTAATTGCGGTGAGCCTGTTGAACCTGGGCCGGTTTGTCCAGGATCTCCTGCAGTGGAGCACCGTCGAGTTCGGTTATGTACTGTTGAGCGAAGGCTACGTTCAAATCAGCAGCATCATGCCGCAAAAGAGAAACCCGGTTCCGCTTGAGCATGTGCGAATTCTTGCCAGCCGAGCCATGACGCAAGCGCAGGCAGTCATCGGCAGTCTGCACAACACTCCTTTTGCAGACATGAACGACGGTGAGGATGACCTTCAGCCGCTTGTTTACACCGTGTTTGACGATGCCGCGCGCAGTCTGCGGCTGATGGCCGGGCTTCTGGACGAGACGCAATTCAAGACCGATCGAATGGCCGCCAAGGCTGAAGCCAGCTTTCTCACCGTCACCGAGTTAGCTGATACTCTGGTCCGCGCCACGTCGATGGACTTTCGGACAGCGCACGAAATCGTTGCGAGGGGCGTCAAGGAGTTGGCGGGGGATTATGATCGCGAGAAGATGGCGGCTGCCGTGGAACGCATCCTGGCGACTCGCACGCCGAGCTACCAGGTAGATGGCGCTTTGCTGCGGACAGCGCTGTCAGCGAGCAACTTTGTTGCCGTACGTAGGATTGCCGGCGGCCCAGCCGAACAGGTGCTCAACCCGGAGATTGCGCGTGCCCAGGAGCAGTGCGGATGGGACAGGAATCGGCTGGATGCCACGATAGCCCGTCTGCACGATGCCCAGCAACAACAGCAGATTGACTGTTCGCGCCTGTTGGAGAGGGCATCGTAACCTGGTTCTTATGTGGCTCTCTACCCCACCCATGCGCAAACAGCGTGTCAAGTGCCGGGACATCCTTTACAGTTTGTGCCGGGACATCCTTATACACCGCGGCGAGGGAAGGGGAGGCAGGAGCTTCGGTTTTTGTTCGTTTTATGTTTAGGTCAGGCAGCCGTGGTCAGGGCTGTGGGGAGGGGGGAACCGAGCAGCGGTTCCATCTTCTCCATAGCCGGTGGTCGGGTTGCGGTGCCTCGGCTATGCGGGATCCACCGATTCACGATGGTGGGTTGCGCCAGGGCGCAGTCCAACTCCCGCAGCCCAGTGCCGCAGCCCAGTGCCGCAGCCCAGTGC
>CAXUIM010000212.1:3310-7378 GCA_964250885.1 uncultured Acidobacteriaceae bacterium | reverse complement strand
GGCTGAAGATCTCAGGTTGATGGCGCCGCACCCAGAGCAGCTTGGTGAGGGTGAAATTAGGCAGAGCGGGATTGGCGGCGAGCTGCAGCAGGCGATCGGCGCCGATGGCGCCGGTCAGCCAGTCGCACTCCGGTTGCGTGCGCTGATCGCACCAGATCAGAGCCGGGCGAAGGACCGCGCCGGAGGCATCCAGCATCACGCATCCGTGCATCTGGCCGGTAAGGCCGGCGGCTTCCACTTCCGGCGAGCCCGCCGCGCTGGTGTGGCCCGCGGCGGCGGCCGCCTGTAACGCTCCGCGGACAGCCAGCTGGGTGGCGCGCCACCAGTCCTCCGGCTCCTGTTCGGCCCAGCCCACGTGTTCGGAGCGAATCGGTCCATGATCCGCGGAGTGCGAGCCCAGGATTGTGCCATCCCTGTCGATGAGGAGAGCGCGAGTTCCGCCGGTGCCGACGTCGATGCCGAGAAACATGATCTGCAGGTACTCCTGAAATTGTCCCAGCCAGTGTAACGGGAACGCGAGGTGGTGTGTTTGCAACCGGCAAGTTTTGCATACATCGGCCGGGGAGCTGCATCTGTAAGACACAGATACCTGCAGCCAGGCATGGGAACGGGGTTCTGCACTCGATATAGCATGGAATTTATGGCTGAAATGAAGAGACGCGCGTCCTGGGACGCGATCGCCGTGATTGTGGCTGTGATCTGTGCCGCAACGGCGGTACCCGGATTGACCGCACAGACCGGACCACCCTCCTCGGGATCGCCCACAAGCAGTACCGCGGGAGGATCCAACCCAACTTCCCAGGGGGGATCGGCGTTGGGTACGGCCGTGCAGGCGCAGCAGCAGCTGGCGGCGCCGGGCCCGGCGGTGACGCCCTCGAGCAGCACGTCGCAAGGGGGAACCGACCCCAGCTACCGGGGCAGTATCGTCACCGGAAAGGCGACCGCGGGCGTTCTTCCTCTCAGTCTCGACGATGCGATGGAGCGCGGACTCAGAGCGAACCTCGGTCTTGTGTTGCAGAGTTCCAATCAGCTGTCCGCCAACGGGCAGCGGCTGGAGGAATTACAGCAGCTCCTGCCCACGGTGACGGCGGGCGCCTCGATTACCGTGGAACAGATCAATCTGGCGGCCTACGGCCTGAAGATTCCGGGCTTTCCCTCTATTGTGGGTCCGTTCCAGATCGAGGACTTTCGCTCTTACCTCACGCAGAACCTGGTGGACCTGCAGGCATTTCAGAACTACCTGGCGTCCAAACATAACTTCCAGGCGGCCAAGTTGAACGCGCAGGATGCACGCGACCTGGTGGTGCTGACCGTGGGCAACGCCTATCTGCTCTGCATAGCGGATCAGTCGCGAATCCTGGCGGTGCAGGCGGAGCTGGACAGCTCCAAGTTGTCCCTGGATCAGGCTACGGCGGCGCATGAGGCCGGGACCAGCCCGCGGCTCGATGTGCTGCGCGCGCAGGTGGACTATCAAAATGAAGAGCAGAGCCTGATCGCGGCCAAGAACGATTTGGAGAAAGACAAGATTGCACTGGCGCGAGTGATCGGCTTGCCCCTGGACCAAAAGTTCGACCTGAGCGACTCGGCGCCATTTGCCGCGCTGGACACTCCGGACCCGCAGACGGCCTTCACGCAGGCGTTGAAGCAGCGCAAGGATGTGGCAGCCGCCGTGGAGCAGAAGAAGGGGGCCGAAGCCGGCAAGAAGGCGGCCTTCGATCAGCAGCTTCCGGAAGTCAGTGCGAACGGCAACTTCGGCGATCTGGGGACCACGGTGGCGCATTCGCATGGAACCTATACCGCCACCGGCCAGGTGAGTGTTCCCGTTCTGCAGATCGCGCAGACCCATGGAGCGGAAGAGGTCGCGGCCGCCCAGTTCGATCAGGCTTCGGCCAAGCTTTCTGATCAGATTCAGCAGGTCAATGCCGATGTACGCGACTCGATCCTGGACATCCAGACGGCGGCCAAGCTGGTGCAGGCGACCCAGAGCAATGTGGAACTCGCCCGCGAGGCTTTGAGCGAGGCGCAGCAACGGTTCAAGGCCGGTGTGGCGGACGATCTGCCGGTTTCGCAGGCGCTGGCCACCGATCGCCAGGCCGAAGATCAGTACATCAGCGCACTCTACCAGCACAATGTGGCCAAGCTTTCGCTGGCGCGCGCGCTCGGTGTGGCATCGACTAACTACAAGGACTATCTCGGAGGAAAGTAAGCGTGGCCGACCAGAATCAACAAAACAATGAGCAGGGTACGCAGACGGCGCAGATCTCGGGGACGGTCCAGATCAAGCCCCAGGGGGACGACGCCAAGGGCGGTCAGCCCAGCCAGTCCAACCCGCCCAGCGACAAGCCCGACAAGGAGCCGGAACCTCCGAAGAAGAAGAGCAATCGCAAGTGGATCATCATCGCCGTGGTGATATTGCTGGTGCTGATTGCAGGCCTGTTCTACTGGCGCTCCACCTTCACGGAAGATACCGATGATGCGCAGGTGGATGGAAACCTGTACCAGGTGAGCTCGCGCGTGGCTGGCCAGGTAACCCGCGTGTATGTGTCCGAGGAGCAGTTCGTGAACAAGGGCGATCCGATCGCGGAGTTGGATCCCAGCGATTTCCAGGTCGCGCTCGAGCAGGCCCAGGCCAACTTGGCAGACGCCAAGGCTCAGTACGAGCAGGCGACGGCCAACGTTCCGATAACCAGCGTGACCGTTCGCACCACCATCTACACCTCCGGGTCCGATGTGGCCAGCGGTCAGGCCTCGGTGGAGCAGGCGGAAGCCCAGGCCCTGGCGGCGCAATCGCGTGTGCAGCAGGCCAAGGCCAATGCGCTCAAGGCGCAGATCGACGTCGATCGCTACACCCCATTGGTGGCCAAGGATGTCATCTCCAAACAGCAGTACGATGCAGCGGTGGCGACCGCGACCGCGGACCAGGCCGGGCTGGAAGAGGCGGAGCGGGACGTGAAGGCGCAGCAGGATGCCATCCAGATGATGCGGGAGCGGCTCTCGCAGGCGCAGGCGCAGGCACAACAGAGCCAGAGAAATGGTCCCAAACAGGAGGCCGTGCAACGGGCCCGGGCGGACGCGGCGGCGGCGTCCGTCAAGCAGGCTCAGGCGCAGGTGGATCAGGCCAAGCTGAATCTCGGCTACACCCACGTGACAGCGCCGATCACCGGGATTGTCAGTCGCAAGAGCGTGGAGGTCGGCGCGAACCTCAGTACCGGCCAGTCGCTGATGACCATCGTTCCCCTGGAGGACCTGTGGGTAACGGCTAACTTCAAGGAAACGCAGCTGAAGGCAATGAAGGTCGGCCAGACCGTGAAGATCGAAGTCGATGCGCTGGGCGGCCGTAAGTTCACCGGCAAGGTGGACCAGATCGGCGGAGCGACGGGATCCTCGCTGAGCCTGTTTCCGCCGGAGAATGCCACCGGGAACTATGTGAAGGTAGTGCAGAGAATCCCCGTGCGCATCAACTTCACCAACCTGCAGCAGGAGAACAAAGATCACGCACTGCGCATCGGCATGTCCGTGGAGCCCAGCGTAGGGGTGAAGTAGCCAGATCCGAGGACGGCAGGTTCAGGGAGCGTGCCTGCACAATCTGCAGCCTGTCAGGATACGCAGCGAGCCATCGGGGGTTTCTCCCGGTGGCTCGCTGCTTTCAGCGCTGATTGCACTACTATCGCGACCGCGTGCATCCGTGACTTCCCGGGTCTCGCTTATCCGGCTTGATGACATGCTTTACGGGCGGTTTCTCGCGCTTCAATCTCGAGAAGGGCTGTGCGCGGCATCCAGCTCCGCGCCCGCTTTGGCGGCAAGCTGTGGGGCTGCGTCTACTTCGACGCGGAGTTCGCCGTGTGCGGTTTCTTGCCCAGCTGTTTCCAGTTGGTTTCGGGCATTTCCACGCCGAACTTCTTCGCGGCGGCCTTGATCCGGTGGAAGGCCTTCTCCCGCTCCTCATCGGAGACTCCCTTCACCTGGTCAAAGCGCGCGATCGCATTGCGGACGTGACTGGCGTCGTTGAGCGGCTCTTTTCGTTCGTCGGGAAAAGCATAGGTGGAGTCGTTCATCTGGTTGCGCTCC
>CAXUIM010000212.1:0-3210 GCA_964250885.1 uncultured Acidobacteriaceae bacterium | reverse complement strand
ACCGATCTTTTACCTCGCCCTGGAAGTGGGTGGGAAGGATTTCGATGCGACGCAAGTGGCTGCAGAAGAGCCGCGAAACAATTTCGTTACCGCTGGCTTATTCCTGACGCGGGAGGAGGGCGGGGCATCTGAGAGGCAGGAGGTTAACTATGGCAGTTGCGATGGTGAAACCGGAGAAACACGACTTTGTAACAGAGCAGTGGAAGCAGCAGGCGAAGGAGATCCAGAAGTGGGGCGATGTGGTGCAGGATCTTCCGCATCGTCTGGATGCGGGCGTTCGGGCGGACATGTGCAAGCAGCTGAATCAGCTCCTGGCCGACTCCATCGTGCTCCGCGATATGTACAAGAAGCATCATTGGCAGGTCGCGGGCCCGACCTTCTACCAGCTGCACCTGCTCTTCGATAAACACTTTGAGGAGCAAGTGGAAATGGTAGACACGATTGCGGAGCGTATCCAGCTTCTGGGCGGTGTCTCGATCGCCATGAGCGCCGACGTAGCGGAGGTAACCCAGATTGAGCGGCCGCCGCGGGGGCGGGAAGAGGCGCCGGTACAGATTTCTAGGCTGCTCCGGGCGCATAAGTTGATCATGCAGGAGTGTCACGACATTGCAGAAGCAGCCGACAAAGCCGGCGACGACGGCACCAACGATATGGTGGTGAGCGACATTCTGCGCGGCAATGAACTGCAGTCCTGGTTCATAGGCCAGCACCTGGTGGAGATGCCGCTGACCCATGCGGTTTGAGCCAGGAACCATCCGGCCAGGCAGAACTCAGACAGAATCCACTTTGATAGCCTTACTCGAAGGCACATGGCCCGGCAGGTTCCGGGCCATGTGCTTTTGCACAAGAAAGCTTTCTGCGACGCATCTGATGAGAGATCATCTACTTATCATCGGGTGTAGGTTGCAGAGCACAATTGTGGGCTCCCTGAAGGAGGCTATATGGGTTGGGTATGGAATCTGCTGATTCATCACACGTACGCCGTTCTCTTCGGCTGGGTGCTGGTGGAGCAGGGCGGCATACCCATCCCCAGTGTTCCGGTGATGCTGGCCGCCGGAACCATGAGCGCTGCCCATAAGCTGCATCTGGCATATGCCCTTCCGATCGTCATGCTGGCCTGCCTGTTTTCAGATTCCGCGTGGTATTTCCTGGGAAAGCGCTATGGCAGCCGGGTACTGAACCTGCTCTGCCGGTTTTCGCTGGAGGCCGCCACTTGCGTGACCCGCGCCGAATCTCACCTGACCCGGCGGGGTGCGGTGACCCTGCTGTTCGCGAAATTCGTGCCCGGGGTCAGCACCATGGCCGCTCCCATTGCGGGAGAGGCCAAAATGTCCTACGGGCGCTTCCTGAGCTACGACATGGGGGGCACGCTGATCTGGGCTGGCGCCTGGCTGTTTGCCGGAAGATTCTTCGGGGATCTGGCCAAGCGCAGCAGCGAGTTCTTCTCCATGCTCGGCCATTTCGCCGTAATGCTGGTGCTGTTGATGGTGCTGGCGGTGGTGGTCTACCGCTTTGTAAAGCGGCGGCAGTTTGAATCGGAGCTGCGCGGCCTGCGCCTGGAACCGGCGCAATTGCTGGCCATGATCGATGACGCCAAGCGGGAGGGCCTGGAGCGGCCGTTCATCGTCGACCTGCGGCATCCCCTGGACGTCCTGACCGATCCTTTAGTCCTGCCGGGAGCCCTGCGCATCGGGCCGGACGACCTGAAGCAACGCCGCGAGATGATCCCCACGGATCGCGACATCGTTCTGTACTGCACCTGCCCGAGCGAGGAGACCAGCGCCAAAGTGGCTCTCGAGCTCCGCCGCATGGGTGTCCGGCGGGTCCGGCCGCTGCGCGGCGGTCTGCAGGGATGGAAGGACGCGGGTTATCCGGTGGAGATGATCCAGGCAATTTGAGCGAACCCGGCCGCTTCGGCCGGAGATCCCCCCGGCGCGGTGACGAGCTCCCATTTGGCAACGCTTGTGCCCGGATCAGATTGCGGCCGCAGTCTTCTGCTCTTAAGAGACAGTTCTGCCTGTGCTGCCGAGGGAAAACGGCACTCGCACAAATCGCTGTACAGCGACAGGAGAAATGCTCTAATCAACCTCGGATCGAGATTCTCTGGACGAGATCGAGGATCCCAGGAAGAGGGTCAGGTTTTGGCATACGAGAGCTTGCGCGACTGGATCAAGGCGCTGGACAGCGCCGGTGAGTTGAAAAGGGTCACGGCCGAGGTGTCGCCGATCCTGGAGATGGCGGAGATCGCCGACCGCGCCGCCAAGAGCGGCCGGGGAACAGCGCAGGCCGGTGGACCGGCGCTGCTGTTCGAGAATGTGAAGGGCTACAAAGGCGCCCGCGTGCTGATGAATCAGTTCGGCAGCGAGCGCCGGATGCGGCTGGCGCTGGGCGTCCAGTCACTGGACGATGTAGCCGGACGCATCCAGACGCTGCTGCACCCGGTCGCGCCGGTCGGGCTGATGGACAAACTGAAGATGCTGCCCATGCTGGCCGAAGTGGGTGGATTCTTCCCCAGGGTCGTGGCGGCGAACCGCGCGCCGTGCAAGCAGGTCATCCTGCGCGGCGATCAGGTGGACCTGCTCAAATTCCCGGTGCTGCAGACCTGGCCCGGCGATGGCGGCCGCTTCATCACGCTGCCCTGCGTGGTGACGCGCGAGCCGGGAAGCTCCGGCGCGCGATCGGGCAAGCGGAATGTGGGGATGTATCGCATGCAGGTGTACGACGCCAGGACGACCGGCATGCACTGGCAGCGGCAGAAGGTCGCGGCCGAGCATCTCCGCGAGCGCCTGCGTCAGGCTGCCGGCAGCGCGGAGGGCGCGGTCGATGTGATGGCTCTGACCGCCGGAGGAACCGTGGCGGCCGCAAACATGGCAAGTGTTCCGCAGACCGTGCTGACCAAGATTCGCGGCCAGCGGATGGAGGTCGCCGTGGCGATCGGGACGGATCCGGCGACGACCTTCTCGGCAATTGTGCCCGCGCCGCCTGAGGTGGAGGAGTATCTCATCGCCGGTTTCCTGCGCCAGAAGCCGGTGGAGCTGGTGCGCTGCGAAACCGTGGACCTGGAAGTACCGGCAACGGCTGAGATCGTGCTGGAGGGCTATGTGGAGCTGGGTGAGCTACGGACCGAGGGGCCGTTCGGAGACCACACCGGCTTCTACACCATGCAGGACGAGTATCCGGTCTTTCACGTGACCTGCATCACGCATCGCA
>CAXUIM010000211.1:3977-7385 GCA_964250885.1 uncultured Acidobacteriaceae bacterium | reverse complement strand
CCCATCATGTTGCCGAGCAGGAACCACAACCAGCCGCTTCGGCCACCGCCGCCGCCCCGGAACATGAACAGGATGAAGATGAGAAACAGCACCAGGCCGATCCAGTTGGTGTGATGATGAGCCGGCGCCTGCGTGTAAATCTGGGATTGCGGCTGTGCGGGGGGCGTCAGCGTAACTCCAGCGTCCGCGGCGATCACATTGGCGATCTCCTGCGTTCCCATCTCAATCGCAGGTCCATACTGGCCCTGCTCGAGCTCCGCATTCATGCTGCGCCGGATGTCGCCCACCTTGGCATCGTTCAGAATGCCCTCGAGCCCATACCCCACTTCAATGCGGTCCTTGTGATCCTGGATCGCGAACAGCATCAAGATGCCCTTATCCGAGCCCTTGGGTCCTACCTTCCACTTGTCTTCGAGCGCCGTCGTGAAGGAGTCTATGTCCTGACCGTCGAGGGACCGGATGGTGGCCACCTCAATGGTAGCGTGGGTCTTGGTCTCCACCTGCGCGGCGAGCTGCTCGATCTCCGCTCGGGAACCGGGGTCGATCACACCGGCGAAGTCGCTGACATAACTGGTGGGCTGGGGCAGCTGCTGCACCGACTCCGCCCGGCCGCAGGCGAGTGCGCATGCGAACAGCAGTGCTCCTGAAAGTACTCTCCGCATCGCATTCACACCGTTATCTTACGCGTGGAGGCCACAGCTCCCACGGTTATTTCCCCACTACGCAACTTGGCTCCCCAGGGGCTGTACGTCGTTTGCGACGCACGGCCGAAGGGGAGCCAATCGTTCAGGATCTTCGCTGTTGTTCTTACCGTGAGGGAGGCGGCGGCGGCGGACCCTGTCCATCACCACCCATTCCACCAGGTCCGCCCGGGCCACCACCGTTCTCCTGGGCTAGGTGCGTCACGATTCTCAAATGCTCCTGGATCACATGCGACGCTTGATACACCGCATGCTTGAGCTGCGGATCCTGCGTGGTCTGCGCCTCTTGCCGGAACTCGCGGAGATCCATCTGATGGTCCATGACCATCATGTGCAGATAGACGTGATCGAACTGCGGTTCTGGCATACTGCTCAGCCGATCGTACTCATGCTGTCCCTGCGAGCTGAGATGATCAGGAGGCGGAACACCATCCTGCATTGCGAACGGCTTCAACTGGTCGTTCAGCATGGTGTGGTCGTGGACCATCTTCTGGCCGAACGCCTGAATCCGAGGATTGCTCGACTTCTGAGCCGCGAGCTGGCCGAGCTGGATCTCCAGCAGTCCACCCTCTCCCGCTTTGTGAAGGAACATCGCGTCCGGATTGTTGGGGCCGCCCGGTCCGCCGGGGCCACCCGGAGGCCCCTGAGGTGGCTCCTGTGCAAACAGAGGGGAAACCGCGACGGCGGCCGCGCAGCTCAAAACGATGGAACGCATTTGATTTCGTTTCATGAATCAATCTCCTTCCACAGTCACCGCTGCGGAGCGTCTTTCGTTCGTGCATTCGATAGGAGGGCTTCGGCAAGACGCGCGTTGTCCGCCAATGCATCTTCCTTTGTATCCTGATTTCTGGAGATTTCATGAAACCGGTCCTTTTTGAAGCCCCTGTCGCGCCACGCGAGCCGCAACGCACATCCATGCACGGGTTGGAGCTGCACGATGACTACGCCTGGATGCGAGACAAGAGTTCCCCCCGCGTGCTCGCGTACCTGGAAGCGGAGAATGCGTACACCGCGGAATCGATGCGGGGCACCGAGCCTCTGCAGCAGATCCTGTACGACGAGATCCTGTCGCACATTCAGGAGGACGACGTCTCGGTACCGTATCGCGACGGAGCTTTCGAGTACCTGTCCCGCACCGGAAAGGGGCTTCAGTACCCGCGCTTCTGCCGCCAGCCCGCTGGCGTGCCCGATGCCGAAGAAACGATCCTGGACGTCAATCTTCTCGCCCAGGCTCACGCGTTCATGTCAGTAGGCGCTCTCAGCGTCAGCCCCGACGGCAAATGGCTCGCCTACACCACCGATACAACCGGTTTCCGGCAATACACACTGGCGATCCGGAATCTGGAAACCGGCGAGACCCTGGCGGACAGCGCGCCGCGGGTGGGCTCGCTTGCCTGGGCCGCCGATTCCTCCACGCTCTTCTTCACCACCGAAGACGAACAGACCAAGCGTCAGGACCAGCTCTGGCGTCACGCGGTCGGATCCACCGGCGCCGACGATCTGGTGTTCGAGGAGAAGGACGAACGCTTCAACCTGGGTGTCGGCCGCACCCGCGACCGGGAGTACCTGCTGCTGGAAACCGCGAGCCACACCACCAGCGAAACCTGGACTCTGCACGCCAGGACACCGCAGGCGGAGTTTCGGCTCTTCGCTCCGCGGATCGATGACGAGGAGTACTCGATCGATCATCGCAACCGGTTGTTCTACATACGCACGAACCACAATGCGGTACAGTTCCGCCTGATGGTTGCGGCGCCCGGGTCAACAGATAACCGCGATCTCTGGGTGGAGGTGCTGGCGGAGATTGCGGACACCCCGCTTGAGGACTTCGACCTCTTCGCTTCCTTCCTGGCGGCCAGCTACCGCGAGCGCGGGCTGCCCGTTCTGCGGGTGTTCTCCTTCGAGAATCAGCACCTTCTTGTGGCTCCCGCCGATATTCCCTTTCCCGACCCGGCTTACTCCGCCTCCGGCGAGATCAACCGCGACTTTGCCGCCACCACCTTCCGCTACGCGTACCAGTCGCTGGTGCGTCCCGCCTCGGTCTTCGAGTACGACATCCAGACGCGGCAATCGACTTTACTCAAACAGCAGGAGGTTCCCGGCGGTTTCGAGGCTTCCCACTATGAGTCGGCCCGCCTGTGGTTCAAAGCCGGCGACGGGGTGGAGGTTCCTGTTTCGCTGGTGTATCGCCGCGACAAGTTCCGTCACGATGGCACGTCGCCGCTTTATGTCTACGGCTACGGCTCCTACGGTTATGCGCTTCCCCTGGGCTTCAGCGCGTCTCGTCTGGCGCTGCTGGACCGCGGCCTGGTCATGGCCTATGCCCACATCCGCGGTGGCGGGGAGCTGGGCGACCCCTGGCACGATGCCGGCAAGATGATGGCCAAGCGCACCACCTTCACCGACTTCATCCAGGCCGTCGAGTTCCTGCTGCGCGACCGCTACGGCGATCCCGCCCGCGTCGCAATCGAGGGAGGCAGCGCCGGCGGTCTGCTGATGGGAGCCGTCGTCAACATGCGCCCCGATCTCTTCCGCGTCGTTCTCTCGCATGTACCCTTCGTCGACGTGATGAACACGATGCTCGACGCTACGCTTCCTTTGACCGTCGCCGAGTACGAAGAGTGGGGCAACCCCAACGAGCCCGAGGCTTTTGGTTACATGCTCAGCTACTCGCCCTACGACAACCTGGAGAGCCTGCGCACAGCGC
>CAXUIM010000211.1:0-3877 GCA_964250885.1 uncultured Acidobacteriaceae bacterium | reverse complement strand
GGGCGCCCCACGTCTCGAAGAGAGGTGGGTTCCCAGGAGGCCCGGGAACCGCAGAGACCGTCTTCCCAGGAGGTTTGGCGGCATTGCGCCCAAGAAATAGCCGGATAGGGCATATTTTAAGATCGAGCAATGCAACAGAATGGAATCGTACAAGCGCGGTGTTCAACGCGGGACTGGACTCTCGGATGAAGCAGAGATCTGCATTCAAAGCGCAACCAGCAGCAGAACCAGTACGGCCGAGTGACCGCGTTGAACAGATCGACCTTCTTCGAGGCATTGCACTTTTCGGTGTCCTCACGATCAACCTGCTCACTGAGTTTCGCGTTTCCATCTTCCAGCAATTCTTAAGTCTTCCCCCGGCAGCTCATCTGCTTGACCGGTGGATAGAGACATACATCCCCATCTTCGTTGAATTTAAGGCTTTTGCTCTATTCTCGCTTCTCTTCGGAATCGGACTTGCGATTCAATTCGAGAGAATCAGCAGCCGGGGTGGACCTACACTCACTTTGTTGACGAGACGCCTTCTTGCCCTGCTCTTACTTGGAGTCATTCACCTTACGTTGATCTGGAACGGCGACATCCTCACGGAATATGCAATCGCAGGCTTGATCGCTCTACCATTCCTCTTTCTTCCGCGTCGCTGGCTGGCAGCGGCTACAGCGCTGTTTGCCCTGCGCCATATCCTGCCGTATCCACCGTATCCCATTTCTTTCCCAGGTGAAGCCTGGTTGCGCCTGCATGTAATGCAGGCGGACATTGTTTACAAGACCGGAAACTTTGCGCAGATCCTTGCCTTCGAGTGGCATGAGTTGCCCGAACTCCTGCCTCTTCACGTCTTCATCATAGCCAGAACAATCGCACTGTTTTTGTTCGGAGCCTTGTGCTGGCGTTCGGGGATGCTCAAAAGGCCTGTCGAGCACACACGAGTGTTGCGCTGGGGATCCCTGCTCGGTTTGTCCCTGGGTATCGCCTTCGCGGTGCTTACGTCTTCCCTTGCGCCACCCCTGCTTTTCGGAAGGGCGCAGGGTGCAGTCTCCGCGCTCGGCGACCTCGCGCTGACCCTGGGGTACGCAAGCGTCATTCTGTATGTCACAACCAAGAACTGGGGACTCAAACTCCTGGGATGGGCCGCTCCCCTTGGCAGAATGGCGTTCACAAACTACATCACCCAGTCCGTAGTGCTCAGCTTCCTGTTTTTTGGGTGGGGCCTGGGGTTGTTTGGTATGCGTTCCGGGCCTGCACTGCTGATCGGAATCTGCATCTACGTTTCTCAGGTCTTCGTCAGTGCTGCATGGCTGCGAAGATTCCGATTTGGCCCGATTGAGTGGCTCTGGCGAACCATGATGTACGGCAAGGCACAACCAATGAAGCGACCCTAACGCACACTATGGCCATCGAACCTTTCGCACCATTTCAGCCGCTCTCTAATCAGCTCATCCGCTGGCTCGACAAATCAACCGATGGCTCCCACGATCTGAGCCACATAGAACGCGTGTGGCAGGATGCGCGGCACATTGCAGCGCAGGAGGGAGGAGACTTGCGCCTGCTTTTGGCGGCGGTGATATTGCACGATTGTGTCACCCTCGAAAAGGGCTCGCCGCTTCGAGCACAAGCCTCGCGCATGTCAGCCGAACGGGCCAGCCAGGCTCTTAGTGAACTGGGCTGGGGGGCAAACGATATCGATGTGGTCAGAGACGCGGTTCTATGTCACAGCTTTTCAGCGGGGCTAACTCCCAGGACACTTGAGGGGCGAGTTCTTCAGGATGCTGACCGGCTCGATGCGATTGGCATGGTCGGCATTGCCCGATGTTTCTATACCGCTGGCCGCCTGGGTTCCCAGCTCTATGAGCCAACCGATCCCACAGCTGCATCGCGCTCCCTGGACGACAGCAACTATGCACTCGATCACTTTCCTAAGAAGCTGCTCACGCTATCAATCGGCTTTATGACGCAGGCCGGACGTCTGATGGCATTGCAAAGACATACTCGATTGCAACAGTTCTATGACGCGTTCGTAGCTGAACTTGGAGGCTAGACTTGGATTCCGGTAAATCGTATGGCTACTGAGTAGAACCAAGTCAACGCGCTTTAGAACGAAGGAATCTTCGTACCGGGATGTCGTAGAACACCATCACCAGATAGGCAAAGCCGACCATCATGAGGATGCCGCTGCTGACAACCAGAACCAGGTGGGCCGTATCAGGCTTGTGGCTGCCATAGTAATTCCCGAAGATCCAGATAACGGAATAGTGCGTCATGTACAGCGGGTAGGACATGTTGCCTGCAAACGTGCAGATCTTTTCTGAGCGGGAACTGAGCGTAGCCCCTGCGCCCAGTGCGATCAACAGTGGGAAGTAGACGATCATCACCGCAGCTTCACGTATCCAACCTCCGTGGGCATAGGGCATCAGCAGCGCGAGCAGCAACAAAACCGACAGCGCACCGAAGCCGAGCCTGGAACGAATGATCCACTTCGACCGGTACACCAGCAGGCCGGCCAGGAAGGAATAGGTCATTCGAGCGCCACCGTGCCAGAAGTTGCGGCCGCTCCACCCCCCGGAGAGAATGCCGGCACGGTGGCCTACGACGCAGAGGACAATCGCCGCGAGCACGGTGGCAATGATCAACCAGAGTCGATTGAATCGGTACAGAACGACGGCGTAAAAGATGTTTGCGACGTATTCCCAGAACAGCGACCACGAGGGAGCGTTGAGGCTGAACAGATTGAAGCCGCGCTCTCGCATCACCGGATAGGGAACAAGGAAGATCGACGCCAGGAACATGAGCGCGACTCGACCTCCGCTGTAACCGAGTGGCCCGCGACGAAACGGATCGGCCAGCAGCGCAATCAGGCCAAGCACGGACCCTAGAACGACCAGGGGATGCAGGCGGATCAGCCGCGCTTTGAGGAACTCCCGGACGCCCATCGTCGCGACGCGGTCATCGTAGGCGTACCCGATCACAAACCCGGACAGACAGAAGAAAAAGTCAACAGCCAGGAAGCCGTGCCCGATGAAGAGCTTGCTGTAGTCATAGATGGCCATCTCCATGAAGTGGAAGGTGACCACTGCCAAAGCTGCAACACCCCGCAGCCCATCAAGAGCCTTGAAGTGGCGCTTTGTTGTCAGAAGTGTCTGACCCGTCTGGTCCTCAGTCGTCCCCATCATTGGAGTTGGCCTCTTGTAAGACAGTTTTCAAAATCTCACACGTCACGTTGGCGGCTTCGGAGGATGCTCGTCTGGATCGCAAGCACGCCACGCAGCCGAAAATTCGTAGTCACCTTTAGATAGAGCCGGGCGAGCCAGCCGGCTATGCCAGCTTACCCTCCATGCCGATCGAATACTTTGTCCAGGCAAATGCGAAGCCAGCGCCCAAGCGCTCTATGGCGCCGCGTGGGCCGCAAGCCATTCGTTCAACTTCGGCCCTTGTGCCGCTCGCAGTTGCGTGCAGCTATCGATGCTTTCCAGAGAATGTTGCAGCGCCTGGTCCGACGCGGCGACGGGGTGCGTCGCAAAAAACCTTGCACATCCGCCTTGTCCTTCGCGGAGCAGAACGACGCGGTGGCCGCCACCACTCGGGCTCCGCTGAACGTGGTGAACTGCGCCGAGACTCTTGCCCAGTTTGCTTTGATATACGCCCACGACTCGGAGCGCGTCTCGCGCTGACCCAGCAGACTCACCAGCAGGATCCAACTGTCCTGGTTGCGGACCTTGCCGCTGCTGGCATACTCCAGCGTGCGCCGCACCAGCTCCGGGTTCTGGAAGTCGGCTAGAGCGATCAACGCATTGGATCTCCACTCCGGATTACTGGTCTGCTCGGCGGCCTGCCGCAGATGGTCATAAAGCGATGCATCCCCAAAGCGCGCCGCAATGCGTAT
>CAXUIM010000210.1:0-7429 GCA_964250885.1 uncultured Acidobacteriaceae bacterium | reverse complement strand
GACCAGTGAAGGAGCTGATCATCGATCGCGTCGATAAGCCATCCGAAAACTAGAGCGATAGTCTGCTCTAGCGACTCGCAAAACCTCCGGGAAAACTGTGTTTTCCGAAACTCTCGAGCAGCCGTGGAATCCAATCTCGCCGCGAATGCTTCGCAAGAACATGCGTGTCATTGTCAGGAAAGATTGCGCGGAATCATCGCACGGGCGCCTCACGGGCTGGAAGAATGCGCGACGTGACTTTCAGCTTGTGGTAGTTGCGATAGGTGGCTCGAAACGACCAGACGATCATGTGGAAAGTCCCGGAGCCGCTGGCGACACGCGAGGTGATCGCGGAGGGCATCCAGAAGCTCTCGCCGTCGAGCAGGACAGGAGCGTAGTCGACGGTGAGAACCCGCTGGCCGACGACGGGAGATGTATATGAGTTCCCGGGGATGATGGCGTGACGTGGCGTGGTGAGTTCCAGGTGGGTAATCTGCATGGATGCAGGATCGATTGAGACGCGGCCCTTGCTGTTCTCCTGTAGAAGACAGTCGGCGGAGTTCTGGGGGGTGAGGAGGGTGGCGAAGCGAACTATGTAAGGCGCGGTCGGGTGATTCTTATTGATCGGCTGTAACGTGTAGTTCATGCAGGCTGTCTGGTTGAGGGAGACAACGGCGAGGCCTCCCTCAAACACTCCGCTTAGCAAGATCGGCCCTTCCATATCCTGCGAAGTGGCCGGCGTACCGTCGACATTCTTGATGTCGCGTGACTCTACGAGACTTGTCGTATCGTCGGGACCGGGTGTGCGCTTTAGGTGGAAGACGGAATCGGTAACGGTGTCCTGCTTGCGCTGTCCAGGTTTGATCTGTGAGATGACATGCTCATCGCAGAAGAGGCTCGGGACACCGGTATCGTAGTGGTTCAGATTAGCTTCCAGCCGCTGCAGAATCTCTTCCAGCGTGGGCGTCTTCGCCGGTTGCGTACACCACACGGGCGAAAACCCGAGAAATGCAACAAGCGAAATGGCCGTGAAAAATGTTCTGGAGGTCATGGCCTATCGCACCCCTCTCATATGCTGCCGGCTTCTATGAGCGGGGTGGATGCGCACGAAAAAGGGAGCTATCGGGAAGGCAGTAAAAGCGTCAGAGGGTCGTCGCGCGAATATCGACGTGTCGATGAGGCCTTCCTTCGTCGTCGCTGGGATGGGCCAGGTAGCTGATTCTGCGGACCTGCTCACAATCCGCGGCGAATCGGCCGATGTTCGTCTGCTGAATACCTGAACTCCCGGTTCCTTTGCAAGCGGTCCCGGGCGCATCACTGTGGACCCGCGTCCGGCGCATGTGGATTGCTGCTACGCTGCTTCTCGGCCTTCAGCGCCTCGGGATGATCCTTGAAGTAAGCGGTCAGCGTAACCTGCATGTCCTGAGCGGTGGACCGCATATCCGTCAGGGCGTCCAGCGCTGTGCGCTGCACCACATTGTAGCGATCGTCCGCACCGGTGGCGCGCAGGGTGGTGGACCAACGCTCCGTGGCCTCAACCAGTTTCGGCAGAGCCTTGCGCACGTCGCGGTGCTTTGCCTGGTAGTCGTCCAGATTGTCGTTGAGTTCGTCCGCCACGGCTCCGAACTGGTCTATGGCATCGTGCATGTCAAGCGCAAACCCCGGGCGGCGCGGCTTGGCCAGCAGATCCTCCATGCGCTTCTCACGTGAATCAAGGATTTTCTCGTAGGCGTGGATGCGATCGAGCGGCACGTACGCGCTGTCGCGCAGTGTCTCGATCTCGGCCTGGCTCATCTGGTCGTTGTCGGCCTGGGCCCGTGCCGCCGGGGCTCCAAAAGTCAACCAGAGAACCAGAAGGAGACATCCGGCAAGCGCTGGAGAACCCCGGAAGATCCCGCCCGGAACTGATGGAATCCGTAGCGGAGACGACAAGGTCGACAGCGAAGAGGACGACGTCCACATCGCTGCGATCGCCTTACTGGGCAAAGACCAGGGCCAGCACGCTGCTGTGCACCGCGTCCAGGTGGCGCAGAGTGGTCTGCATCCGGGAACGTTCCTCGTCGGCCGCAACCCGAGCCATATCTCCCAGCCGACGCGTGGTTTGCTGCAGCAACTGCTCCGCATTCTTCAGCCGTTTGGCGTCCGCGGCGGACGACTTCTCGATCTCGGTGGCGATCGCATCGATCCGCGCCACCGTTGCAGCCGCTTTCTCCTCGTCACCGGCAGCCATCTGGCGGCCCGCGAGTTCCGTTAATTCATGCACCAATTGGCTGTAGAGGAAGCACCGGTCGCGCACCTGCGCATGTTCGGCCCGCTGCTGCAGGTCGGCCAGGGCGGCAGCGGCGGCGTCAGGAATAGACTCATCCGATCGAGCGGCTCTGGCCGATGGCGGTGCACCTGTCGAAAGAAGCAGGGCCAGAAGCAAAGCAGGAACGACATAGAAACTGCGAATCGACCGTTGCGCGACCATAAAGCACCTCTCAGTGCAGCCGTGCTTACCTTGTGTGCTCCAGAGCGATCAAGCGGTGGCGAGCCTGGAACTCCTGGTCGGGGAACTTGCCCTGTGCCATGGCAAGAAATCCACGATAGGCCTGCGCCGCTTCCTTGCTTCTGTGCAGTGTGTCATAGGCCGTTGCCTCTAGAAATAAAGACGACGGGGAGTTGGGCAGTACTGTAGCACGAGCAGCCAAGGCTTGCAAGGTCCCCCCAGGATCGTGGTTCTTGGAGGCCGCAAAGGCCAGATGGGCCTCGGCCAACGCCCAGGCCGTATCGTCATGAAACGCCTCGCGCAGAGCCACCGCTTTGGCCAGATTCGGCTCCGCTGCGGCGTACTGGCCCAGCCTCACCTGGGCGGTGCCTAGATCGTCCAGCAGAGACGGATCGCTGGGGCTTGCGGCGACGAGCGTGGTGTACAGACTCTCCGCCTCGGCGTCCTTGCCGGTGACGGTATAGAGCTGGGCCAACAGTCTGGTCGTGACCGGGTCTGCCGCCAGCGAGGGGTGTGTCGCGCGCAGCTGTTCGATCAGAGGAATCGCCTGGTCCGCCTTACCCTCTGCCGCGTAGAGCGAGGCCGCCTCCGCAACCAGGCGGGGGTCATTGGGATGATCCTTCAACCCCGCCGAAAGCAGCGCATCGGCCTCGGCTGTCTGGTTCTGCTGCTGCAGAACGTGGGCCAGACCGGCCGTGGCATCCACATCTCCGGGCTGCAAGGTGAGCGCGCGCCGGTATGCGGCTTCCGCGTCCGAGGGGTCGTCCGCACGCTCGGCCAACTCCGCCCCCATCAGGACGTCGTCCGGCGTTTCGGGAGTCAGTTTGAGGGCTTCCAGCAGCTCTTCCCGAGCCGCGGCCGGCTGGCTGCCTTCGTCCAGGTGGGCCAGGGCGCGCAGAGCGCGGGCGCGCAGATAGGGCGCGGCGGTGGGCAGCTTGACCGCTTCCATCAGCTCGCGATGCGCCGCCTCGCTGCGTCCCGACCGCGCATCCAGCAGCCCGAGAGCGATACGCGGCTCCGCAAAGCCGGGCAGCGCGGCCGCCGAGGCGGCGTACGATTTGGCGGCCTCCGCCGCTTCGCCGTTCCGCTCCTCGGCGAATCCCAGGTCGTACAGAACGCGCCCGTCTTTGGCCTGCGCCGGTCCCGCCGTCAGCAGCGCCTTCAGCTT
The DNA here is from genome assembly GCA_964250885.1 of uncultured Acidobacteriaceae bacterium. Taxonomy (GTDB): domain Bacteria; phylum Acidobacteriota; class Terriglobia; order Terriglobales; family Acidobacteriaceae; genus Granulicella. The sequence continues at coordinate 3,794 of CAXUIM010000210.1, read as the reverse complement.
CGCCTCCGCTGTCTTATAGTCCTGCTGCTCGAGAGCGGCTTCCGCCTCGCGGATCCGCTGGCTGGTCTCACCCGTCCCTATCCCCGCACCAGCGCCGGCGGGCGACTGCGCCGAAGCGCCTGCCGGGAAGGCGTTGCAGCCGCCGGCCGCAAGCACCAGGGAGAGCGAAACAAGGCAGGGCCGCCTCATGCGACCTCACGCCGGGAGCTGTTCTCTCCGCGTAGAACCCCATCCAGCCAGTGGCCGGTATGCGAGGTCTTCACCCGCACAATCTCTTCGGGAGTTCCGATGGCGACCACCTGTCCGCCGCCTGATCCGCCCTCCGGGCCCATGTCGATCACCCAATCGGCACACTTGATTACATCCAGGTTGTGCTCGATGACCAGCAGCGACCCGCCACCTTCAATCAGCTTTTGAAACGCGGCCAGCAGCCGGGCTACATCCTCAAAGTGCAGTCCCGTGGTGGGCTCGTCGAGGATGTACAGGATGCGGCTGGCGGCGCGTCGTGCGGGAGCGCGCCCTGCCGCGGGGCCCGCACTGGCGGTTCCCGACCGTGTAGACGCCAGATGCTGCGCCAGCTTCACCCGCTGCGCTTCGCCCCCGCTCAACGTCGTGGCGCTCTGGCCCAGCCGCACGTAGCCCAGCCCGACCTCATCCAGTACCGCCAGCTTGTCCACGATCTTGGGGTGCCCGGCAAAGTAGACCAGCGCCTCGCGTACTGTCATGCCGAGTACTTCGTGGATGTTCTTTCCCGTGTACTTCACCTCAAGAATCGAAGATTTGTAGCGCGTTCCATTGCACTCCTCGCAGGGGAGCTCCACGTCGGCGAGGAACTGCATCTCCACGGTGACCGTTCCGTCTCCCTCGCAGACCTCGCACCGGCCGCCCGGCACGTTGAACGAGAAGGCCCCGGAGGTCAGGCCCCGGCGCCGCGCATCGGGTTGCGCCGCGAAGAGCTCCCGGATGGTGTCGAACGCTTTGATATAGGTCACGGGATTGGAGCGTGGGGTGCGCCCGATTGGCGATTGATCCACCAGCACCACGTCATTGAGATACTGCGAGCCGGAGAGTTCGCGATAGAGATGCACCGGGTCGGCGCCTTCGGTCTGCCCCAACGCCTGCAGCAACGCCCGGTGCAGCACCTGATGGACCAGGGTGGACTTGCCGGAGCCGGAGACGCCGGTCACGCAACACAGCAGGCCCAGCGGAATCTCGACGTCCACGCCACGCAGGTTGTGCACCCGGGCTCCGCGCAGAACCAGCTTCTCGCGTCCGGGCTCGCGGCGGTGCCTGGGGATGGCGATGCTCGCGCTTCCGCTGAGATAGCGGCCGGTAAGCGAGGCCGGATTGTCGCGCACCTCGTCCACCGTGCCTTCGGCCAGCAGATGACCGCCGAGCTCACCGGCTCCCGGGCCCAGGTCGAGCAGGTGGTCGGCCGCGCGAATCACATCCGGATCGTGCTCCACCACGATGATCGTGTTTCCCAGGTCGCGCAGCTCTTCCATGATGGTGATCAGCTTGGCCGTGTCCCGGGTGTGCAAGCCGATGGAGGGCTCATCGAGCACATACAGCGCGCCCACCAGCCGGGAGCCAAGGCTGGTCGCAAGCTGTATGCGCTGCGACTCGCCGCCGCTGAGCGTGGAACTGAGACGATCCAGCGTGAGGTACTCCAGGCCAACCTGCTGCAGAAACTTGACGCGCTGCCGCACCTCTTCCAGGATCTTGCCGGCGATCTCCTGCTGGGCTGGGCTGAGCGTCAGCGCGTCAAAGAAATTTTGAGTCTCGGTGATCGTCAGGGAGCAGATGTCGCAGATGTTCCGGCCCTCCAGCAGAACGCTGCGGGCTTCGGCGCGCAGCCGCTGGCCGCGGCAGTCCGGGCAGATCGCGTAGCCGCGATACTTGGAGAGGAACACGCGCACGTGCAGCTTGTACTTCTTGCGGTCGAGCTCCGCGAAGAAGCCGCGAATGCCAATCCAGCTTCCGCGGCCCTCCTCGATAAACCGCTGCTGCGCCTCGGTGAGATCGAACCACGGCACGTCGGTCGGTACGCCCTCGGCTTTGGCGGCCTTCTTCATCTCACCCTGCCAGGCGCGATACTTGGGCTTGGTCCACGGATCGATCGCGCCCTGGTCCAGGGTCCTGGAGCGGTCGGGAAGGATCAGGTTGGGATCGAAGTCGATGGTGTTGCCGAAGCCCTGACAGCGCGGACAGGCGCCATACGGATTGTTGAAGCTGAACAGCCGCGGTTCCGGCTCACGATAGGCGCGATGGCAGCTCGAGCACTCGAAGGAGGAGGAGAAGCGCAGCACCTCGGCCGATGCTCCTGGCTCGCGCGGAACGGTACGCAGCACGATTTCGCCGGCTTCCCTGTATCCGGTCTCGATGGCATCGACCAGGCGGGCGCGAATCTCCCGCGAGAGGGCCAGCCGGTCCACCAGCACATAAATCGGCCGGGTGCCCACCGCGCTGAAGTCCAGCTCCAGCAGAGACTCGGGCGTTGAGAACTCGACGATCCGGTCTGCGCCAGCCGGGACCGAGGCGCCGGCGCCGCCCGCCGCCGCGCCGGCCTGCCAGAGCCGGTTGTAGCCGCGGCGGCGCAGCTCCGCCAGGCGCTCCTTCACCGGAGCCGCCGGATCGACCACCTCGGCGGCAGCCTTCTTGCTGGCCTCGCCCGCCTTTTTTCCTGCTTTCTTGGGTAGCTTCTTAACCGCGACGTCCACTGGCGGCCCCAGCTCCGCTTCCGTCTGGATCGTGGGCCCCTGCATCGCCTCCAGCTTGATCTCGCGCCGGACCACAGGGAACAGCGCATAGACTCGCGTTCCTTCGGGCATGGCCAGCAGCCGCGCGACAATCTCGTCCACGGTGTCGCGCCGCACCACACCGCCGCAGTGCACGCAGGTCACCACACCGCAGCGGGCGTAGAGCAAACGCAGATAATCGAAGATCTCCGTTGCGGTCGCCACGGTGGAACGCGGGTTGCGGGTCTGGTTCTTCTGCTTGATGGCAATGGCCGGCGCCAGCCCATCCATGAAGTCCACATCCGGCTTCTCGATCCGTTCCAGAAACTGCCGCGCATACGCGGAGAGACTTTCGACGTAGCGGCGCTGTCCTTCGGCGTATATGGTGTCGAAAGCCAGCGACGACTTGCCCGAACCCGAGACGCCGCTTACCACCGTCAACGCATTGTGCGGGATGTCTACATTGATGCCCTTGAGGTTATGCGTGCGCGCCCCGCGGATCGTGATCTTGTCATTGTTCTCAGGCGGACTCATCGATCAGGGCCTCCCCTGCGTCTGCTGCGGGAGCAACATCTCTAGCAGCAACAGACAGGCGCCAATGACAATGCATGAGTCCGCGACATTGAAATCCGGCCAGTGGTAGTGAACGATGTGAACCTCGAGGAAGTCGATCACGTGAGCGTAGCGGATGCGATCGTAAACATTTCCGATGGCGCCGCCCAGGATCAACGCCAGCGCGACCGCTGTGGGCGTAACCCGGCGACCCATGTTCCACAGCAGCACCAGCACGACCGCCACGGCTATGAGGGAGAACGCAATGAGCAGATTACGCACCAGCAGCGGTGACCGGGCCTGCTCGAAGATGCTGAAGGCGGCGCCGGTATTGAGCACATGCGTGATGCGAAAGACTTTGGGGATGACCACGATCGCGTGACCCAGCCGAACGTGTTTTTCCACCCATAGCTTGGTCAGGCGATCCAGCGCGACCACCATGCCCGCAATCACCAGCATCAGCCACCGCATATCGCGTCCGGTTGAACGAGCTGCCGTCACGCG
>CAXUIM010000209.1:0-7433 GCA_964250885.1 uncultured Acidobacteriaceae bacterium | reverse complement strand
TTGATGCGTGTGGGCTTCAGGGGTTTGAGATTCATGAGCAGGTCGTGGCGCACCAGATCGAACGGCATGGCGAGCACAGCGGAGGGGATGCGGCCGAGGTCGATCTCGCCGCGGTCGTGGGCGCGCTGGTAGATGGTTCGAACGCGCGAGAGCCGTTGGTCGCCCATGATCCGGTCGCGCATCTGGGCGGGGGTGAGCCCAGTGCCGGCCAGTAACCCCGAGAAGGCGGTGGCGGCAACGATCGCGAAGAAGGCGGCGCGGGCCTCGCCCATGCCGGTCAGTGCGGCGAGGAGGTCGCCGCGCAGGGTGCCCGTGTCGGGGAGATCGACCGGGTGGCTACTCCGGTAGTGGTCGATCGCGGCGAGCACAAGCTCGTCCTTGTTGGCCCAGCGGCGGTAAAGCACCGCGATCCCGGTGTGGGCGCGTGCGGCGACCGATTCCATCGTCAGGTTTGCGAAGCCGGCCTCGACCAGATCGTTCCAGGCTGCATCGAGCAGCTCGGCTTCGAGCTGCTGGCCGCGCCGTCGGCGGCGGACCGGCGCCTGGTTTCTTGCGGTCATCAGGCTATTTTAGAGAGGCTTGCGTTTCTTATCAAGATCTCTCACAATAAGAGAGGAATAACACTCGTAATTAAGGGAGTCTCACGAATGACAGACGAGCGACCGAATGAGAACGCGCGGACGGTGTTGATCGTTGGCGCCGGCCCGACCGGGCTGACGCTGGCCTGCGAGCTCGCCCGCAGCGGCGTCTCCCTCCGCCTGATCGAGTCCGCCCCCGGCCCGCAGCCCGGCTCACGTGGCAAGGGCATCCAGCCGCGCACCCTCGAGGTGTTCGACGACCTTGGCATGGTGGATGGTGTGATCGCCAACGGCCAGATGGCCATGCCCATCCGCAAGACCGCCCCCAATGGCCAGGTGACGCTGGGCGGCACGGAGACATCAGGGGATCGCCCTGACATTCCGTATACGGCGACCCTGATTACGCCCGAATGGCGGATCGAGGAAGCGCTGAGGATACGGCTGGCGGAGCTCGGCGGCGCGGTCGAGTTCGGCACCGCGCTTGAGAGCTTCGAGCAGACGGACGAGGGCGTTTCGGCGGTGGTCGTCCGGAGCGGCGAGGGGGGCGGCGAGGCCGAGACGGTGAGCGCGCGCTGGCTGGTCGGCTGCGACGGCGGTCACAGCCTTGTCCGCAGGCAGGCCGGTATCGCTTTCGAAGGCGAGACCCGCGAGGAGGTGCGGATGATCGTCGCCGATGTCGACGTTGACGGCCTCGATCGCGACGCCTGGCATATGTGGTCACACGAGGAGGGCCTCGTCACCCTGTGCCCGCTGCCCTCGACCAACGTCTTCCAATACCAGGCCAGCATTGCGCCGGGACAGGAACCCGACCTCAGCCTCGCAAACATGCAGGCAATCCTGGAGCGGCGGAGCCGCCGCACCGACATCCGCCTCCACGAGCCGGAGTGGACCTCGCTGTGGCGCGCCAACATCCGCCTCGTCGACCGCTATCGTGAGGGCCGCGTGTTTCTCGCCGGAGACGCGGCGCACATCCATTCTCCCGCTGGCGGCCAGGGGATGAACACCGGCATCCAGGACGCGCACAACCTCGGCTGGAAGCTCGCTGCGGTCGCGAAGGGCGCCTCGCCATCGCTGCTCGACAGCTACGAGGCCGAGCGGCGACCGATCGCCGCCGGGGTGCTCGCGCTTTCGAACGCACGCCTCAAGCAGGCGATCGAGCAGAAGAGCATCCCCACCCACCGCGATGCAAGCACGATGCAGCTCGGCATAAGCTATCGCGGCTCTGTCCTGGCGCGCGACGACCGCGACCAGACTGCCCCGCTCCGCGCCGGCGACCGCGCTCCGGATGCGACCAAGCTGACGACGGTGTATGGCGAACGCCGGCTGTTCGACCTGACGCGCGGCGGGCGCTTCACGTTGCTGAACTTCGGGGCCACGACTACGGTCGAAGCCACTCCGTCGGACCTCAGGACTCTCCATGTCGTGGGACAACCGACCGGCCCCGACGACATCGCCGACTGCGAGGGCCATCTTGCCAGCGCCTATGGCGCGGCCGAGCGCACCCTCGTGTTGATCCGTCCTGACGGCTACATCGCGCTGATCTCTGATGCCGGTACTATCCCGGCGGTATCGGACTATTTCGCCGCGATCGGCTGAGCTGTTGCCACGTCGCCCGCGGGCCAGCAAATCCAGTCGAGCTACTCTGTCCTGATTAGATGTGGAGGCTCAACAGGTAACGACAACGGCAGATGTGAGCTCAGGGATGGACGGAGTTGGCAGCGGTGTCAGTAGCGCGGGCTGGGGCGTCAAGGGCAACCATGAAGGTCTCTCCGTTCAACCAGGCAGGAGTGGAGAAGCTGAGCTTAGGAGTGTGGTTTGCGGCGTCGGCTGCGGCGAACTGCCCAGCGGCGATGACCTTCTTCTTGCCGGCGATTAAAGTGAGATCGACGTGAGCTGTGTCCGGAGACAAAGGTGAGGCGAACTGCAGGGTGAGGCTGTGCTTGTCGCCATCGCGAAGTGGCGAGAAGCGGGCGCGCTCGATGCTCCAGGACTGACCGGCGCGTGTGACCTCAAGCGTGCAGTGCACGCGAGGTTGAAAGCGGTCGGTCGAGGTGACGGTCAAGTGGTCGCCATTGACCCTATCGATGTGAATGGAGCGATGGTTCCCGTGTTGGCCATCGAGCTCCCAGGTTGCGCCGGGGACCAGCGAAGCGGGTGCGGAGGCGACGGTCCACGCCGGCGTGCCGGGAAGAAAGACCAGTGTGTGGGCGCCGTCGGTCTCCGCGCCACGGTAGCCGACAAAGTAGGGAGGATGGCTGTACTCGGTCCAGACAGCGGCGGTGCTGACGGTCGTCCCGATCTGGAGAGCGGTGCCTTCGCCGGCGAGGCCACCCTGTTCCCGGTAGGCGAAGATGGGGATCTTAGCGTCCGGAACGGGATTGAGGCCGCTGCCCTGCTCGGATATGTCGGAACCTTGCACGAAGCGCCACTCCAGCGGCTGGCCATCTGCCATCGAGAAGCGGAGCAGGGAGATGCTGCCGGGATTGCCGGTGTCAGCGGCATCAAAGCCGAGGGCCGCCTTGTGCACCTCGTCGCCGGGCGCGGCGGCGGCGATAAGGCTGTCATCGTCGGTGTAGTGGATGCGCTTGCCAGAAGTGCGCTCGGTGAGCGTGATATAGAGCAGAGGGTGCTTGCCGGTGGACGGATCGACATCGAGTTCGATCATGGAGTAAGGAAGCTCCGGACCGACAAACTGGATGAACTGCACGGGCCAGAAGTGATAGTCGGTCGACAGGGGAAGCATCGGGGGAGAAACGGCTGCGGAAGGCGTCTGGAGAACTGACGTCTGGGTAACTGGTGTCTGGGCAGCTGGTGTCTGAGCGCCAAGCGCGATGCAGACGGGGGAAAGGACGAGAGCAGCCAGGGCGGGGAGCACGAGAGTGGAGGCAAGGCGGTTCATAGAACATTTCTCCTTGAGGGTGACGATGCAAGACTGACGGGCTGGTAGAGCATTGCCGCGGCGAGCCGGGCCAAACAGTAGTGGGTCACATAAATGAGCGGTTAAGTCCAAAGACCGCCGCCCACATCTTCCCGCGAAGGACGCGGGTTAGGTATGAGGCACCCGCTTCTTTGCAATGCAAGGATTTCTGACGCACGACACTAGAAATTCCAGCGGAGGCCGGCCTCCACGCGGCGACCGTTATCGGCCTGATAGGCCTGGGCAAACTGTGGGGAGCCGAGGACACCGCCAACGGCGAGCACGTTGGTGTGGTTCAGCAGATTCGTGGAACGTACGTTGAGGGCCAGGGATCGGCTCTCTGCGCCGGGCTTGTGAGGGAGAGCGAAGCTGCGACTCAGGTTCGTGTCGAGGTGGACATTCCAGGGGAGAGTGCCGGCGTTGCGACCGATCGAGGCTCCGGAGCCGATTGGCGAGAGGAGCCCAAAACGCGTGGCGTAGACGGTAGTGCTGGAGGGCGTGCTGTAGACAGGACGATCATTGAAGACACCGTCGCCGTTGTTATCGAAGCCGGTGGTGATGTTGTAGGGCAGGCCCGAGGCGGCGTTGAACTGAAAGGAGAGGTTCACCGCGCGGGGCAGCACGTAGTTGGAGAAGCCGATCAGCTGGTGGGTAGCTTCCCAGGAAGGACGAGCGATCTCGCCCTGGTTGGAGTAACTGCTCTGCGGGAAGAAGGTATCGGAGTCAGCATTGCCACGGAGGTCCATGCGCACATAGCCGGCGAAGAGCTGCAGCCGCTTGAGGCTGTGCTGATCCACACCCATGAAGAGCACATTGCCGCCCAATTGACCGGTCTGCTGAAACTGATCGAGATTGAGGTTGGGCGCAAGCGGGCGTGGTCCCGTGGGCGAGCTGTCGAAGGGAGCGTTGATGTTACGAGAGCGGAGAACATCCCACGCGTGCACCAGATAGAGGTTGGCCTGCGCATGCCAGTGACGCGAAAAGTCATGCTCGACCGCGAGCTGGGACTGCAGGGATGGAGTCTGAGTGAGTCCGGGCAGCGGCGCACGTACTGTAGTGACGCTCGCGGTGCCGGTTGTGAGCGGCGTGCCGTAGGCGGGATTGTCGATCTGGAGCTGAGACTGTACGGCGCCGTTGAGCTGGTGTGCCGTGAGCGTGGTTTGCGGGTCGATGGGGCTGAAGAAGAGGCCGGTGCGGGCGTGGAGGACGGTCTTCTGCCTGCGGTCCGGCGACCAGGCGACACCCAGCCGCGGGCCGATGTTGCCCAGCGTTGCGGGCGCATTCTGCGTCGCCCAGCGAAGGCCGAGTGCGAACTGCAGGCGGGGACGAACCTTCCATTGGTCCTGGGCATAAAGCACGGCTTGCAACTGACTGAGCGAGACGACGGGAGTACCGGTGGTGATGTTGTATTGGGTCGGGGTACCGCCGGGAAGCCCGAGAAGAGCGCGGCGATACTGCTCCAGGCCCGTGATGGTGGCGGTTGCCGCGGAGTTATTGAGCGCGGGCGCGGGGCCGCCGCCGAAGATGTAGGTCCCGTTGAAGCCAGCGGGATTGCTGTCGTTGAGCGAGGTGTCCAGCAAATCCAGACCGGCCTTGAGATTGTGATTGCCGTGGCTGTAGAGGATGTCGTCGTCGAATTCCAGATCGCGCTCATGAGAATGGAGGGCGCCGGTGGTGACGCCGCCGCCGGTGAAGGCGCCGGCGACGAGCACCGACGGCGCGGTGGAGATAAGAGTGTCATCGCGATAGCGCCACGTGTATCCGAGCCGGACTTCGTGAAGGAGCGTGGCGGAGAGGGTCTGCAGAGCACTGATCTGCAGGACATGTTCGGATTGGCCACTGTTATAGCCAGCCTGTGCGAGCACATCACCGCCGACGCCCTGGTTGGTGAGCTCATTGACGTTGGCCGTGTAAGAGGCCGTACCGTTGATCTTCGGGCTGAGTAGAAAGCCGAAGCGAGCGCTGGCTTCCCACAGAGACTGCGGCGCGGGCACATTGGCGAGGACGGGCAACTGATTGCCGGAGGCATCGAGTGTGACGGCATCGACAACGGCGAACTCGGCGATCTGGCGATGTTCCAGAGCAAGGGCGAAGTCGCTGTGATTCTTCTGGAGCGGACCGCTCAGCTCAAAGCCATAGCGCTGCTTACCGATCGCGGCGCGGCTGGGAGAGAAAGGATCCTTGGCGTTCATCCAGGCGGCGCTCTGAGTGGTGAAAAGCGCGCCGTGCAGGCTGGACTGGCCGGGCCTGGTGTAGATTTCGACGCGGCCGCCGCGGTAGGGAGGGCGCGCATACTCGGCCGAGAACAGGTCGGGATTGATGCGGATGTACGCGATGGAGGATTTGGGAGGGATCTGGCCACTGTTCTGAAAGCCATTGACAGTGACGAGGGCCTGACCGGGTGCACCTCCCGCGGCGGCGGCGAGCACCTGGAGATCGCGGTTGAATTCAGCGGGATCATCGGCAAGCTGAGCCAGGTCACTTTTGTTGAGGGTTTGGGAGCCGCCGACCGTGTCGCTGCCGACACCCTGCCCGGTGGCGGCCTCGACTTCGGTGGTGACGGTGCGCAGTGCAAGGTGCACGAGGAGCTCATGAGGCTGGGGACCGACCTGCAATTTGCGTGTGAGGGCTGCAAAGCCGGGGGCGACAAACGTGGCGGTGTACGTTCCGTGGCGCAGGCAGGCGGAGGTAAACCGGCCGTCGGGGCCGGTATGCAGAGCCGGGCCCGCAGCGGAGAGGGTCACGCTGGCTCCGACGATAAGAGCGCCGGTGATGTCGGCGACCTGGCCGGTTACCCGCGCAGTCAGCTCCGGGCAGGGAGATTGAGCCCTGGCGCCGGCGAGACTGGATACGAAGAGCAGAAAAACACGGGAGATGAGACGGCTGCAGGGACGCATACAAGCTCCTTCCTGGCATCGCTAAGAGCGACTTACAAGAGCTATGGTGCGCCGCGTGGAGAGCCGGATCGAGTGCCGGCTATCAGGATTGCAGGGTTACAAATGTCAACATGACAGGTGTCATGGCGCCTGATCACGACTGTGGAGTGCTGCATGGAGACACTGAACCGGTTGATGAGACTCGAAGCTTCCGCCGTGGCCCTGAGCCGAGTGCATTTGAAACCGCCGTTTTTGGCGATGACGCTGATCTATGCAACAGAGATGGTTTTATCGCAGGGGCGGGTCTATACTTCGCGATGTTCTGGCGGGAGACTGCAGCGGCGAAGCCAAAAGGCGTACTGGCTGTAAGAATCGAGAGTGTCTCCATGAAAGCGATTACGCGCACCCAATATGGATCACCAGACTCGCTGCAGTTCTCGGAGATGGAAGTTCCTACGCCGGCGAAGAATGAGGTGTTGGTGCAGGTTTGCGCGGCATCGGTAAACCCGCTGGACCTGTTCCTGATGAAGGGGGCGCCCTGGAACCGAATTCCCGGACTGCGCACGCCGAGGGTCAAGATCCTCGGTTGCGACATTGCCGGACGGGTGAAAGCGGTTGGCACAGCGGTGACGCGGTTTCAGGCAGGCGATGAGGTGTTCGGAATCACGGGCGTCAAGGGGAACGGGTTCGCAGAATATGTATGTGCGGCGGAAGAAAAGCTGGCCTTCAAACCGGCGAATCTATCATTCGAAGAAGCGGCGGCTCTCCCCATCGCGGCCACTACGGCGCTGCAGGGTCTTCGCGACAAGGGGCGCATCCAGCTCGGGCAGCGAGTTCTGATCGAGGGAGCCTCCGGGGGCGTGGGTACGTTTGCGATACAGATCGCCAAGGCGTTCAGGGTTGAAGTGACCGCCGTTTGCAGCGCGAGAAACCTGGAGATGGCGCGGTCCCTTGGTGCAGACCGCGTGATCAACTATTCCCAAGTGGATTTCGCGCGCAGCGGGCAGCAGTACGATTTGATCGTGGCTGCGAATGCTCACCACTCAATCTTCGAGTGCAGGC
>CAXUIM010000208.1:0-7476 GCA_964250885.1 uncultured Acidobacteriaceae bacterium | reverse complement strand
GGGGGCGATTCACTCTCGAACCGTCCCCCTTTCCAGACTTGAAATTTCTTACAGAGCCTGAACGTTCTCAGCCTGCCAGCCCTTGGGGCCCTTGACGACGTTGAACTGAACGCGCTGGCCTTCTGCCAAAGTGCGGAAGCCGTTGCTCTGAATCGCACTGTGGTGCACAAACACGTCGTCGCCGTTTTCGCGGCTGACGAATCCGAAGCCCTTGGCATCGTTAAACCATTTAACTGTTCCCTGTTCCATTAGATCTTGTTCCTTTTAAGGCAATGTACCGCTGAACGCAATTTTGGCTTTATTGCGAGTAGAGCAGGATTGCCGGAACAAGCAAAGAGACCAATCGTATTCGACGACCACATGTAGTATACCATCCCATATGGGATCCGTCCCCACCGCGACCCCGAACCGTGCCGATTGGGGAGAGCCGCAGCATCCTCCAAAGCCAGCAGGCATCGTGCTGGTGCTTCGTTTTCCGGAGCCGGTAACCTCCGTCCCTTGCATTTCTAGCCCCACGGCCGAGGTTGGCTGAGTGATCGCCGGTGTTTCAAAGCACGATCCCGCTGCCCGGATGAATGGTGAGACACAGCCGCTCAAGATCCTGATCGTCTCGAGCGTGTTCGCGCCGGTCGTGGGCGGGGCCGGCGCTGTCCCTGAAGCGCTTGCATCCTGTCTTCCGGAAAACATCTCCGTCCTGACCGAGAGATCCGGGCCGGCCGCTTCCCTTTCCGATCTGGCCGGCTTCGACCAGCGCTTCCCGTTTCCCGTGTACCGGCTGCACTCGCTCTACACCCGGATCTCTTCCAATCTGCCGCGCAAATTCAGGGGCGCTTTGCAGTTCTCCTACAATTTTCTATGCATCCGGCCGCGGGTCATCCTCGAGGTATTTCGCATCCTGCGCGAGCAGCAGATTCAGGTGGTCTGCGTCAACACCGTGAACGTCGGCTACTGGATGCCGCGGCTCTTCAAGCTCCTGAGACCCGCAACAAAAGTGATCTTCTACCTTCACGGCGAGGAGCTGTCGGACGGCCAGGCCCGGACCCGCCAGGGGCGGCTCATCCTGGCCAGCCTGACGGACGCCGATGCCATCATTGCGGTCAGCTCCTACACGGCACAGATCGCCGCCGCGCAAGGCGTTTCCGCGGAGAAGCTCTGCGTGCTCAATAACGGCGTCGACGTGGCCCGATTCTCGCCCGGCCCTAAAGACCCCGCCATCCAATCGTGGTTCGGCTTACACAACGAGAGGGTTCTGCTCTGCCTGGCCCGCCTGGATCAGCGCAAAGGCCAGGACAAGCTCATACAGGCCATGCCGGAGATCCTGGCCGCCGTGCCCAACACCGTCCTTCTGCTGGTCGGCTCCGGGGAGGACGAAGGCCGCCTCCGCCGGATGGTTGAAGATCTCCAGTTGCAGAGCGCCGTCCGATTCGCCGGCCCCGCCTCCGAGGAACAGGTGGTTGGGTATTATCGAACGGCCGACGTATACGTGATGCCCAATCGAACCACCGCGGACGGAGACACGGAAGGATTCGGTCTGGTCTTTCTGGAGGCGGGCGCCTGCGCCAAACCCGTGGTCGGCGGCCGTGCCGGGGGCGTGCCCGACGCGATTCTGGATGGGCAGACCGGCTTTCTGGTGGACGGCCTTTCCACTCAGTCCATCGTGGCGGCCTGCGTGCGCCTGCTGGCCGACCCGGCTCTGGCCACGGAGATGGGACGCGCCGGGCTCGATCATGCCCGCAGACATAGCTGGACCAACCAGTCGGCGCGCTTTCTGGGGTTGTGCGAGGCCGTGGTGCACGGCCATGACCGGTCGCGACCGGGTCGGTAAACCAGGCAACTTCCCATCACTAATCCGGCTCGATGAGCATTGGCGATATTGCACTAGAGATTTGGCACTCATCGAGATCACAGCTGACGCGAATGGCGTCTACGAGGACTTACCGCAACAGAAGATTATCTGTCGATGTTGAATAGCACGCCACAACGGAAATCTCGAGCTGAAGCATCCATACCTCCCATAAATCGCGAATCGTTAACGTGAGCTATTCGGCTTTTAGTTCTGCCATGTTCTTATCCATGAGCCTTCTGCAGTCTGCCTGAGTGTACGGATGCGCCGGCGTCTTCAGAGTTGCTGGTGGTCCCCCTTCGCCATTGTCCAACCAAAGCGAATAGTTTTTATCCGCAACATGGCCGTGAAACTCGTTAACCTTAGTAATAATTGCGTTGTTGACGCCGTCTTTCGTGCAGCTAAATATTCCATTCTGCTCCATGATCCCAATGCTGCCACCATGCAAAGAATAGGAATTTGCGTTTTGAAACGCTTTGCAGTCGGTCCCACCACCAGCCTTCAAGGGATAGTCCGTCACGACCACACTGTTGCTGGCAAAGTCGATGGCCAGTCGGTGACCGAGGCTGCAGTTGCCGCCTTCTTCATCATCTGCCACGACGCCCGCATCGTCCCACCGTGTGACCTGGTAGGACTCCGATTCCGGTTGAAGCAAACCGTCGAAGAGTTCAGCGTCGTATTCGGTACATGTCTTCTCCGAGCTGTTGCAGTCAATCTTTGCAGCGATCTGTTGTACGAGTTGTTTATCTTTGCTCGTATCGGTCGACACCCAAAACCCTTCCGCAGAGACCGTCCTGAAGCTTCGGTAATCGTAGTGATACACCCTGAGCGGCATCTCGCTCTTCACGGTCTCCCGCCCGCGAAAGAACCCCGCTGAAACATCACGCAAGTCATAAGACCAATCCGAATCGTCATTGTTCACTTCGACCTGCACGCAGGTGTGCAGCTTCCAACTGTAAAACGCTTCGACGCGGCTTAGTTTCTGTCCATCGCTTAGATCCTCTTTGCCTCGCTCCCTGCAGTAAGCATCCATGTCGGCTTGGCGCCTGTCCGGCCTAGTTGGCGTTTGCGTCCGCTTGCAGGAGGAGCAGAAGAGCGTGAGAAAGCTGACAAGAACCAGAGCTTTCCCGTAAATTCTCGGGTTGGATCCGTGGCTGATGAGCATCGCTTGACCATTATGCGCTCCAGGCCATCGCGAACCGCCGCCTGCTGGCAGGCTAACCAAAGCACCTTGGTGGTAACCGGACGACTCGACGTATGCGACTGGTTGCCGGGGAACAGCCACACCGTTGGCTTGTGCCGAAGCGCTCGCCAAGAGGCGCGCAACGCTTCAAGCAGCGCCGCACTCAGCATCACGTCCCGGTCTTTGCGCCCCTTGCCGCCGCGGATGTGAACCACCATCCGCTGGCTATCGATGTCGCTTACCCTCAAGGCCGCGACCTCGGCCCGGCGTGCTCCCGTGGCATACAGCGTCATGACCAGTATGCGCTGAAACGGGGTCTCGGTCGCATCGATCAGGCATGCGACCCCTCCCTGGGTCAGGATCTCGGGGAGGTGCAGGGCCTTCTTCGGATACGGGGTCTCGGACGCACTCCAGCCCCGCTTCAGCACCTGGATGTAAAGGAAGCGCAACGCCGCCAGCCGTTGCGCCACCGTGTTCGGGGCCAGCCTTCAGGTGCGGAACATCGCCGCCTGGTACTCGCGGATATGCTCCAGACCAAGCTGATCGGGTGGACGATGGAAGTGCTGGGAATGATGCTCAACCGTGCGGATGTAGGTGCGAATGGTCGACTGGGCATAGTTGCGCCGCACCAGCTCTTCGAGCATGATCTGACGTAGTTAAGTCACAGAGAACCTCCTTCTCTGCGACACACGCTAACTCAACGCCACTGCCTTCAACTCAGCCACACGCGAACGCGTCCGCCGCGCAGCGGCTTCGTTCAAGTCGGCTTCTCGGAAGCATTCCACGCCGGGTCTTCTCAATTGGTGCGAACAGGCCAAAGCACTCATGGAGTGCTGTTGAGATTGGCTGCTCCAGGTCTAGTTCTATCGCCGCGCTCCTCGGCACCTGCCCCCAGTTTGCCGCCAGCTTCCAAGCGGGCCCCGCTACGATCTTCAACCGACCGGGAAGTTTGTAACACTCTCATGCTTCCCCGTGATTGGTGGAACTGGAAGGAAGCATGCTGCAACCGGCGCTCCGGGGTCGAACTTGGGACCGCACGAATACCTCCCGGCGCTCATCAACCCAGAGAGCACCACAGGCCTCTGCCGTGCAGACAGAAGATCTCAAGTACACTCGCTCTAAAGCACTTCTCCTGCTGACTCCAAGAGCTTCCCTTCGGGAAGAAGCGAAGCCTCTCGCCGGCGGCCCCTTTCAGCGTTTGGGTGTTGCAGCCACGCCGCGAGGCCGGGGAGAATTGCTCTAGGAGTTTGTTGAAAATCGGCTTTTGTGGCTTCGCTAACTTCGCGAAACCCGCTTTGATTGCGGGTTTCGTACTTGCCTCGCGGACATCCGAGGTGCTTTTTCAACAAGCTCCTAGACGGTCTTCATTTGGAGTGCGCCTTGGCACGTTTCACCGGTCTGCTCGGTCTTGTCGTCTTCCTGGCCATTGCGTATGCCCTCTCCACCGATCGGCGAGCGATCCGCTGGAAGACCGTGGCCTGGGGCCTCTGTCTGCAGATCGTCTTCGCCTTCCTGGTGATCAAGTGGAGATTCGGCCAGATCCTGCTGCATGCGGGAGCGAGCTTCGTCACCGGCATGCTGGCGCACGCGGCCGACGGGTCTTCCCTGGTGTTCGGGCGCCTCGGCACCCCCGGCGACCCGCTCGCGGTCTTCGCCTTTGCCGTTCTGCCCACCATCATCTTCGTCTCCGCCTTCTTCGCCGTGCTGTACCACCTGGGAATCATGCAGCAGATCATCAAGGTGGTGGCCTGGGTGATGCAGCGCACCATGGGAACCTCAGGCGCCGAATCGACCAACGTGGCCGCTTCTATTTTCATGGGCCAGACGGAGGCTCCGCTCACCATACGGCCCTTCCTCAACGACGCGACACGCTCCGAACTGATGACCATCATGACCTCCGGCATGGCGCACGTCTCCGGCGGAATTATGGCCGCCTACATTGCCTTCGGCATCAATGCGCAGGATCTGCTCTCGGCGGTGATCATGACCGCGCCCGGAACCATCCTGGTGGCCAAGATGCTGGTGCCCGAGACCGAGGCGCCGGCCACCCTGGGAACCGTCCATATCCCCAAGAGCCAGGAGCACAGCGACGAAAATCTACTGGGCTCCGTCGCCCGCGGCACCATCGATGGAGGTCAGCTCGCCTTCAATGTGGCCATTATGCTGATCAGCTTTCTGGCTCTGGTCGGGTTGCTGAACGCTATCATGCTCGACATCTCGAACTTCGCCTGGGGCCATGGCCATATTCCTTTTCCGCACTCCCTGAACTCCATCCTGGGGGTCGTCGGAGCCCCCGTGGCCTGGCTGATCGGCATCCCCTGGCATGAGGCTCGCGACATCGGCAACCTGCTGGGCACCCGCGCCGTGCTCAATGAGTTCGTGGCCTACACCCAGCTTGGCCTGCAAAAGGGCATGCTTTCGCGCCGCACCTTCTCGATCGCCACCTTCGCTTTGTGCGGCTTTGCGAACCTGGGGTCGATCGGTATGCAGATCGGCGGCATTGGCGCGCTCATCCCGCATCGCCGCAACGATCTCGCCCGTCTGGGTCTGCGCGCCATGCTGGCCGGGACCATGGCCAACCTGATGTCGGCCAGTATCGTCTCCCTGCTGCTGCGCTGAAGCTCTGTGCAAGCGGGTCCGCGAGGGACCTGGAGCCGTACCCTGGGAGGTGTATGAACGAAGCCCGTAATTCTCTGCCCGCCGCGGACCCATACGCCAGCGCCCTGAAGGCGGCCCAGGCGATTGCCGCGCGGCACGCGGCCAAGCCTGTGCTCGGCGTGATCCTCGGCTCCGGCCTGGGCAACTTTGCCTCCCAGGTGGAGAACTCCACCGTTATCGCTTACGGCGAGATCCCGGGCTGGCCGCTCTCCACGGTCGAGGGCCATCCTGGCAAGCTGGTGCTGGGCACGCTGAAGGGTGTGCCGGTGGCGGTAATGCAGGGCCGCGTGCATGCCTACGAGGGTTATTCCATGGCCGAGGTCACCTTCCCCACGCGGGTGCTGGGACTGCTGGGCTGCACGGGCCTGATCGTCACCAACGCCGCCGGGGGAATCAACACCAGCTACGGTGAGGGAACGCTGGTGGCGATCAGCGACCACATCAATCTGACCGGCGCCAACGCCGCGGCCGGGCCCAACGAACCACGCTTCGCGCTCCGCGAGAATACGGGCTACCGCTTCTTTGACATGACCACCGCCTACTCGCGGCGCCTGCGTCAACTGGCGCGCGCCGAGGCCGCCCGGCAGCAGATTCCGCTTCCCGAAGGCGTCTACATCGGCGTCCTCGGACCGAGCTACGAGACACCCGCGGAGATTCGCGCCTTCCGCACCCTGGGCGCCGACCTGGTCGGCATGAGCACCGTGCACGAGGTCATCGTCGCGCGCCACATGGGGATCGAGGTTCTGGGGATTTCGCTGGTCACCAATATGGCCGCCGGCGTACTCGACCGGATCATCCACCATGAAGAGGTGATGCAGACTGGCCTGCGCGTTGAAGCGCAATTCACGGCGCTTTTGAAGGCTCTCATCCCCCAGGTCGCGGCGGAGATCGCCCGGTCCTGAGGCAGAGGTCCTGACGGAGAGAGATCCTGATGGAGGCGAACCGCCGCCTTATAAGGACCGAGCCGGCCCCAGAAGACCTGAAGCGGCTCGGTGCGAGCCGATCTACTTTGAAAAGTCCACGGTCGGCGCCACGCTGTTGGCCGGATTCCCTTTGAAGTACTCGTCGCGGTAGTGATAGCCGGCCGTGTTGGCCCAGATGCTGTTCGGGAACTGCTGAATGTAGATGTTGTAGGCGCGCAGGGACAGGTTGTATCGGTTTCGCTCCACCGCAATCCGGTTCTCGGTTCCGGCTAGTTCGTCTTCCAGGCGCAGGAACTGTTCATTGCCCTTGAGATTCGGGTAGGCCTCCTGCAAACGGAACAGGGGAACGATCGCTGCGTCGAGCTTGCTGTTGGCTTCGATTTGGCCGGGACGATTGCCCGCCGCGGCCAGAACGCCGGCGCGCGCATTCGCGATGTTGGTCAGCACCGTTTCCTCTTCGTTCATGTAGCCCTTTACGCTCGCCACCAGGTTGGGAATCAGATCCAGCCGCCGCTGCTGCACCACGTTGACCTGGGAGTATGCCTGATCCACGTCTTCGTTCAGGGTGACCATCTGGTTTTTTGAGGACACATAGCTGCCAAAGCCAAACAGCAGCACCAGGACAATCAGACCCAGCACGCCCAGTACAACCCACAAACCCTTCATCGTCGATCTCCCGTTTGCTTCTATTGTTTTCATCTTCGCTACACCGCCGCTTTGACGAGATCCCGAGGCTCACGTTCCGAAGCACAAAGGCGCTTACCAGCCACCGCTGGCTCCGCCGCCGCCCGATCCACCGCCAAAGCCGCCGCCGAAATCACCGCCACCGCCGCCACAGCCAGTATGGCCAGCACCACCACCAGAACCAC
>CAXUIM010000207.1:0-7559 GCA_964250885.1 uncultured Acidobacteriaceae bacterium | reverse complement strand
GAAGCTGCTGGCCATGGAGCAGGGCGAGGCGGGAGCGACTCGTCTAGAATCGTGACAGCGTGTTTTTGCGCAAAGCGTGTCTCTAGAGCAATACAGGGTACGGTGCCCTCGGGAGCAGTGTGCAGGGTGGCTTTTCTTGGGAGAAAGCCACTTGCGCGCCGCAGCCCTGGGTACAGCAACCCTGATACTGCTCTACGCCAAGCGTTTTCGCGACTACAGGATGAGCAGCGGGCGCGCGTTCGGCCCCGCCGAGCGATCTGTAGATTGCCCTCTTGAAGGTTCCGAATCGATGAAACTGCGTCCCGTCGTTCTGGTTCTGCTGATCTTGTGCGGGTTCTACTATCTGTCCACACGCTTTCTGCCTACGGGAGCGCTGGCGGGCCTGGTGCATCGGGTGCAGAGCGACGGAGTCTACACCGCTGCCGGCGGCGCCCTGGGAGATCTGGGGTTGCGCGAGGCCTCCGCGGCGCCGGCCTTCGACGCCGAGGAACTCCAGAACATCAGGGTCTACAAGGAAGCTTTGCCTTCGGTGGTCAACATCACCAGCACCGCCGTGGTCTGCTGCGACTTCTTCCTTCGGCCTGTGCCCCAGCAGGGCCAGGGATCGGGCTTCATTGTGAACCCCCAGGGGCTTATCGTGACGAACAACCATGTGATCGACAATGCCCAGGCGGTCGAAGTAACGCTCTCGAACAAGAAGAAGTTCAAGGCGACGGTCGTGGTCGCGGACCGTACGCACGACATTGCGCTGCTGCAGATCCACAACGCCGTCAATCTTCAGCCGGCCACTCTGGCCGAAACATCGGCCAACCTGATGGTGGGCCAGCTGGTTTACGCGATCGGCAATCCCTTCGGATTTCAGGGCACGATGACCCGCGGAATCATCTCGGCGCTGCGTTCGGTGCAGCTGCCGTCCGGCAACCGGATCGAAGACGCTATCCAGACCGATGCTTCGGTCAATCCTGGCAACTCCGGCGGCCCGCTGCTGAATTCGCATGGCGATGTGATCGGAATCACCACCATGATCGCTTCCAATCCCAACGGCGGTGCGGATCAGTCCGCAGGCATCGGTTTTGCCATTCCCATCTCGACCGTCAAGGCGGTGCTGGACGACTTTGCGAAGTTTGGGCGCGCCCGGCGCCCGTCCCTGGACATCAGGACCCTGCCGATCGGGCCGGACCTGGCCCAGCAGATCGGCTTGCCCGCCGACAACGGCATTCTGATCGAGCGGGTTTTGCCGGGCGGGGCCGCCGACCGCGCCGGGCTGCGGGGCGGAAACCAGGTGGCCTACCTGGGCGATACGGAGGTCATGCTGGGCGGCGACCTGATCGTTGGCCTGGACGGCCAGGAGGTCACCACGCCGCAGGACCTGTCCAACGCATTGAACGCGCATCACGCCGGGGATACCGTAACCCTGAACATCTTCCGCGGCCGCCAGCGATTGACCGTTCGGGTGACGCTCTCGGATGCCAAGGAGGTGGTCGGCGGACAGACCACCTGAGCCGTGACTACAGATTCGCTCGTGACTACAGATTCGCTGTGGAGGGTTCCCGTATCGCGACCGCCTGTATCAGTGATTCCCCAGGTCTTAAACGCGAGGCCGGGAATACCCAAAATCATGGGTACATCACGTAACGACCAGGTCAAGTTTTAGTGGAGTGTCTTGGGGATCACCGCATACTGCAGCAGGATCTCGAAGGGGACCACGTCCAGAGTGGCCTCATGAGTCGCCTCCAGAACCACGGGGCAGGCGGCCCCGGCGCGCTGCACCTGCAGCCAGCGCGCCGCGCAGACGCACCAGCGATCGCCGGGTTTCAATCCTGGGAAGCCGTACTGCGGCATCGGTGTCGACAGGTCATTGCCGAGGCGCACGGAACTGGCCAGGAACTCGGCCGTGACAATGCAGCAGACTGTATGCTGCCCCAGATCGTCGGGACCGGTGTTGCAGCAGCCGTCGCGATAAAACCCGGTGACGGGGTCGTTGCCGCAGGGTTCAAGTGGCTGACCCAGGACGTTCTTCGCGCGGACAGGCTTTGATCCGGTACTCATCTCATCGATTGTAGAGCAATAGCAGGGTACCCGCGCCCTCGGGAGGATTGTGCAGGGTGGCTTTCTCTTGCGTTAAAGCTAACTCAGGTCTGCGGCCCTGGGTGCAGCAACCCTGTGGGTCTGGCTGGCAAAACCTTGCACCTGGCTCAGTTGACTTCAGCCTTGGGTGTCTGGCGGACGGGCAGTATGACGCGAAAGATGGTTCCATGATTGCGGCTGGACGTGCTGGAGCGGAGTTGCAGACGGCCACCGTACTCCTCGATGATCCCGCGTGTCACCCAAAGACCCAGGCCGGTCCCGCGCTCTCCTTTGGTGGTAAAGAAGGGCTCAAAGATTGAGGCGAAGTTGGCCTTTTCGATGCCGTGCCCGTTATCACAGACTGTGACCGTGACGGAGACCGCGGAGATCCGGCTGCGGATCACGATTCTGCCACCCCGCACCTCCATGGCCTCGAGGGCGTTTCCCACGATGTTGGCAAAGACCTGGCGCAGTGCCGGATCGTAGTGAACCTGGCGCGCGTCTTCACCAAAGCGGGTGACAATCTCGACGCGATGCTGCGCGGCGCGCGTGCGGAACAACTGGATCACCTCGTCGAGCAGGGTGTGCAGATCCAGAGTGCGGCCCGGCGCCTTGCGGTAGAAGCTGAGCGTAGAGCGCGTGATATGGCCTACCCGGTCGAGCTCGCGCGCTCCGATAGCGATCAGCTCCTGCGCCTCCGGAGGTATGTTCTGGAGTTGCAGCAGGTAAAAAATGTTGGTGAGTGCTTCCAGTGGATTGTTGATCTCATGCGCGAGCGTGTTCGCCATACGCCCGGCGGCGGCCAGACGCTCGGAGTTGATCAGCCGTGTCATCAGGTCCGCGGTCTCGCGTTCGGCCGCTTTGCGGGCGGAGATGTCTTCCACAACCCAGAGAATGTCGGCCTCAGCATCCCCGTCGCGGCGCAGCAAAGAAACGGTGAGCTGCGCCGGGAAGGTGGTTCCATTAGTCCGCATGAGGTTGCGTTCGACGCGATACAAGGCCCGCTCGCCGGCGATCAACTCGGCGTACTCGGTCGCGGCCAGGTCGCGCTCGGAGGGCAGCACAAAATCCGTCAACCGCAGCTCCAGCAGCTTGTCCATGCTCGCGCACAGCATCTCGCCGAGACGCTGATTGACCAGCAGGAAACGGCCGTCAACAGAGGTATGCGCCATGCCAACGGCGGCCTGATTGAAAGTGGCGGAGAAGCGCTGCTGAGCGAAGAGGAGTTCGGCCTCGGTGCGCAGCCGCTCGCGCCGCCGCGCCGCGTCGGCCAGCTCGCGCTCAATGGCCGGCATCAAGCGCTCCAGGTGCCCCTTGAGCACGTAGTCATGAGCGCCGGCCCGCATGGCACTGACCGCCGAGACCTCGTCGATGGTGCCCGAAACGATGATGAACGGCAGGTCGACACCCGTCTTCTGTATCAGGCGCAGGGCGTCGCGCGCGCCGAAGCTGGGCAGCGTGTAGTCCGCCAGCACCAGATCCCAGGGCACGGGATCGGCCAGGGCTTCCAGAAGTTCGGCTGGGGTCTCCACGCGCCGTGCATCGACCTGGCAGCCCGCGCGGGTGAGGTGGCGCCGCAAGAGCACGGCATCCTCCTCATAGTCCTCGATGATGAGAACCCGCAACGGCAGTGGAGCCGGGATCAAGCTGTCGGCGGACATTGGTTGAGCAGCAGCCAATACATCCCGAGCTGGCGGGTCGCTTCGGCAAAATCGGTAAAGTTCACCGGTTTGCGAATGTAACTGTTGACGCCAAGACGATAGCTGGCGACGATGTCTCGCTCCTCGTCCGATGAGGTCAGCACGACCACGGGGAGCAGAGCCGTCTTATCGTTGGCACGGATGGCACGCAGCACCTCAAGGCCGTCGATTTTAGGGAGTTTCAGATCGAGCAGCACCAGCTGCGGAACGGCATTCTCTCCGCGGCTGATGCCGTCCATGTAAGCGATGGCCTCGGCGCCGTCTCGTGCCGTGCGAACCTCGTTGGCTACATTCGCTTTGCGGAGCGCACGAATGGCCAGCGCTTCGTGATCGGGGTCATCTTCAACAAGCAGGATCATGGGTGAGCTCATAGGGTTGTAAGATTGCGACGAAATCGGGTTGCTTCGGTACGGCCTATAACGTTCTCGGTGCGCTAGGAGCTTGTCGAGAGTCGGCTTTTGTGGCTTCGCTAGCTTCTTACTTGCCTCGCGGACATCCGAGGTGCTTTTTCAACAAACTCCTAGACTGCAAGGCCGAAGTAAAAGGTGGCGCCCTGGCCCGTTGCACTTTCCGCTGAGATCGTGCCATGGTGGCGGTGGATGATGCGTGACACCGTCGCCAGGCCAATTCCAGAGCCCTTGAACTCGCGGTCGCCGTGCAGGCGCTGGAAAGCCGTGAACAGGCGATCGACGTATTGCATGTCGAAACCGGCCCCATTATCCCGTATGAAGTATACGGTGCGGCCCGCGCGGAGGCTACTGCCGAACTCGATCCGCGCATCGGCTGTCTTGGAGGTGAACTTCCAGGCATTGCCGATCAGGTTTTCAAGCGCGATCCGCAATAGTCTCGGGTCGCCCTGCACGACAACGTCAGGCTGCGCGGAGAAGGCCACGTTGCGTTCGGGATCGCCCGCCTGCAGCTCATTGAAGACCAGCGTGGCCAGCTGCGACAGATTCACGGATTCGCTTTGGATCTCGGATCGGGTAACGCGTGAGAGCTGCAGCAGGGAATCAATGAGGGTGCCCATCCGTTGCACGCCGCCGCGAACCCGGGAGATGTAGTCGCGTCCCTCGTCGTTGAGCTTCTCCGCAAAATCCTCCAGCAACGCCAGGGAAAAACCGTCGATGGTGCGTAACGGCGCGCGCAAATCGTGCGATACCGAGTAGCTGAACGCCTCGAGCTCCTGGTTGGAGACCGCCAGCTCGCGGGTGCGCTGCTCCACCCGCGCTTCCAGATCGGCGTTCAGCGCCTTGAGCTCCTCGTTGAGCGCCGCAATCTGCGCCGTGCCCGACGCGAGCTTCTCGGCTCCCGCGGCGAGGCGCAGCCGGTCCTGTTCGGCGCGGTCCAGCAGTTTATAAGCAGCGACCAGGAGAAGGAAGTCGAGCAGGAAGGCCACGCTGAAGGTAGTCCAGACCTGCCGGCGCGCGGCCACGGTCACCTCCGTGCGCTGGATCAGCAGATGATGCTCCTCGCCCTCGATCTCATGGATGGCGTACTGCACGCTTTCCACGCGGTCGGGTGTGTCGCTGACCACCGGACCGAGCAGCTTCGGGTCGATCATGCCGGCGGGCTGGCTGTGGCGAACGGCGATTCCTGCATCCAGGGATGCCATCTTGGCGGCGACTCGCGCGCGCAGCACGCGGATCCGCCGCTGCTGTGATGGGTTGTCGACGGTGAGCGCCTGGGTATGCTCGATGCCCTGCTGGATGCCTGCGAGCGAGTCCTCGAACTGCTGCTCGAAGTCGGGCGAACCGGTGAGGATGTATCCGCGGGCCGCGCTCTCAGCCGTTCGAATTCGCGCGATGAGTTGCTCTGTACTGTCGATGACCTCGAGCGTGTGCGCCTGCCAGAATTCCGAGTCGATCAGCGTATACAACGCCCGCGAGGCGAGCCAGGTATTCAGTAGAACGATCAGAATCGCGCCCGTGAGCGCAATTCGATACCATCCGCTCCTGTTCATGAATTCAAGTGTATGGCACAGCGGCGATGGAGCACATGCCGCCCGTTCGTTCATCCACCTCGCGGCGAAACAAGGTGTTCTGCTCCGGGATCAAATCTCGCGAACCGCTGCCGGCGTCCCGATCCGCTTACTCGATCCGCTTACTTCGTTTCCAGGGCGAGCTGCTGCTGGTACTCCTCGTACGGTCCCTTGTGATCGGTAATGTGAAAGTCGGTTGGACCGCCTTCGAAGTGCCAGATGCGTGTTCCGGCCTCTTCGATCAGGTCCTGGTCATGGGTCACCAGGAAGACAGTTCCTTCGTACTTCTGAATCGCCTGGTTGAGCGCATTGATACTCTCCAGGTCGAGATGGTTGGTGGGCTCATCCATAACCAGCACATTCGGCTTCTGCAGCATGATTTTGCAGAACAGCAGACGCGCGGCTTCTCCACCGGAGAGCGCGTCGGTCTTCTTCAGGCCTTCTTCGCCACGGAACAGCATCTGGCCCAATATGCCTCGAATGTCCTCTTTCGTAGCCTTCGGATCGTACTGGTGCAGCCAGTCGCTGGCGGTCATGCCGCGGCGAATGGAGCCCTGGTGGTCCTGCGCGAAGTAGCCAATCTGAACTTCGTGCCCCCACTTCACCGTGCCGGAGTCGATCGAGACGTCCCGCTCTTCAACCCCCGGTCCGTTGGCCAGCAGCGCTTTGAGCAGCGTGGTCTTGCCCTGCGCGTTGCGGCCGATCAAAACCACCTTCTCACCGCGAGCCACGGAGGCGGAGAAGTTCTTGATCACGTGCTCGGTCTTGCCGTCAGGTTGCACGTATCTCTTATTTGCGCCTTCGCATTCGAGCACGTTCTTGCCCGAAGGCCGCTCCATCTTGAAGCTGATAAAGGGCCGCGCGATGTTGGAGCGGGCGAGTTCGCTGGTGGCCAGGCGCTCCACTTCCTTCTTGCGCGAGTTCACCTGCGAGCTGCGTGTACCCGCGGAGAAACGCGCGATGAAGTCGTTCAGCTGTGCAATCTTTTTCTCCCGCTGCTCGTTCTGGCTCTCGATGCGGGACCGGACGGAGGTCTTCTGCAGCACCATCTCGTCGTAACCACCGGTGTAGACGATGATCGTCTCGTAGTCGATGTCGGCCGTGTGGGTGCACACGTTGTTGAGGAAGTGACGATCGTGGGAGATCGTGATCACGGTGCCGTTGTAGCGCAGAAGGAAGTCCTCCAGCCAGTGGATGGATTCCAGATCGAGAGAGTTGGTGGGCTCGTCCAGCAGCAGGGCCTGCGGATTCCCGAACAGAGCCTGTGCGAGCAGGACGCGCACTTTTTGACCTCCCTGCAGCTCACTCATCCTGCGCTCATGCAGCTCGTTGGGAATGTCCAGACCCTGCAGCAGGACAGCGGCGTTGGCCTCGGCCTCATACCCATCTTCATCGCCGACAATGCCTTCGAGTTCGCCGAGCCGCGAGCCGTCTTCATCGGTCATCTCGGGCTTGTTGTAAATCACCTCGCGCTCTTCAAGCGCGGCCCACAAGCCTTTATTCCCCATGATGACGGTATCGACGACCCGGTAGGCGTCGAACTCATACTGGTTCTGTTTTAGCACGCCTATTTTCCGAGGGCGCACCACGCTGCCCTTCTGGGCGTCGATCTCGCCGGTGAGCACGTTCATGAAAGTGGACTTACCGGCGCCGTTCGGCCCGGTGAGCCCGTAGCGGCGGCCAGTGGTAAACGTCACGGAGACGTCTTCGAAGAGCAGCTTCGCGCCGTAGCGCATTGTCACATTAGAGACAGAGATCATTTTTACTATTTTCTCATGGCAACCCGCAAAATGAGCCGCTCCGACTGGCCGCTC
>CAXUIM010000206.1:5683-7567 GCA_964250885.1 uncultured Acidobacteriaceae bacterium | reverse complement strand
CCAGGTCGTACTGGATCCGTTCCACCGGGGCGGGCAGCTTCTTCGGCTTGCGCACCGGGACAAACCCGGCGTTCAGGCGATACGCCAGCGCTGGTCCGAAGATGAACCCGCGCGCTTCAATGCCCAGCACCAGGTCGACTCGCTTGCCGATGTAGTACTGCGCGAAGGCATCGATCAGCTGCGCAAAGCCATGTTTGTCCTTCAGAAGCGTGGTGATGTCGTAGAAGAGAATCCCGGGCTTGGGGAAGTCTGGAACGGCGCGGATGAGCTGCTTGAGTGGCTCGCAGTTGATAGGCTTCGACATTCGATTGTTTACCAGGCTCCTTCGATTTTGAACGGCCCGAGTGACTCAGCCTCGGATTCCACGAGTTCGTTTTCAATCACCCGATCCACGCGGCTTCCGCGCGATCCCTTGTGCAACTCCATCCGCAGCTCTTCGATTGCTTCCGGATCACCGGCAGCGACCGCCTCCACATCGCCGGCGTCGGTATTACGCACCCAGCCAAGCAAGCCGAGCTCGGCCGCCTCGCGGTGCACAAACCAGCGAAAGCCGACGCCCTGCACGCGACCGCGGATGAGAAAGTGAACGACCATGTGAAATGTCTGCAGCGGTATCAGAGTTCCTGGGCTTCGGGGACGCTGTTCAGGGTGGCTTCCATCGCAGAGACCACACATCAGATTCGATTCACCCCACACCTCAGGGTGATACCCGTCTAGTCTCGCAGAGCCAGCGCCGCGGAGCAACCGGAGCCCACAAGTACCCAAGTCTGCGGCGCCATATGCGCGGGCATCCGGCGCGCGTGCGCGGCTATGGTGCACTGCGGCTCCGTGCACTGCGGCTTCGTGCACTGCGATCGAAGCCAGAGATCGACGAAACGATTGGAACCCGATGCTCCAGAGAGCGACGATTACATATTGATGCAGGAGCGATTAAAGAGTTTGAACCATGACCAAACCCAACGTTGCATCATCGGACAAACGTGTGACCCCGTTATTAATGCAACCGACTGCCTAGTGGGAGCGTCTGTTGAGTATGTGATCGTAATCATGGGTCAACAGCTTCCGTAAGAGCGCTGTTGTAGAGCTTCATAACATGCGAGGACGCGAATGCTGAACGACTCGGTGCATAAACCGCGATTGCAAGTCTGCGTCCTCCGGAACAACTTGAGGAGAGCCAGATGATCGAACTACTTCGCCGCGTTAAGCCACTGTCACGAACCGCTATGCTGTTTTTTTCAGTGGCTGGATTGACTGCCGCTGGATCGGCACATGCACAATTCTACAAACTGCATAACGCCGATGTCGCCGTAGGAGGAACCGGTTTGTTCACTACGCCGCTCAACTCCGATGCTGTCACCGCCTCCGGTACGGACTATCAATACACCACGGGCTCCGCCGGCGTTATAGGCTCTCTGCAGGACCATCCCGTATCCTGGGCCGGTGTCGAGGTGAACTACGGGTACAGTAGGTTCTCCGAGCGGTACAACTACGTCGAGCCCTACTCCACGGACCGATTTGAAGTCGGCGTGCCCACCGGGATGCACGAAGCGACAGGGGCTTACATGTTCCACCTGAACATCTTCCATCTGCAGCCTTTTGTGAACATCGGCGGTGGTGGCCTTTACTTCAATCCGGTCGCTGCGCCCGCTCAATGGCGTGGAGCAGGCCTGCTTGAAGCCGGCTTCGATATTCCCGTCAATCCTCACTTCGGCTTCCGCGTACAAGGCCGTTCCCTCTATTACCGTGCACCGAATTTCAACACTCCACTGATCAGCACGCGCAGCTGGGTGGTCACGGAAGAGCCTTCCCTAAGCGCTTATATGCGTTTCTAACCCACAACGAGGTGATATACAGAAGGGGGGGGGGGGGGGGGGGGGGCCCCGC
>CAXUIM010000206.1:0-5673 GCA_964250885.1 uncultured Acidobacteriaceae bacterium | reverse complement strand
TCTCTCACCCCACCCCTGTTTTTCTCCCCGCCCGGGCGCCCGCGCCCCCCCCCCCCCCCTTCTGTGTCCAGCTTCAGTGCGTTTACTCTAAGCCCGGCTCATATAGGCGCCTTCCGCCGTATCGACGCGAATCTTCTCGCCTTCGTTGATGAAGGGAGGAACCTGCACCACCAGACCGGTCTCCGTCTTCGCCGGCTTGGTCACAGAGCTCGCGGTCGCGCTCTTGATACCCGGTTCCGTCTCGACAACTGTCATCTCCACTGCTGTCGGCAGTTCGATGCCGACGGGTTTGCCATCGTGAAAGCTTACCGAGATCAGCAGGTTAGGCGTCAGGTACTCAACGGCATCGCCGAGCGTCTCGCGCTTCAGATTTGTCTGTTCGTATGTTTCCTGGTCCATGAAGTAGTAGTCATCGCCGTCGTTGTACAGATACTCCATCTTCACTTCGTCGACCACCACGCGTTCGATGGGGTCCGGCGAACGAAACCGCTCCACATACATTGCTCCGGTGCGCACATTGCGCAACTTGGCCTGGATAAACGCGCGCAAATTGCCAGGCGTACGGTGCTCTACCGAGAACACGAGGTGGAGATCGTCCTTGAACTTAATGACCATGCCGGGGCGCATCTGGGTGGCGGGAATCGCCATAGAAAACTCCTGATTCTGTGCTTGAGGATCGCGGGCGCGCTGATCGCTTCAGGATCGCGGCCCATCCTTACGATTGTAGCCCAGCGGTCGCGGACCCCTGGCTGCAGCCAAGCTGCCCGCTGCCCGCCAGCTTCTACAAAACACCCTTAGCCTGCGGGCGGCGTGGATTTCTCTTTGGGATGGAACAGCCTGTGGAAGAAGCGGCCGATCGAGCGCCCGATGTCGTGCGCTCCAGGAGGCGCCGGAGGTGGCGCAGCCGAAGCGGAACTCACAGCCGCCCCGGCCGCAGGCTGGCCCGCCGGCAGTGCTGGCGCCGGTGAGGGCGTTGAAGCTGGCGGTGCTGCCGGCGGGGGCGGCGGCGCTGCTGCTGCCTTGGGCGCTGGGGCAGGCGGAGGCAAAGTGCTCGGAGGCGGAGGTTGGCCTTCCCCATAAGAAAACGTTGCCGCAATCTGGGTATGCTTCTCCCCCGCGGGAGCGGAGTTGTCCGGGGTGGTCTCCGGCGCTAGCCCTTCGCTCGCAGCTTCCGGAAACGGATGCGCCCCCTCGGTCTTGGCCACGCTTGCAGTTGCTACCGGCGGCAGGGTTGCAGGGCAGCCGCAGGAGAACTTCTCGTTATCCACCACCTCGCGCAGACTGCCGTGCTCGAAGAGAACGTGCTGGCCCGGCAGAAGCCGATAACTGGCTGAAGAGAACGATTCGTTGAGGCTCAGCACCGGCGCCCCCGCACCCGCGTTGTTCACGCAGGTATCCCCATCCGGCGTCACCCGCAGATCCAGATCGAAGCTTCCAGGCGACTGGACAGTGAATCGTATATCCGGGGTGAGAATCACATCCTGCGCGGCGGACGGGCTCTCGATCTCCATCGCGCCGCGGTCAAGTCCGAAAAGTAGCGATTTGCCGCTTCCCGAATGCAGCAGATGGAACTGGCTGGTCGAGCAGACCAGCACATGGCCGCCCCGGGCTAGCGTAATCGGCGCGGTGCGATCGTAGGCCGTTACGCTGACATTGGACATGAGCTCCGCGAATTCGCCTTCCACCTGCAGACCGCCTTCCACCAGCGCATCGCGGGTGGCGACCGCACCCATAACGGCTGACCCAACTTGCGTTGGACCGGGCTGGTCTGCCGCGGGCTGGTCTGTCACGGGCTGGGTGGCCACGGGCTGGGCCTGCTGCGCCCGCGCGGATACACCGAGGCCGAAACCCAACAGGCAGAGGGCGTTGATCGTAAAATAGCCAAATCGTCGCATACGGGCCCCTGCAGGCGAAGTACTCATTGCCTCAAAAAGTTCGCAATCAACTGCTTGCCGTGATCGGTCAGCACACTCTCCGGGTGGAACTGCACACCTTCCATCGGCAGTGTCCTGTGACGCAGCGCCATGATCATCGTCTCGCCGGCGACTCGCGCCGAAATCTCGAGAGAGTCCGGCAGCGTCTTCTCGTCCACGATCAGGGAATGGTAGCGCGTGCAGACCATGGGCCGCGGCAGATGATCGAAGATGGTTCGGCCATCATGCTCCACCACCGAAGTCTTGCCATGCATCAACTGCGGCGCGCGAATTACGTCGCCTCCGAAGGCCGCGCCGATGGCCTGGTGCCCGAGACAGACGCCCAGCACAGGAATCTGCTCGTTCGCCGGCAAGTGGGCCAGATGTTGAATCAGGGGAATCAGAATGCCGGCGTCCTGAGGGGTACAGGGCCCCGGCGAGAGCAGAACACGTTCCGGCTTCATCGCAACGATCTCTTCCGGCGTGACTTCATCGTTGCGGCGTACCACGACCTCAGCCCCCAGCTCGCCCATGTACTGCACGAGGTTGTAGGTAAACGAGTCGTAGTTGTCGAGCACGAAGACCATACCACCTCTATGGTACCGCGTGCGCGATCCACGGAGCCGGCGGCCCGCGGCCACAAATCCTGAGGTTTCGCCATACGCCTGCAGGAGAAAGGCTCCTACTGCTGCCGTGCCCGCTCGATGGCCCGCACCACAGCTTTGGCTTTATTGGCGCACTCCTCGTGTTCCTTTTGGGGAACGGAGTCCGCCACCACTCCCGCCCCGGCCTGGATGTAGCCCTTCTCCCCTTCCATAAACAGAGTGCGGATGGCGATGCAGGAGTCAACATTGCCGCTGAAGTCCGCGTAGAAGATCGCACCGCCGTAGATGCCGCGGCGCGCCGGCTCCAGCTCTTCGATGATCTCCATGGCGCGGATTTTGGGAGCGCCGGACAGTGTGCCCGCCGGGAAGCAGGCGCGGAAGGCATCCACGGGCGCCAGACCGGCGCGCAGCCGGCCTTCTATGGCGCTCACCAGATGCATTACGTGAGAGTAGCGCTCGATGAACATCAGGTCCTTCACCTGAACGCTGCCAAATTCGGAAACGCGGCCCACGTCGTTGCGGCCGAGGTCGACCAGCATCACGTGCTCGGCGACCTCCTTCTCATCCGCGCGCAGACTCTCCGCGAGCGCCCGGTCCGCTACCTCATCGGCTCCGCGGGGACGAGTTCCCGCAATCGGCCGGTACTCCACCCGGCCACCGTGAACGCGCACCAGCATCTCGGGGGACGAGCCCACAATGAAGGCCTCGCGAGCCTTGGCTCCCCGGCCCTGTGAATCGAGACCGAAACGCAGAAAGTACATGTACGGCGATGGATTGACGATGCGCAAGGATCGGTAGATCTCAAACGGATCAACGCCGGGCGTGCAGTCGAAGCGCTGTGAGAGCACGCACTGAAAGACATCCCCAGCGGCGATGTACTCCTTGGCCGTCTCCACCGCACGGAGGAAGTCGGCGGGCCGGGTGCGCGGCTTCAGCTTGAGCGCCGTCCGCGCCAGGGTCGCGCGCTGGCCCGCGGACCCGGACCTGCCGGCGGACAGCGGAAGGGCTGCGCTCAGCATCTTTTCCAACCGGTCCAGCCGCCGATTGGCCTGCTCGTAGCCGGCCGCATTGGCCTTGGTTCGTGCACCCGCGGTGACGATCAGATGGATCGCCTTCTTCACATGGTCGAAGGCCAGGACCTCGTCGAAGAACATCAGGTGCGCATCCGGCACATGCAACTCGTCGGCGGCCAGTTCCGGAAGCGTCTCGATGGACCGCACCACGTCATAGGCAAAGAAGCCGACCGCGCCGCCGGTGAATGGCGGCAGACCACTCAACGATCCGACCGGCGGAGCCGGAGTCTCCTTCGCGAGAGCCGCCTGCAGCTCGCTGAAGATATCACCGTCATAAGAGCGCCGCGACCGCCCCTCCCGGATCGATATTTTGCCGCTCCGCGCTGTCATCCTGCGGTACGGCCGAAGGCCTATGAAGGTGTATCGTCCCACGTGCTCGCCCCCTTCCACCGATTCGAGCAGAAAGGCTTCCGGCTCGCGGGCCGCCACCCTCAGGAAAGCCGATACGGGTGTTTCGAGGTCCGCTGCAACCGTGCGCGTCACCGGCACCAGCGTGTACTGGCGAGCGAGCCGCTGGAACTCGCGCAGAGGAGGGTTTGTAAGCGAACGCGCGTAGGACATCCCCTGTGAGGATATCAAGCCGAGCCGGAGTTCACAGTCAGTCGCCTATTGTCCGATAGCAAGCACAAGGGAGCTCCGGGCCCGTATCGGAACTGCAGACTCAAATGTGCAAACCTCGTCTCCGGTTTTTTAACCTTGCGGCGGTAGGCTGGAGGCCTAATCGAGATGGCAGTTCTGGTCCGTGCCGCTCCATGGTCAGAAACCAGCTCTCCGGGAGGAGGGAAAGCGTCTAACATTGTTGGGCCTTCAGGAAGGAGGCGCGGCCATGGCTAGAGAACGATTAGTGCTTACGGAAGCGGCTCTGACCGGTGTGCCTACGCTGGGCAGAAGCCCAACGGCGAAAACTCAGGAGTCAGCAAGATTCAACCACGTATCAAGAGACAAGGACATGACACAAAACAAAAACATATCGACGAAACCCCCTGTTTTAACTGTTCCGAGCCCGGAAATCTCCTTTGAGCAGGAGAACAATCCGTGGCTTGCCCAGGCCGCCCGGTTTGATGAGGCAGCTACCCGGCTCAAACTTGATGCCGGTCTTTGGAAAGTGCTTCGCTATCCCTCACGCGAGATCATCGTGCACATTCCCGTAACCATGGACGACGGCAGCATTGAGGTCTTCACCGGATATCGCGTGCAGCACTCGATGGCACGCGGCCCGGCTAAAGGAGGTATCCGCTATTCCCCGGACGTTTCGCTCGATGAGATCCGCGCCCTGGCCAGTTGGATGACCTGGAAGTGCGCCGTGGTCAACATTCCGTTTGGCGGCGCCAAGGGCGGCGTGATCTGCGACCCCAAGACGATGTCGCAGGGCGAGCTCGAGCGTATGACTCGCCGCTATACGGCTTCCCTGATCGAGTTCATCGGCCCGGAGAAAGATGTTCCCGCACCCGACATGAACACCAACGAGCAGACGATGGCCTGGATCATGGACACCTACTCCATGCACATGGGCCAGACCGTCACCAGTGTCGTAACCGGCAAGCCAGTCAACATCGGAGGCTCGCGAGGGCGACGGGAGGCGACCGGGCGCGGCATCAGCGTCGTCTGCGACCAGGCCCTCAAGCACCTCAACATGCAGCCGGAAACGACGACCGTCATCGTGCAGGGCTTCGGCAACGTGGGATCGAACGCCGCCAGGCTGCTTTGGGAAAAGGGCTACAAGGTCATCGGCATCGGCGAATACGACGGCGCGCTCTTCAACGCCCAGGGTATCGACATCTCCGAACTGCTGGAGCACAAGGCGCGGCGCGGAACCATCGTCGGCTTTGCGGGGGCTGAAGCCGCGGATAAAGACGACCTGCTTACCCGCAAGTGCGACGTCCTCATCCCGGCGGCAACGGAGAACGTGATCACCAGCCACAACGCGCATCGCCTGCAGTGCCGCATTCTCTGCGAGGGCGCAAACGGTCCCACTACTCCCGTGGCGGATACCATTCTTGCCGAGAAGAACGTCTTCGTCATCCCGGACATTCTGGCCAACGCCGGCGGCGTCACCACCAGCTACTTCGAGTGGGTGCAGGA
>CAXUIM010000205.1:0-7594 GCA_964250885.1 uncultured Acidobacteriaceae bacterium | reverse complement strand
TTCAAGCAATGAATATCAGATGTATTGAGTAGCATAGGGTGTTCCACGATCTAGGCATCTTCGCATCATTGCCATCTTTGCATCTTTGCATTAGTACCTGTCAAAAACGCTCGTGGAATACTAGCGGCTCGTATCCGAGATCGGCAATTTGCGAAGCATAGGAATATAGTCCGTTGACGTAGCAGGTTCACACGCGGATTGCCTAAGTAGCAATGCAATCTGACCCCGATGATGAGCCGAGTGCAGCAAGACCTCCTGCACAATCTCAGCGAAGCTGTTAGCGACACTCACGCCGCTTCTCGTCACGTAATCTATCCGTGAAGAATCAGAGTATTGATCGGCCAGCAAGAGCCATCGATCACGGTGACCGATCAGCACAGATGGAAGTTCGTTCATCTGAATCGTTGGCCAGGCTGACAAAGAGGGTTCATGCCCATCAACGCGCGACAGCCACAGTTCGCCAATCCCGGCGATATGTGCAGCGATCTTCAATGCTTCGCGCGAAGGGCATGGAACATGTCTGAGAGCCTCAATGCTCGCCAGGTTTGCGCAATAGTCGAAGTGAAAGTCTTGTCTTGATCTATTCACAAACGCCCCGCTTTCGTAAGCGTACCATTTCGCGCCGCCATGATTAACGCGCTTCCGTCCGAGTCATCTCGTCGCTCTCGCTGGTCTCTCTCCACGGAGTTCGTGACAGCCTCGAACTGGCCCGCTTACGTGGAAAGCGGAAGACGCAGAGCGGCTGCAGCCGGGGAGAAAACATACTCGCTACAGCGGAGAGAAGGAAGGATCACTTCCGGAATCGACCGTAACTCCAGCCGAGCTCGAAAACCCGGGTGCCTGCACCGATCTGTAAATGACTGGGCGGCTTCGGCGATCGCAGGCATCCGCGTTGCTTGGCCCCTTCGCTACGGAGAAGAAGGAGGAACAGGCCCAAAGGCCGTCGTGATTAGTTCCGTATCGCAATTTTCCGTAAGTATCGCAATACTCCGTAAGATGGCGGATCTTACCGGCGACGATCTCGTAGACCAGGCAGTAGATGTTATTGATTGATAGCCAGATTGTGTGATTCGTCCGGTAGCGTGCCCTTGGACGACAAGGTAGTCACGTTCAGCGACAATATTGCCAACCTCGAATTTGCCCAGGCTTTTCATTCAGCGGTCAGAGGGCGAAGTAGATTCCTGGCAATGGACGCCTTCCCACTGTAAGTACCGGACCATCTTGTGGAACCTGGGATAATCCAAACTCCATCGCTGGCCCACTGGTCAAGCCAGTCGACCTCGCCCGCCAGCATGCGTTTTACGCAAGAATCTTTTTCTCCGCTTCGCCATCTTCATCCATCCTCGAATTCGATTACCTTAGCACCTCAGACGCGCTGCAAGTGACGTTGCCTCATCGTCGATATTCCTTCGGATCGAATCGGAAGCGTTGGTATGTTCTCAGCGCTCAATCTTGCAAGTGATCGCCGGCTGGGCTCGATTGTCAGATCCGGGCCCATCATAGCCTGATCGCAAGAACAAGCATGTCAGTATGCGGGGCAGACGAGATCAGTACCGAGAACTCGGTTTGAGTTTCCCAGGCTCTTCGGTGGACCCATCGATGTCAATCGTGTCACGCTTCCAAAGCCGGCGCGGAACCCGACACTTCCGTAGCCGTGAGAGGGCGCCGCACCTGCCGTCCTCACACCGCCGGGCGGGCAGGCCGGGGGCGACCGTGTCCGCGTCTGGGCTTCACCGGACGGAAGACCGCGCCCTCCCGCCGCGCAA
Organism: uncultured Acidobacteriaceae bacterium; assembly: GCA_964250885.1. Lineage (GTDB taxonomy): Bacteria > Acidobacteriota > Terriglobia > Terriglobales > Acidobacteriaceae > Granulicella. The sequence continues at coordinate 5,828 of CAXUIM010000205.1, read as the reverse complement.
ATCGCCTCCCGCGGCGCGAATCGCATCCTACCGCCCTGCGCGCGAAGATCGCACAGATAACCCGCAGGCTATGCCCGGCTGTGTACAATTTTGCCTGACGGTGCATCCCGGCAGGCGCTTGGCGGGAGCGCACCCATCGCCGTTCTGAAGGGATTGATGATGAAGCTTACACCAGGAAAGCTCGCAGGCCTCAAAGCCGTATCGGACGCCCGCGGCATTATCGCCGCCGCCGCCATGGACCAGCGTGGCTCGTTGCAGAAGTCCCTCGCCAAGGAACGCGGCGCGGGCGCCAGCGGCCACGATCTGGAGGAGTTCAAGACGCTGGTGACTGAGGTGCTTACAGGCTATGCCTCGGCCATCCTGCTGGATCCGGAATACGGTTTACCCGCCGCTCAGCACCGCAACGGCAAGGGTCTTCTGCTGGCGTACGAGAAGACCGGGTATGACGCCACGACCCCCGGCCGTCTTCCCGACCTGCTGGACCACTGGAGCGTTCGACGCCTGGCCGAAGCGGGAGCCGATTGCATCAAGATCCTGCTGTACTACACTCCCTTCGAGCGCCCTGAGATCAACGAGTTCAAGCACGCCTGGATCGAGCGCATCGGCGACGAGTGCCGCGCCCACGATATTCCCTTCTTCTTGGAATTCGTCGGGTACGACGCCGAAGGCGGCGATGAGAAGACCTGCGAGTACGCTCGCAAGAAGCCTTCGATCGTGTCCGGCGCCATGGCGGAGTTCTCCAAGCCCCGCTACGGGGTCGACGTTCTGAAGGTAGAAGTACCAATTGTCATGGAGTTCGTCGCGGGCACAAAGGCATACAAGGGTGAGAGCGCCTACACCCGCGCCGAGGCGCTCCGGCATTTCACCGACGCCGCCGCCGCAACCACGCTGCCGTTCATCTATCTCTCCGCCGGCGTCTCCAACCCCGTATTTGTCGAGACCCTTGAGTTGGCCGGCGAGTCGGGCGTGGTGTTCAACGGTGTACTCTGCGGCCGAGCCACATGGAAGGACGGCATCCGGGTCTTTGCCGTCAATGGACCTGACGCCTTTCGGAAGTGGCTGGAGACCACCGGGGTGGAGAACATCCAAAACGTCAACAAGGCGCTTCAGGCCGCTACCCCTTGGAAAAGCAAGGTCGAAGCGGCTTAGAGCCTTCTCCTGTTGCTGGACGCGGATTGATCGTGCGAGTGTCGTTTTCTGTGACGAAAACTCAAGCTCCCCTACATCTTCTGGAGAATGCCTGGCCGCCACTTCCTCTATCGCCCCTATCCACTGAAAGAAAACGGCTAGGCCGCTGGAACGCAACGTCCCCGTGTAGAAGTGGCGAGGTCAACACGGTTCTCTCTCCCAAGCAACAGCTGCACAAGAGAGTTCAGGCCTCGCGAGGGGCTGCGTTTGCGGGTCGCGCTGAACCGCCACTGACGGCCTCTGGTGGATGTACGATCAGCCATGGCTCTCGCGACCCTCACCCTGGAACTCGGCATCGAGCACGCTCACTCCCTGAAGGACCGCCGCCAGGCCGTTCGTTCGCTCAAGGACAAGCTGCGCCACGGCTTCAACATCTCCATCGCCGAGCTGGATGAGGCGATCGTCTGGAACCGCGCCACCCTTGGGGTTGCGGCCATCTCCCGCTCGGCCGGTTATCTGGCCGGACAGCTTCGGAAGGTGGAGGAAGCTGCCCGCCGGATCGCCACGGGTTTGGGCTGCGAGATTCTCGACAGCTTCATCGAGAGCGACGTCGCTCTGGGCAGTGAACTGGATGAGATTGAATGTGATGAGAACCAAGCAACTTTCAGGAAATGAAATAACTTGCGGAAACGTTCCACCATAGTGCTATTCTGTAGAGTCTTATGCCCGAGCATCGAGCCAGAACATACCACCGCGGACGCGTCGCCAGCACCTTCTCCGAAGAGATCACCGCCATGCTGGAGGGCGAGCTCTCCGACCCACGTATCGCTCCTTGTCATGTCACCGAGGTCCTGCTCGCCCCCGGAGGGAAGTCCTGCCGGGTCTTCATAGCGGTCGCCGGATCGGAGAAGGAAGAGAGTGAAACGCTGGCCGGTCTGATCGCGGCGCGCGGCTTCATCCGAACGGAGATCCGCTACCGCATGGGCGTGCGCCATGTGCCGGAGCTTACCTTCGCCATCGACCGGTCCGAAAGGATCAACAGCCGCATGGAAGAGTTGCTGGGCCGAATGGAAAAACATCGCGGCAAGCTGGCCCGAAGAGCGCCGGAAGCGAACTCCGGTTCGCAGACGACAGCGCAGAATTCCGCATCTCAAGTTCCGGCGGCACAGGAGTCTGCCCATTAGCGCTGCGGCCACCATTCCGGGTCAGGGGCCCGCATCGGGGAGCCCCGAACGATCGCCCGAGAGGTCGCCCCAGGTTCCTATGTCCAATGAGTTTTCGATCGCCGCTCTTCTGGAACTCATCGCGGAACGCCAAACTTTTTTCATCACCTCTCATGCGCGCCCCGACGGCGATGCGATCGGTTCCTCGGTCGGCCTGATGCACCTGCTCGAGGCCCTTGGCAAGCAGGTCTGGGTGGCGTTCGCAGAACCCATTCCGGCCGTTTATGACTGTCTTCCCGGGGTGGACCGCATTCGGAGCACGCTGCCCACGGATCCCCCCGACGCCGCCATCCTGCTGGAGTGTGACTGCGTGGAGCGCACCAGCTTCGAACGCGCCCAGTTCGACGCCATGAACCCGGCAATCATCATTAATATCGACCATCATCTCACCGGTTGTGACTTCGGTACGTTCAACTGGATCGATCCCACCGCCTCTGCGGTCGGCGCCATGGTCTACGAGCTCACCCTGGCTTCCGGGGTCACCCTGAGCCCCGCCATAGCCGAGTGCCTGTACATCGCCGTACTCACCGACACCGGCTCCTTTACCCACTCCAGTACCACGGCCTCCACCTTCGCGATGGCGGCGCATCTTGTCGCCTCCGGCGCCGACGCCCACAAGATCGCGCAGGCGATCTATTTCTCGCTTCCCCCTGCCCGGGTCCGGCTGCTGGGCGCCGCGCTCAACAACATCACCCTGGACCAGCGAAGTGAGGGCCGGATTGCGTGGACCTCGATCAGCCTGGAGGAGATGGAACGCACCGGCGCCACCGTGGAAGATTGCGAAGGCGTGGTAAACCACCTCATCGGCATCGCCGGCGTGGAAGCCGCGCTCTTCGTGCGCGAGACGGCCGATCGCCACTCGTTCCGGCTGAGTCTGCGCAGCAAGGGAGAGGTCGATGTCGCGGCGCTCGCCAAGCGCTTTGGCGGCGGCGGCCACCGCCGGTCCAGCGGTTGCACGATCACGGGTACCCTGGCCGAGGTCACGGACCGCGTTCTTGAGGACCTGCTGAATCTGACCGGTGGGCCGGTCCCGGCTCCCGCGCTCCCGGCCTCCGGGCGCCCAGGCTGCCTCTGAAGTCTGGTAGCCTAGGTCTCGCTCTGAGATTCTGCAGGGACGGCAGCCTGGCGCCCATCGGCGTTCCGACCAGCTGGCGATGTCCTCCCTGCCCGCAGGCACACGGCGAACACTGACGACTTGGCGGACTCTTCCCAACCCGTACCGGTACTCCCGGAATCTCCGGGCAGACCCAGGCTCTCTACCGAGCGGCCCGCCGCAATCCCCGCGGCGGCTCCCTCGGAGCTCGCAGACTCGCGGAGTCCACGGCAACGCCTGGCGACCCGGTTACGTGCCTTCCGTGTATCGGAGCTCGGCTGCACCACCGCTGAGTTCGCGGTCCTGCTGGTCTTCTCCCTATACTTCCTGTTCTATGCCCTGACGCCCTACTTCGGCGGGGACCGGCTGGGCCTGGTCGGCGCCGATGAGCCGCGCTATGCGCAGATTGCGCGCGAGATGCTCGCGGCGCACACGCAAGAGTGTCGTGCGATCCACGCGAACGTGGTTCCCAGTAGCCTGCGCCCCGCCGCCGTGCGAGCTTCCTTCCAGTGCCTGCGCGCCGGCACCATCACGCCTATTCTCCATGGCAAGCCCTGGCTGGAAAAGCCGGCACTCTACTATTGGCGCACTATGGGCTTTTACATGGAGTTTGGTGTTTCGGACTGGTCCGCGCGGCTGCCCTCAGCCACCGGCGCGCTGGCGCTGATCATCCTGGCCTTTTTGCACCTGAAGCGATTCCGGCCGGGAGGCCATCTCGACGCCGCCCTCATGATGGTCTCCACGGTGGCCATAGTAGCCTTCGCCCGCGGCGCCTCCACCGATATGCAGCTTGCCGCGCCTTTTTCCATCGGGATGCTCGGCTGGTACGCCTGGTATGAGACCGGAAAGAAATTCTGGCTCTTCGATCTTTACTTCTTCGGCGCCGCCGCAACCCTCGCAAAGGGTCCGGTGGCGCCGTTCATGGCCCTGGCCATCATCTGTCTCTTCCTGGGCCTGCGCAAAGAATGGCAGGCGCTGCGCCGCACCATCTGGATTCCCGGCGTCGTGCTTTATCTGGTCATGGTGCTGCCCTGGTACGTCGCCGTTCAGCGGCGCAATCCCAGCTTCTTCTACGAATTCTTCCTGCAGCACAACCTGGAGCGGTACGCCACTGACCTCTACCACCACCATCAGCCCTGGTACTACTATCTGATTGTCCTGGTTCTCGGCCTGATGCCCTGGACCGCGCTGGCGGGCAGCGCCCTGATCGATGGCCTGCAGATCTCGCTCGACGAGTGGAAGGCGCGGCTCAAGCCTAAACGCTACGTCGGCCATGTCCGCGCCGGCGATGCCTTCCCTGAATTTCTGGTGCTCTGGACGCTTTTCCCGATCGTCTTCTTCTCCTTCTCCAACTCCAAGCTGCCCGGCTACATTCTTCCCTCCATTCCTCCGCTCGCGATTCTGACCGGGGACTTCCTGTTTCGGATCCGCCGCCGCGGAATCCCGGGCTGGCTGCTCTACAGCCATGCAGGCTGCACGGGACTGCTGACCTTAGTTCTCCTGCTCTCTCCGCAATACATGGTCTACCAGCGCGTCGTTCCGGCCCCCCGGACATTCGTCTGGGCCGCCGCGCTGGGGATTGCCGTGGCGCTGCTGATCATCCTGGTGGTGCGCCGCTGGGGAGTTGAGCGCATTCGATTGATCACCATGATCCCGCTGGCCGGTCTGCTGTACTTTCTGCTGGGTATGAACGGATCTCTGCTGGACCTGAACTACTCAGCCCGCCCGCTGGCCCGCGAGATCGAGCAAGCGGCTCCGCACGCTCCTGCGGTCGCCCAGTTCGGAGTTCGCCGCGATCTGGTCTATGGAATGGCCTTCTACCGCAATCAGCCTGTGGTGGACTACCAGACCCAGGGTATTCCGCCCGAAGCGCACATTCTCGTCCTGCCCACGCGGGACGCCTGGCAGCTGCGCACGCTCCTGCAGGGCCGGGTCTATCAGCAGATTTTTCTATATGAGACGCAAGGTCTCTCCGTCTACAAAGTCTATCCTCGCAGCGAAACGTTTTAGCATCGAGGGAACCGCCGCGCCCGGAACAGAAGATTCCCTGCCACTGCGCGGACGTAATCTGTCATCCTGAATATCAAATCTGTCGCCCCGCATGGACCCCGTGAGTTGAACAGGCATGTGCCGTGGCTCGGAGTTACGAGAACGCTTGTTGAAAGGTTCGACCGATCTGTCTTCTTTTCCTGTTGCTGGATTCAATATGAGTCACTCTCCTCAGCTCGAAGTTCTCGATCTGCGTCACTTCTCCGCCGCACAGTTGGGGCCTTTGCTCCGCGACGAGGCCGCGCGCTGGCAGAATCGCCTGGATTGGGACTACAGCCGCGCCTCCAACCTGCTGCTGGAGTACATCGACAGCCGCGTCCTGCCCGGATTCGTCG
>CAXUIM010000204.1:2465-7605 GCA_964250885.1 uncultured Acidobacteriaceae bacterium | reverse complement strand
GTGCAGAGCTAACGCAAATCTCCGTGCAGAGCTAACGCACAGTTCCGTGCAGAGCAATGGCTATAAAAGGCACTCCGACAAAGACGGCAGGTTTTGCTCGATGTAATCCGCGGCAGGTCCCCAATACTCGGCGTGGCCCTCGCTATATAAGCGCGCCCATGGTTGCTCCCCTGTCCTGCCCCCGGCGACCAGCAGGTCGTCCATCGCCCGGGCACGGCGGACCATGAGTGGAAGCAGCCCGCGGCGCTTTGGCCGGTCCAGCCCGTAGCCGTCACACACGGCGCCAATGCGAACGGCGGCTTCGCGCAGGTCGCAGTTCGGCTCAATCGGCGGGAAGGTCAGAGCCGCAAAGGAGAGGTCCCAGAGTCGCGTACCTGGAGCTGCGCTGTCCCAATCGACGAACACCCAGCGATCCTGACTGCGGATAAGATTCCAGGGGGCGAGGTCGTTGTGGCAGATCAGATCGCCGGCGCCGGAAGGCATAAGAAGGTTCCATGTGGCCGAAGGTGGCGCACTGAAGCTGGATGAAGCAGCGTGAAACTCCCGAATCATTTCGCCCACGCGATTCAGGTCTGGAAGTTCCAACGGAGTGCCCAAGCTGCATGGAAGGCCGGGTACATATTCGAGTACATGCCTCCCCTGAGCGTCGCGTCCAAGACTTCGAGGGGAGCCGTTGAATCCGGCCGAGTCAAGATGAGCCAGCAACAACTCGATGCTGGACGTCGCGGGCGTTGCAGGTTTGCGCACTGTCGCTCCAATCCTGATGACTGTTTCCGAAACATTCCCGCCCGTAAGATACTCATCTACACTTTCCATGTTTGCCTCTCCACCTATATGCCCTGGCAGATCCATTGCGTTTCTTGCTGGGATTGGAGTTTTATCCCGGAGCCCTCTGTTCTCTAGTAGCAGTCATTCAGAGGGGCACGGTGGGCACCCGACTCCAGCGTATCTCGGCAAGCAGCCGGAACTGATTTTCCGGGAGCGAGATGATTGCGAAGGACTCGGCCAAGAGGCTTCCGCGAGATGAAGGCCTCCACATGACACCTGACTTGGTCACTATCTACCAAATCGAGACAATCCACCGACCGATCAAACTCGAGACTTCTTGCCAGCAGGTTTTAGCTCTCCTCTTCTCGCTGGAATCAGGCCATCTGCCCCATCTTCCGTAACGGAATGGTCGACAAGTCTCTGGGCGGTCTACTGAATATCCCCTCGGTTATGAACCGTATCCAGGATTTCCTTCGTCGACAACCGTTTCCAGCGCTGCTGAACCAACTCCGGCTGGAGGCTCGTGACGGGTGAAGCCATTGGACGGTTGCTGGCGGCAGCAGATGCGGAGCTACTGACGAAGGTGGAATCCTGTGTAAGGTAGAGCATTCCATAGCTGTTTTCCGACACGTCAGGAACTCCGCCGCTGGTCAAGACGGCCAGTCCTGAGGTTCCCCAGCGCACCATTTGAAGGGGAGAACCGGCAAGATTGCTGAGGGTGATCGAAGAGACCAGGGTGTAAGCCTTTTCGTCAAAGGATTGTATGGTGAAATTGTTTGAGCCAGACTGACTCTCAGTCTGCCCGAGGATGAAAACACGATTCAGTGAAGAGTCGGGGGCTACCAATCCTGAGGCGTTGTAACTGCCGGCAATGACTGTTGTCGATGGATCGGCGACGTTTCCATCATCGCTATAGATCAGGCCGGTTCCGAAGTCGGAATGGATTTCGTTGTATTCGTTGTTGAAGGACGGGTTCTGGCCGACGTAGGAGACTCCCGAAGCGCTCACGCCAAGGGCGTAGAAAGGCTGGAGCCCTTGATTATTGTCGTTTTCCGCGGATCCCAGGATCGAATCCGTCGCGCCCCACGCAAGAACGTCATAAATCGCTGGTACAGCCTGGCCTTCTGCCCAGCCAGGCAGGCGAACGGGTCTTTCTACGCCGTCATCATAGATAGCGACTCCGCCTGCTGCCCTTGGCATGCCGCCGAAGTTGAAGAGGGCTACCGCGGTTGTATGTGGGCTTACGGGAGCGGCCTTCATATCGCCGGCCAGGTAGATATTGCCATCCGGATCCTGCAATCTCCATGTCACTGTAGGAGTGAGGCTCGGCAGGGCGTACTGTGTCATGTTGGTTGAGGTTGCGAACGTTGCATAAAGAAACTGTCCGCCCGCGCCGTCGCTCAGGATATCGGGATCAGGGCTCACCGCCTGCGACTTCATGATTGTGCCGTTCACGCCGTTTACACCGACGATCGAGTTTGGGTAGCCCCCGTCGTAATCCGCTGTGCCTACATAGAGTAGTTGACTGGTCGTATCCCAGGCCATCCCAAGACCCGCAAGGTTGAGCGCCGTCACCTGGGTGCTGCCGGATGCAGGCGAAACGGTAAACGTCAGCGCATTGGTCGAAAAGAGATTGGCACTCTGATCGAAGATGCTGATTGCCAGTGGCCCGGCGGTGGCCAGTTCAGAGGCTGGCATGGTGACGTTCAGTTGCGTAGAGTTCACGTAGGAAGTGGGAAGGAATTGGAATTGCAAAAAGCTGCAGTTCCAACAGGCCGTGCTATCTGGGGAGAAACCCGCGCCATTAATTGTCAAGGTTACGTCTCCACTTCCCGCCGTTGCGGCTTGGGGACTGAGCGAACTCAGCGACGCATAAGAGCCCGGCGAAGAACCCGATGCAACATCGGGAGCAACGTTTGGATTGACGGCTGCGCCGTCGATCAGAAAGACCCCGCCGGCTCCGTAGGGCGCCGCGGACAAAGGGGTCCCAAATTCAGCACCGGAGCTTGTAATCAACGCAAGACCGGCGTTGCCCCATCGCAGCAGTTTCCGCGGAGAGCCGGTAATGCTGGAGCTGGGCTGGTTGCCTCCGGATTCTCCCAGTACCGTACCGAAAGAAACCCGGTTGATCAGCGCGTAGGTGTTCAGGTCGAAAACCCAAAGCTCCACAGGATACACATCAACGCCGCTGTTGCTGTAGACCGTGACACAGTAATACCGATTGAGGGTGGAGTCCGCGGTGCAGGCCGTGCCGGGTCCCGGCAGATCGAATTGTCCGACCTGCGTGTCCAGCACCGGGTCATACGCGCCAGTGCCGTTCCGCGCATACGTGAGGCCGTTTTGCCGGGCGTAATCGTTCAGTCCCAAGGGGAGACCTCCGCCAGTGCCGTTCCACGAAACGCCTGAGGAATTTACCTGTAGCGGGAAGATTCCATCGCCGCCCTCAGCGAGGTTCTGGATCGAGTAGATGGTGGAGTCGTTCTGTCCCCATTGAAGCAGGTCAGTTGCCGGTCCGCCAGACGCATAACCGGGCAGTGAGACGGGTCGCGCCGTGGCGTCGTCGTAGATATACACGCCGTCCCCACCGGCGCCGCCGCCGGCATTGCCAGCTACCATCGCCAGGGTGTGAGGGCTGACAGGAGCCGCCTGGATACTGACTGCCTGCTGTGCGCGGCCGTACGGGTCCGGTGGAACCGGGATCGCGATATCTTTCGTGAGGCTGGGTACTTGAAATCGTTGCACGGAGTAACTGCCATACAGGCTGGCCCATAGATAGGAAGAATCGGAGGAAAGTGAAAGGAACTCAGGATCGTTTCCGGCTGTCACCGCATTACCCGCCGTACCGGCCACGGGATTGATCGGGATAAGCATGTCCGGAAAGTTCGGGTCCTGCGATGCTGTCGAAACAAAGAGGGCGCCATGAACCGAGTCCCAGACCTCATCCCAGGGAACAGTAACTCCCGGCACGGCTCTCACCCAGGTTTTCGCGGCAGGTGGAGCGGCAATCGTGAAATTGACGGCAGCCGAAGCGGCGCCTCCAGAATTAGATAGGCTTACCTTGGCGGTTGCCGCTGCAGCGAAATCACTGGCGGGAATGCTGGCCGTCAATTCAGTTGCCGTCGGGCACTCCGCGGAGATTAGATTTATGTCCACGCACGTCGTGGGGAGCGCAGTCCCGTTCCATTGAACCGTCACGCCTTCGGTAAAGTTGGAACCATATGCAATGAGGGCGCCTGCGGGCGCCCCTACCGGCGCCGTTGACGGCGCGATCGAGGTTAAGGCCGGCGTGTCGGCGGGTGTGCCTCCTCCGTCTCCACCTGGGCTGCTAGAGCCGCTTGAACTGCTTCCACCGCAGCCCGCGGCCAGCAGTGAACAGAAACCAAGAGCTATGGCGCACCCTTTTGAAGAGCGAGCGCGGAAAAAACCAATCCGAAACATCCGACCTGCCATGAACTGAAAAGTCTCAGCAGTATATCGGTCCAGATTGTTCTTGCAACGAGACCAGTCGTTTTAGTCGAGAACCGAAGCAGTTCAATTCGCGCTGCAATTGTGCGGCCTGAATGTGCCCTGGAGAGTGGAACGGCCGGGCATGCAGCCTTTCACGGGCCTTGCATCGTCTGACACATACGGAGGATGCATAGAGTGAGTGAATGGGTGAAGTTGAAGGCGAGCGACGGCCAGGAGTTGTCCGGCTATCTCGCGAGACCTCAGGGTGAGCCGCTCGGCGCCCTGGTTGTGGTGCAGGAGATCTTCGGGGTAAACCCCTCGATCCAGAACGTGGCGGACAGTTACGCCCAGGACGGTTTTATCGCGCTGGCCCCGGCGCTGTTTGACCGGTTTGAGAAGAACGTACAGCTGGGCTACGGGGACCAGGACATGAAGCGGGCGTTCGAGTTCTACGGGAAGCTGAATCCGGACACGGCCCTGTTGGACGTGGCGGCGGCGTATCAGCATCTGGAGAGCGAAGGCAAGGGAATCGGTGTCATCGGCTTCTGCTATGGAGGCCTGATGAGCTGGCTGAGCGCGACGCGCGGCGAGAATGTCAGGATGCAGCCATCCTGCTGCGTTGGATACTATGCCGGCGGAATCGGCAGCGTGGCGAAGGAAGAGCCGGCCTGCCCGGTGATGCTGCACTTCGGGGCGGATGACAGTCACATTGGCTCGGACCAGGTCGAGGCGGTCCGCGCAGGCCATCCTGAGGTGGAGATCTTCCTCTACCCGGGTGCGGGGCACGCGTTTGCGAACGAGGCGCGGCCCAGCTATGTGGACGAGGCGGCAAAGCTGGCGCGGGACCGGTCGCTTGCCTTCCTGAAGGATCACATTGCCTGCTGCGGCCCGGGGGGGGGGGGGGGGCGGGCGCGGGCCGGGGGGG
>CAXUIM010000204.1:0-2455 GCA_964250885.1 uncultured Acidobacteriaceae bacterium | reverse complement strand
GCCTCCCTCACGTACCACTTTGCTGGTGGCGCCCGGGGGGGGGCGGGGGCCGGCCGCGCCCAGGGTGTGGCAGCCTGCGGCCGCGCGGCCATCGCAGCTTGCGGCCGCGGAGGCCGTGCCAGCGTACGGAGGCCGCGCCGTAAACACGAGCTGTTTTTTCATGGCGAAACAGCGGCCCGGCGTGCTCTGCGAGGGGGCCCGGCAGGCCTCGCCAACGGCCCCGGAGTGCGGCTTTGCGGGCATTTTGGGGACAACCGCGTGTTATCCTTAATCGGACACTGGAGAAGTGGACTAGAGCTAAAGAATCAGGAGTTAGACCTGCCGTGCTGGCAACCACCAAGAAGACTGACATCATTACCAAGTTCCGCACTCACGACTCCGATACGGGGAGTCCCGAGGTGCAGATTGCGATCCTTTCGGAGCGCATCGGCGAGCTGACGGAGCACTTCAAGACCCACAAAAAGGATCACGGCTCACGTCGCGGTCTGCTGATGCTGGTGAGTAAGCGCCGCCGCCTTCTGGATTACCTGAAGAAGACGGACTCCGATCGCTACCGCGATGTAATTGGCAAGTTGGGTATTCGCAAGTAGCCTTGTATGCAGCGGATTGCGGGCTACCACGGCGATGCGCGCCCAGGCTGGCCAACAGGAGTGTACGACAATTGAATCTGTCCAAGACCATCGACCGGATGGGAGCAGCTGTAACGGCTCCTATCCGCGCCGTGCGCCCTGCAGCGCGACGGAGCGCTTCGATGCGGTGGACGATCTTGTTGTCCACGCTCAAAAGCATACTTTTTGAGGCCCCGACCGAAGCGTTCTTCGGCGGGGCTTTCGTCGTTGGGCCGCTTGCCCGCTGAGCCGGCGACGAGCCGCTCTCCCCAGCGGCCATTAAGCCTAGAGACCTTCGAGACCTTAGAGACCATAGAGAGACTAAAGAGGAAAGACCATGAAGGAAGACGTAGTTGTTGAGCTTGCCGGCGGCAAGCAAATCAAGTTTGAGACAGGACGCATCGCCAAGCAGGCTTCGGGCGCAGCCTTCACCACCAGCGGCGACAATGCCGTCCTGGCGACAGCGGTCGCCTCTCCCGACCCGAAGGAGGGCATCGACTTCTTTCCGCTCACCGTCGAATACCGCGAATTCACCTACGCCGGCGGACGCATCCCGGGAGGCTTCATCAAGCGGGAAGGGCGCCCCAGCGAAAAAGAGATTCTTACCAGCCGGCAGATCGATCGCCCCATCCGCCCGCTGTTCCCCGAGACGTTTCGCAACGAGACGCAGGTCGTAGCCTTCGTCTACTCCGCCGACCGGGAGAACGATCCGGATGTACTGGGGATCAATGGCGCCAGCTGCGCTTTGGCGCTGAGCGACATTCCTTTCCATGGCCCGGTGGGTGCGGTGCGCGTCGGCTACATTGACGAGCAGTTCGTGGTGAACCCCACGTATTCGGAGCGTCTGACCAGCAAGCTGAACATCATGGTGGTGGGCACCAAGGACGGCATCGTTATGGTGGAGTCGGGCGCCAAGGAGATACCCGAAGAGGTGGTGGTCGGGGCGATCGAGTTCGCGCACGAGGAGATCAAAAAGATCGTCGCGGCGATTGAGGATCTGGTCGGCCGCGCCGGCAAGACCAAGCGCCAGCCGGGCCCGGCCGAACACGACACCGAGTATGCCAACGAGCTCAAGGGCAAGATTGGCGATCGCCTCAAGGATGCGCTGGATACCAAGAAGTATCCCAAGTTCGATAGCTATGCCAAGGTCAAAGAGATCAAGGATGAGCTGAAAAAAGAGTTGCCCGGCGACGATGCCGCGGCCGGCAAGAAGCTTTCAAAGTACTTCGAGCTGCTGCGCGAGAGCATCTTCCGCGACCAGGTACTGCAGGAGCGGATTCGTCCCGACCACCGCGCCTTCGATGAGATCCGGGCCATCTCCATCGAAACGGGCGTGCTTCCGCGAGTTCATGGATCGGCGCTTTTCACCCGTGGCGAGACCCAGGCCCTGGTAAGCGCCACTCTTGGCACCACCGACGATGCGCAACGCATGGAGACCTACGAAGGCGAGCAAAAGCGCAAGTTCATGCTGCATTACAACTTCCCGCCCTTCTCGGTCGGTGAGGTCGGACGCATGACGGGTGTGGGCCGGCGTGAGATCGGTCATGGGGCGCTGGCCTGGCGAGCCCTTGAGGCGGTGCTGCCGGCAGAGGAGGAGTCGCCCTACACCCTCCGCGTCGTTTCCGACATCCTGGAGTCCAACGGATCGTCCTCCATGGCGACGGTCTGCGGTGCTTCGCTCTCCCTGATGCAGGCCGGCATTGCGCTGAAGGGTTCGGTTGCGGGCGTGGCGATGGGTCTGGTCAAAGAGGGCGAGAACTACGCGGTGCTCACCGACATAGCCGGTGCCGAGGATCACTACGGCGACATGGACTTCAAGGTGGCCGGAACGCGCAAGGGCATCACCG
>CAXUIM010000203.1:0-7624 GCA_964250885.1 uncultured Acidobacteriaceae bacterium | reverse complement strand
CGCTGATGATCTTCACGCAGGGCACGTGGACTGGCTATGGCATCTACGAAGCGGCTCAGCTGGCCGTGCCGATGACCTTCCTGCAGTTCTCCCGGCAGTTCGAAGCCGAGGCGGACTTCCTGGGAATCCAGTACATGTATCGTGCGGGCTACGATCCGCAGGGCATGGTTTCCATCTTCGAGAAGCTGGACGCGCTGGAGAAGCACAAGCCCGGCGCGCTGTCGAGGGCCTTCAGCGACCATCCGGCGACTCCGGACCGCATCGCCGATGTCGAGAATGAGATTGCCACCATCCTGCCGGCGCGGCCCGATTACCTGGTGACCACCTCGGAGTTCGACCAGGTGAAGGCTCGCCTGGCTCGTATCCAGAACAAGCGCGGCATTCAGGATAAGAAGGGCGGCAACAAGCCCACGCTGCGCCGCACCAGCGCCAGCAACAATGATCCGAACGCGTCGACCACGAATAACGGGTCGGATCAGCCAACGCTGGGCCGCAGAAACTAGTATCGCGACCGCCTGCATTAGTGGCTTCCCAGGTCTCAATGCGAGACCTGGAGCACCTAAATGCATAGGTTCGATTACACAATCACAAGGTCGCGACACCAGAGCACTTAGGGAACTGGCACCGAGCAGGAGAACCGACTCAGAAATGGCAACTTACACAACTGGCTACACCGAAGACCACGCCCAGGCGGGGCTCGATGCCAGCTTTCCTCCCATCGAAACGTGGCGCAACCAGTTCCGCGCCTATGAGATTCTGGTCGACGATCCGGAGTTCACCAGCGTCTGCCCCAAGACCGGGCTGCCGGACTTCGGTGTGTTGACGATTCGCTATATGCCGCGCGAGATGTGTCTCGAGCTCAAGAGCCTCAAGGAATACCTGTTCTGCTATCGCAACCTGGGAATCTTCCAAGAAAACGTTGTGAATCAGGTTCTGGATGATGTCGTGCGGGCGGCCGATCCGGTCTGGGCTGAGGTCAAAGGCGACTTTCGTCCGCGCGGAGGTATCTCGACCGTGGTGACAGCGCGCTATCCCCGCAGTGAAGAGATGCGATAAAGCAGTATCACTGAAGGTGTACCCGGGCTGCAGGTCTCAAGGTCGTTTTCTCACAAGAAAATTGGCACATGTACGCTTCGAATCGGGCGCAATGACAGCAATACTGTCTTAAGCTGTACGCGTTCGACCGCGCGGCGGCTTCCGTTGTTGTAAAGCGGCGGCTTCATTTGTTGTAGACCTGCTATCCTCCTCGCGATGACCACTGCCACGAAACCGAGCGGACGTCAGATTCCCGGGGCGACCCTGGCGCTGTGTCTGCTGACGGGGATGAACTTCGTCAACTACCTGGATCGCTACATCCTGCCGGCGGTACAGGAGCAGGTCAAGAGCGAGTTCCACCTCACGGACAATCAGATCGGTTCGCTGACGCTGTGGTTCATGGTGGCGTATGTGTGCGCTTCGCCGATCACGGGCTGGCTGGGAGACCGCTTTCCGCGCAAGCCGATGATCGTGATTGCCGCCCTGGCGATTGCGGCGATGAACTTCTTCACCGCCAGCGTGCACGACTACATGTCGCTGAACTTTCGGCACGCCATGCTGGGTATCGGGGAGGCGAGCTTCGGGGTCTTTGCGCCGGCCCTGATCGCCGACTTCTATACCGACGCCCAACGCAACAAAGTCCTGACCATCTTCAACGTGGCCATCCCCGTGGGTGCGGCGCTCGGCTTCGTGGCCGGAGGCGTGATCGGGCACAAGTTCGGCTGGCGGATGAGCTTCATCGCCAGCGCGGTGCCCGGCGCGCTGATGGCTCTGCTGATTCTGTTCTTCATGAAGGAGCCCAAACGCGAGCAGAATGGCGAATCCAAGGCCAAGGTCGACAAAGGGACTGTGCTCTCGCTGCTGACGAATGGAGCGTACCTTACGTCCATCCTCGGCTATGCGGCGGTGACCTTCTCTCTGGGCGGGATCTCCTGGTGGATGGTGTCATTCCTGCAGCGCATGAACGGGATGTCTCAGGATGCGGCCTCGACTGCCATGGGAGCGATCACGGTGGTATGCGGTTTGGGCGGAACCGTTTGCGGCGGCGTACTGGCCCAGTGGTGGTCCAAGAAGACTTCGAAGGCGTTGTATTTCGTGCCTGCATTGAGCGCTATACTGGCGGTCCCTCCGGCGGTGCTCACGTTCTTTGGACCCAGGTCTGTGACGCTGCCGGCGCTGGGTGTGGCCGTGTTTCTCATCTTCCTGGGCACGGGGCCGGTGAACGCGGCCACACTCAATGCGGTGCCCGGCAACCTGCGCGCGACCGCCATGGCGGGGCAGTTGCTGACCATCCACGTGCTGGGCGATGCCTTCTCGCCGAAGCTGATCGGCATCATCAGCGACTACTCCAACCTGCGCTACGGGTTGGGATCGACGCTGGTGACCATGCTGCTGGCCGGAATCATCTTCTTCGTGGGGTCGCGGTTTGCGCCGCCGCTGCGCGATGCCCTGGATGGCTCGGGCGGCGGTGTCGCCGCGGCATGAAACTCCCAATATCGGAGTTCTGGCGCGGGATGATTGGACTCTGTTCGTGGGTCATCGCTTCCGTGTGGGGCTGGAGGACCTACGATGCGGTGCAGTCCCTGCCCACCGTGCCGAATCTGACCGAGGTGGACTGGAATCTCCGGCCGGAACGCCAGCCCTCCCTGGTCGTTGTGGTTCCGGCCCGCGATGAGGCGGAGAACATTGCGGCGACCATTGACGCGCTCCTGCTGGCCGACTACGAACCCATGCTCGTGCTGGCTGTGGACGATCGCTCCACCGACGGTACGGGGCGGATTCTGGATCAACTGGTTTCGGAGTACGCGAAGAGGCAGCCGGGTAGGCTCGGCGCGATCCACATCGAGGACCTTCCGGATGGCTGGCTGGGGAAGACCTTTGCGCTAACCGTCGCCACGGAGAACAGCGACTCGGAGTATCTGCTGTTCACGGACGCGGATGTGCTGTTTTCGCCCTCAATCCTGCGCCGGGCGCTGGTCTATGCGGAGCAATCGCAGGCCGACCATCTGGTGGTGATGCCCACGGCGCAGGTGAAGTCCCGCGGGGAGGGCATTGTGCTCGGATTCCTGCAGGTGATTGGGTTGTGGGGATCGCGGCCCTGGCGGGTGCACCGCCCGGAGGCCCGGCACGACGTTGTGGGTGTTGGTGCGTTCAACCTGGTGCGGCGAGAGGCGCTGCGGAAGATCGGCGGCTGGGCTCCGCAGCGGCTTTCGGTGCTGGAAGACGTGACGCTGGGGCGGCGCTTCAAAGCAGCAGGAATGCGGCAGCGCGTCGCCTTCGCGCCGGGATTGGTGCTGGTCCACTGGGCCAAGGGCGCGCGGGGACTGATACGTGTGATGACCAAGAATCTCTTTTCCGCGGTCAACTTCCGGCCGCTGTTCCTGCTGCTTGCGGCGCTTTGGATCGTGGTGTTCTGTCTGGCTCCCGTGGCCGGAGTGGCCTGGTGGACGACGCTGGTTCCCTCGCTGATCGTGCTGTGCTGCATTGGAGCGATGTACCGGCTCATGGGAGCATTCAGTGGGATCGACTCCCGCTACGGCTTACTGTACCCGCTGGGAGCACTGGCTTTCCTTTACACGATGCTGCGCTCAATGGTGCTGGCCTGGGTGCAGCGGGGTGTGGTCTGGCGGGGGACCCATTATGAGCTGCGCGACCTGCGGCGGCACAATAATCCCTTCCAATGGAAGCGCGCAGCCAGGCAGACGCGTAATCAGAAGATGCAGGAAGATCTGACCGCGCGATCGAAGCAGACGCCGAACGATGAGGCTGCAACGCGGACAGCGGCTGCGGAGTCGCGGCGCACGGGAGCATGATCCTACCGCCCGCAGTCGAGGTACTGGAGCCTGGCGGCACGACCCTGTGAAAGCGGTATCTGTTTTGGTGCGACATCGACATTCAGTCTTTGACAGACCTTTACGTCTTGGCATACTGGTTTTCAGATACCAAGAGGTAAAGGGATCCGAATGGCGCGCTACGATTTGCAAGGGAGCCTGGATCTGCTGGTGCTGAAGACGCTCTCGCAGCGCGGCAAACTGCATGGGTACGGGATGGTGCTGCACATTCAGCGTGCCAGCGACGAACTGCTGCACGTGGAAGAGGGATCGCTGTATCCGGCGCTGCACCGCATGGAGCAGAGCGGATGGATCGCCGCGGAGTGGGCTCTGACAGAGACCGGACGGCGCGCGAAGTACTACAAGCTGACGCTGTCGGGCCGGAAGCAACTCCAGCAGGTTGAAGCGAGCTTCGACCAACTGGTCAAGGGTGTGCGGGCGATGTTGCGCTACGCGTGAGGGGATCGATGGGCATGTGGCGGCGATGCACGAATCTGTTTCGGCGGGAGCGCGTGAACGCGGAGGTTGAGGAAGAGTTGCGGTCCCACATCGAGATGGCAGCGGAGGAGGAGCGGCGGTCGGGGTTGAGCGAAGTGCAGGCCCGCCGCAAAGCGCGGCTGCGGTTCGGCAATCCGGTGGCGATGCGGGAGCGCACGGCGGGCGCTGACAGGGCACAGATGCTGGACGCCGTCTGGAGCGATCTTCGCTACACCCTTCGGCAGCTGAGACGATCGCCCGCCTTCACCGCAACGGTGGTGATCACGCTGGCGCTGGGCATCGGGGCCACTACGGCGATTTTCTCGCTGGTACAGCAGGTCATGCTGAGGTCGCTGCCGGTCACCCGGCCGGGCCAGCTGTGGCGCATCGGCGATGCGGTCCTGTGCTGCCACTCCAATGGGTATACGCAGAGCGGCGATGGTGCGGGCAACGACTGGAGCTTCTTCTCCTGGGAGGCTTACAAGCTCTTCCGGGCCAATACGCCGGCGTTCGAGCACCTGGCCGCGTTCCAGGTTGGCAATGCCGGGCTGGGCGTGCGGCGCGCCGGCTCGTTGGCTCCGCTCCAGACGTTCAATGGCGAGTATGTGTCCGGCAACTTCTTCGCGACGTTCGGCATTGGCCCATGGCGCGGGCGTCTCATCACGGATGCGGACGACCGGGAAGGCATGCCCGCGGTGGCCGTAATGAGCTTCCACGCCTGGCAGGAGCGGTTCGGATCGGATCCCTCGGTAGTGGGAGCGGTATACCAGATGAACGGCCACTCCTTCACCATCATCGGGGTCACGCCGCCGGGCTTCTTCGGAGCCAAGGAGGCTGGATCCGACATGCCCGACGTCTGGCTGCCGCTGGCGACCGAGCCGCTGGTCGGCGGAGCCACCACGCGCCTGAAGAATCCCGGCCTGAGCTGGCTCGACGTGATCGGACGAGTTCGGCCCGGCACGAATCCGAAAGCCCTGGAGGCGCAGCTCCAGACAGAACTGCGCCAGTGGCTGGCCAGCCATGTGGCGGATATGTCTGCGCCGGAACGAGCGGTCTGGGAGAAGCAGACACTGCATCTGACCCCGGGCGGCGCGGGTGTTTCGCTAATGCAGGCGACGTACAAGGACAGTCTGCGGCTGCTGCTGGTCGCCGCTCTCTGTGTGCTTCTGGTGGCCTGCGCCAACGTCGCCAACCTGCTGTTGGCCCGCGGCATTAAGGACCGGTCCCAGGCGGCAATCCGCGTCGCGCTTGGTGCGTCGCGCGCCCGGCTGCTGCGGAAGGCGCTGGCGGAGAGCCTCACCCTAAGTCTCTTCGGCGCTGTCGCGGGTATCGCTGTGGCGTATGCGGGCGCCCGGCTCATTCTCCACCTTGCCTTCACCGGATCCGACCGCTGGGTGCCCGTGAGCGCCGCGCCCTCCATCCCAGTGCTGCTCTTCGCGCTGGGCATTTCGGTGGTCACGGGTGTCGTCTTCGGGATGGCGCCCGCATGGAGCACCGCGCACGCCGAGCCGCTGGATGCGCTGCGCGGAGCCAGCCACACGGTAGGAGGCGAGCGCGGCTTCTTGGGAACTGCTGGTGCGCAAAAGGTGCTGGTGATACTGCAGGTCGCTGTATCGCTGGTTTTGCTGAGCGCGGCGGCCATGCTGGGCCAGAGTCTGCGCAACCTGGAGCACCAGAACTTTGGATTCGATACCAGCGGCCGCTACCTGGTCGAGATCGATCCTATCTTTTCCGGCTACACGCAGGAGCAGCTGCTCCCCTTATTCCGCGAAATCCAGGACCGCCTGCGCGCCATCCCTGGTGTGCGGTTAGCCAGCCCTGCACTCTACGCGCCGATGAGCGGGTTCGACTGGGGCCACGACATTCGAATCGCAGGCCAGGCGGAGCCCGGCCCGCGAGATGATGTCTCCAGCGGCTGGACCCGGGTGATGCCGGGATTCTTCGACACCCTGGGAGACAGAATCGTAAGCGGGCGGGCCATCACCGAGGACGACAACGCCACGACGCGGCCGGTGGCTGTGGTCAACGAGGCGTTTGCCAGGAGATTCTTCGGAAGAGCGAGTCCGATCGGAAAGCACTTCGGCCCCGCTCCGCGGAAGAACGCGGGCCTGTACGAGATCGTCGGCGTCGCCTCCGACATGCGCTACGTCGCTTCAAGTCCAGCCGATCCCGTGGACCCGATGTACTTCGTCCCCGAGGCGCAGAGTACCCACTTCGATGAGGTGGATACAGAAGGGCGCGAGGTCTGGTCGCATTACCTGTACAACATCGTGATCTGGGCTCCCGCTAGCATGCAAGACCTGCAGGCGCAGGTGCGAAGGGCACTGGCGGATGTCGACCCGAACCTCGTGATGGACAATGTTCAATCCTATTCAGAAGTCATTCACGGCGACTTTGCCCAGCAGAACATGGTTGCCAGCCTGACCTGGCTCTTCGGCGCGATCGGGCTCGTGCTGGCGGCTGTCGGCCTCTACGGCGTGACGGCGTATGGTGTGGAGCAGCGGACCGGCGAGATCGGCGTGCGCATGGCGCTGGGCGCGACTCGGGGTAACGTGGTTCGGATGGTGCTGCGCTCCGCATCCTGGCAGGTGGGACTCGGGGTGGTGCTCGGGATCCCGGCGGCTATCCTCGCCGGGCGGGCCATCGCGAGTCAGCTCGTCGGAGTCCAGCCCTGGAACCCGGATACGCTGGGCTTCGCCGCGCTGGTGCTGGTTCTCACAGCACTGGCGGCAGCGGTCATTCCCGCGCGCCGGGCGGCAGCGGTCGAGCCGATGCAGGCCTTGCGAATGGAGTGAAGGGAAGGGGCGACATGGATTTGCGGAAGCTCAAGGTGAGTCGGTGAGAAGGCGAGGAGATCAAGGGCGTCGCACTGACGATGCCGAAGCTTGCCGAAATGCTTCGAAGGAGCTCGGGCGGTCCACCTTGACTTTGTCCCTGAAGATGGGTCCTGTCATCTGTTGCCGGATGTGGCGCCCGGTCTCGACGCGGCTGGGAGTCCGGCGGCGGTATCGATTTCTTACGGCGTTGCAGGAGCAGCTCGGTCTGCGGCAGCCGGAAACGCGGGGACCGGTTGAAGTGCCAGGGATTGAGCAGGTCGAGAGACCAACGGCGAATTGATCGTCTGCGCGAGGACATCAAGCCAACTGTATGCCGAACGACGGTCAGTCTAAAGCGATACCAGAGTTCCCCTGCCCTTTGGAATCATGCCAGGTGGCTTTTCCTTGCCGAAGAAGCCACTCCGCGTCTGCCGCGCCCGGGTACAACCCGCTTATCGCTCAGGC
>CAXUIM010000202.1:0-7678 GCA_964250885.1 uncultured Acidobacteriaceae bacterium | reverse complement strand
CCCAGGGTTCGCTTCCATGTCACAGCATCGCGTTTTGGTGCGGATTGCTCTGCACCCCTCAGCACATACGTCGTGTGATCCCGGCGAACGCCTACTGCACGCCAATGAGGCCGTGGCGCAACCCACTAGTCTAGATATTCGCGGTGAGAGAGTTGCCGATTGCACTAAAGGCGTTAGAGCAGGTATTGGCGAGTGTCTTCATGGAGGCGACTGCTCCCAGACCGAGCAGGGCTGCGACAAGTGCATACTCTATGAGATCCTGGCCGGATTCGTCCCGCAGCAGGTGGACATGATTTGCTTCAGCGTGTTCAGTGAATGATCCTCGTCGCGATATGTGTCGGTGAACGATACGACTGGACCAGCGTCGTTACCACCACGACGTTATCGGTCGGCATCCGGCGGAACATTAGTTAACCCGCGACCGTAATGCATCGCCCTTCGCCCTGCGCGTTTACGATTGAGGTAAATGCATGAGTCAATTGGTGGCCCGGGCAGGAGTCCAACCTGCGACCTTCGCGTTAGGAGTGCGCTGCTCTATGCAACTGAGCTACCGGGCCATGTTGAGATGGGGCGAACTCTGGGACTTGTGGCAGATCCCAATCTGACCCACGACGTGTAGTGTACGTGAAAGAGCAGCAGCCATACCGCGGGGCTGCACTATGCAATTCACCCACCCGGCCATTAGGCTTAGTGTATCGCGGCGTTTTGGGCCGGAAGAACGGAGATCCTCTGTGCCACAGAACACCGGGCGTAAAATGAGCGGCGTGCCCAAGTACTCCATCGTGGTGCCGTTTCACAATGAAGAGGAGAATGTCACCAAGCTCTACGATCGCGTGAAAGACGTGATGGAGCATGTGGGAGCGCCCTTCGAGCTGGTCTTCGTCGACGATGGATCGCGCGACCGCACCTATCGGCTGCTGGAGGAGATCGCCGCGGTGGATTCGCGTGTCCTGGTGGTGAAGCTGCGCCGCAACTTCGGTCAGACTTCGGCGCTGGCGGCGGGCTTCGACCACTCCTCAGGCGACTCCATCCTGGCCATGGACGGCGATCTGCAGCATGACCCGGCGGAGATCCCCCTCTTTCTGGCCAAGCTGGAAGAAGGCTATGACGTGGTCAGCGGGTGGCGGATCCAGCGCTCCGACAACATGATGATGCGCCGAGTGCCTTCGGCGATTGCCAACTGGTGGATGGCGCGGCTCTCCGGTGTGGAGATCCATGACTTCGGAACGACCTTCAAGGCGTATCGCCGCGAAGTCATTCAGAACATTCCCCTGTATGGAGAGATGCATCGCTTCATCCCGGCCCTGGCGAGCTGGTATGGCGCCAGCATCTGCGAGGTTCCGATCACCAATCCGGTGCGGGAGTCGGGACGCAGTCACTATGGGCTGTCTCGAACTTTCCGGGTCTTCTTCGATCTGCTCACGATCCGGTTCCTGTTGAAGTACATGACCCGGCCCCTGCACTTCTTCGGCGGCCTGGGGTCCATGGGCTTCCTTTCCGGTATCTGTATCGCGATCTGGCTGCTGGCCCATAAGCTGATGACAGGCCGCGATGTGGCCGGTGAGCATGGACCGTGGTTCCTGATTGCGGCGGTGCTGATCCTGGCCGGCATCCAGTTGATCGGCGTCGGCCTGCTGGGCGAGTTGCAGGTGCGGCACTTCTTCACGCAATCGCAGCGCTCACCGTACACGGTGGATCGCATCGTGCGTATCAAGCCGTCGGAAGAGAGCCTGAGCCGGTGATCCGGAAGCGGCCATAGCGTTCGGAACAGGGAAGCCAAGTCATGCGCGCAATTCAGATTCTTCAAACGGGCGGGCCAGAGGTGTTGGAGCTGGTGGAGCTCCCCGACCCCAAACCCACGGCCGGGCAGGTTTTGGTCCGGGTCGCCGCCGCCGGCATCAACTTCATCGATACGTACCTCCGCCAGGGCCGCTACCCGGCGGCGCTGCCCTTTATACCCGGGCAGGAGGCCGCCGGCGCCGTGGTCGAAGTGGGTGAAGGCACCGCGGGATTCGCTCCCGGAGATCGTGTGGCCTGGAACGGAACGCGAGGAACATATGCCGAGCTGGTGTGCGCACCCGCTGCCGATCTGTTGAAGGTCCCCGAAGCGCTGAGCCTGGAGCAGGCTGCGGCGGTCTTGCTGCAGGGGCTCACGGCGCACTATCTGTCCCACGACACCTACCCAATCCAGCCCGGCGACACCGTCCTGATCCACGCCGGCGCAGGGGGTGTGGGACTGCTGCTGACGCAGATGGCCAAACGTCTCGGCGCCCGCGTGATCACGACGGTCTCCACTGAGGAGAAAGCCCGGCTGTCCCGTGAAGCGGGCGCGGATCATGCGATCCTTTACACCCAGGCGAGTTTTGTGGACGAGGTGCGGCGCTTCGCTGCGGGTGGGCCGGAGGCAGGAGTAGGATCCGAAAAGTCTCGCGAGGGTCTTCCAGTGGTTTATGACGGAGTTGGCCAGTCCACCTTCGAGGACTCGTTGAAGTGTCTCCGGCCGCGCGGTCTGCTGGCG
This sequence comes from uncultured Acidobacteriaceae bacterium, assembly GCA_964250885.1. Classification (GTDB taxonomy): domain Bacteria; phylum Acidobacteriota; class Terriglobia; order Terriglobales; family Acidobacteriaceae; genus Granulicella. Next base: position 5,160 of record CAXUIM010000202.1, on the reverse strand, counting down.
CTCTACGGGGCTTCGAGTGGGGCCGTGCCGCCCCTGGATCCGATTCGGCTCATGGCCGGTTCGCTCTATTTGACCCGGCCCACGCTGAAAGATTACGTGCCGACTCGGGCCGCGCTGGAGCGCCGTGCCGCCGCCGTGTTTGCCTGGGCCGCCAGTGGAAAGTTGAAGGTGCGCATCGGACAGACCTACGATCTATCGCAGGCCGCCCAGGCGCACCGTGACCTGGAGGCCCGGAAGACCACTGGCAAGGTCCTGCTGACGATGTAAGAGGTCTCCCGCGCTCCGCGAGAGATCAGAGATCGAAGTGAGCGCCTGGAGATTGTTCCCGTAGACTGGAGCGGTGCTCCTGGTGCACGCAGAGATTTCCGGGAGCCAGGCCGGTTCGGTTGTGCCGGTCCGGTGCGTCATCTTGCAGAGGTGGTCGGATGGCTGCCCTCCTTTTACATGCCCAGACAAACCATCGTTCTGGGTCCGCCTGTCCTGCGTTGCCGCTGTCTGAGCGACGTGTCCAAATTCGATGCTGCTGCGACGGAATGTTCGGGAAAGCGGTGAAACTCCGCTACTGCCCCGCAACTGTGAAGCGCGCGCCTGAGATCCCCCATTGTTGGGGGCGCCAGGTGAGATGGGCCCTGCGGCTCCCACTGGTCTGCTCCTCAAGGTTCTAAAGCTCTGCGACGGGCTTTCGAAGCGGTGAGATGGATCGGGAAGGGAAGCCGCGGTAGCACGGGCCGGTCTTGAAATCGCGCCAGTCAGGAGACCGGTTCCGCTGCCGTCTTGCCTGCCACGCGTCCGTAGGGGATGCGGAGGAGAACGCCTCATGTCGACCTTTTTGAAGAATCTTGCCTGTTGCGGTACAGCGGATGAGTCATCCGAGTGCCGTTTCCTTCGGCGAAAAACGCCCCTCAAACCCGGAGCTCCCCTCCACACCCGCGGAAGACATGCTCCAGCTCGTCGCTTGCCGACTGCTTCCCGTTTCGCGTGCACGGTTCTACTGGTCCTTTCCCTGGCGGCAAGCGCGGCCCATGCCGTGGTGGTTCGCGGCCACCTCACCGATGCCCTGGGCAAGCCGGTGCCCCGCGGTCGTGTGCAACTGATTCAGGACGGCGTCACAGTCGGGAGTGCGTTTTCTGACGCCCAAGGGATGTACGAGATCCGGATCAGCGGCTCCGGCCGTTTCTCGCTGGAGGGCTCGGCGGCCGGGTTTCTCCCCGGCGTGGGGCAGGAGTTCTTCGCTCGCACTCTGGATGTGGTGGAGAAAGATGTGGTTCTGGCCGCCAACACGGTGCGCCAGGACATCACCGTCACCGCGACCGGAATCCCGACTCCGCTGCCGCAGTTGACGGCGCCCGTGACGGTCCTGGACGGCACGGCGTTCGCCCTGGACATTGGCGTGGCCGAAGAGCTGCGGCAGACCCTGGGCGCGTTCGTGGTGCAGACCGGGCAAACGGGTGGGGTCACCAGCCTGTTCATGCGCGGTGGCGACTCCACCGCGAACCTGGTATTGATCGACGGCGTTCCAGCCGATGATGTTGGCGGAACCTTCGACTTCGGCACCGTGAGCTCGACGGCGGTAGGGAGGATGGAGTTATATCGCGGCCCGGACTCCGCGATGTATGGCACGGATGCGGGGGCCAGCGTCATCACGCTGGACACGCCCCGCGGCATCACGGCGACTCCGGTGATCACGTACTCGGGCGATGCAGGCAACCTGCACACGTGGCGCAACGAGGTGACGGCCGGAGGAACATACAAGTTCCTGGACTACTTTGGCGCGTTTTCGCGCTTTGACACGTCCAATGCGCTGGCGCTGGACCGATACCACTCCGGAACGGCGGCTGTGAACCTGGGTTTCGACATCAATGGAAACACCCAGGCGCGCTTTACCCTGCGCAATGAGCACACGGTGCAGGGCGTGCCCGGTCCTCACGACTTCTGGGGAATCTCAGACGACGGCCGCCAGACCGACCAGGACCTGTTTTCCGCCATCACGCTCGAGAATCGCTACAAGGGCAAGTGGCACAACCTGGTGCGCTACGGCATTGCACGCAAGGGTGAGCAGGAACTGCAGTTTGGGAACCAGGGGACGCCCGTCACCTTCTACGCCGGCAGTCCCTATGCCTACACCGAGTACTTCGGTCCGGTCGTCACGATCCGGGGCGCAAACGGCTACACGGCCACCGGCCAAACCGATATCTACGGGGACAATTACAACCAGGGTTCAAACCGCGATCAGCTCTATTACCAGAGCGATTTCAGCTTTTCGCCGCACTTCATCGGCTTGTTCGGCTTTCGCTACGACAACGAACGCGGCAGCTACAACTATGTGGATTATGCCGACTACGCGCGGACCCAACGAACCAATTTCGAGTACAACCTGCAGTTCCAGGGCGAGTTCTTCAACCGGTTGTTCTACTCGGCCGGCGGCGCCGTGGAGAAGAACCATCTCTATGGCATAGCGGGGACGCCGAAGATCGGCCTGACCTATGTGCCGGTGCGGCCGGGGCAGGGCTTCCACGGGACGCGGCTGCGCGCCAATGCCGCGACCGGCGTGCAGGAGCCCACCTTGGCCATCGAGGAGGAGAGCCTGTATACGCAACTGCTGGCGGCCGGCGATACCAGCGACATCGCGCTCTATCACATTGGGCCGCAGTCCGCGGAACGCTCCCGGACCTACGACGCCGGCATCGACCAAAACCTTCGGGCTCAAAAACTGGTTCTAAACGCCGGATACTTTCATAACGTCTTCAACCGGCAGCTGGAAGGGGTGAATAGCCCGGCGCTCCTGCAGTACTTCGGGCTCAACCTTCCAGCCATCGCCGAGGCCTATCTGAACTCGCTGGCGTACCGTGCCCAGGGAGCGGAGGGCCAGTTGCGCTGGCAGCCAAACAACCGGTTTCAGTTCCGCGGCGGCTACACCTACCTGGCGGCGCGAGTCCTGCAATCGTTCGCGTCGGATGCGGTCGCGGCCGCGCAAGGAACGCCTACGGAAAATCCCAACCTGCCGGGAATCGCTATCGGCGCCGAGAGTCCACTGATCGGCGCCCGGCCTTTTCGACGCGCGCCCAACACGGGCTTCTTCGAAGCGCAGTATGCACGCCGCCGCTTCAGCATGGATCTGCGCACCGCCATGGCCAGCAGAAGCGACGATTCGACCTTCCTGGACTACTCCGATATCAGTGGAGGTAACACGCTGCTGCTGCCGAACCGCAATCTGGACTTCGGTTATGTGAAGCTGGACCTGGGTGGGACCTACGCCTGGAAGCACGGCTTGTCCATCTTTGCGCAGCTGGATAATCTGCTGAACGATCAGCACATCGGTCCCATAGGATACCCGGCATTGCCGCTGACGTTCCGCACCGGATTGAAGTTGCGCTTAGGTGGCGAGTAGAAGCGGTCCGCGGGCGACAGCGCGGCGGCGCAGCGTCTGCGGACCGGCTCATTTGGCCATCGGACGTGTACCACTTTAGCCAATCCATCCTCGTCTAATCGTCTGGAGGAGTTCACGATGAGAACACTGCGCCGCGCGCATGCTTTTGCATCATTTTCTTTTTTGATTGCTGCTTCTGTGCCCCTGTTGAGCCAGGAGGTGCCCGTTGAAGGTCCTGCACCCACGACGGCGCTGATCAGCGCCCAGTCCAAGCACGGAGAACCGCTGAATCCGGCGACGCTCAAGCTCCAGATCAACCGCCATGTGGAGCCGATCAGTTCCGTGAAGCCGATACCGCCCGGAGGGGCCCAGGTCGCGCTTCTGATCGACGATGGCCTGCGTAGCTCCTTTGGCCTGCAGCTAAACGACCTAAAGCAGTTCATCAGTCAACTGCCGCCCGGAACCAAGCTGCTGATCGGCTATATGCAGAACGGCACCGTGCGCTCGGAGGAAGGATTTCAGACTGTCAGCCCCGGTCTGGCCGAGCAGTTGCGGATTCCGTTGTCGGCGGCCGGAGTTGATGCCAGCCCGTACTTCTGCCTCTCGGATTTCGTGAAGCGCTGGCCGTCGCAGGAGCCAGGAGCGCGCTTCGTGTTGATGATCACCAACGGGATCGACCCGTATAACGGCAGGCCTTCCGTCCTGAACCAGGACAGCCCGTATGTGCAGACGGCACAAGAAGACGCGGAACGCGCCGGGGTTGCGGTCTATTCCATCTACTACCCCTTCCGCGGGGGGCGCTTTGGGACTTTCAGCGGTCAGAACTATCTTCAGCAGGTGGCGGAGGCCACCGGCGGGCAGTCTTTCTACCAGGGCACCATCACACCGGTCTCTCTGACGCCGTATCTGGACCAGTTCCGCAAGGACATGAGCGAGAGCTACATGGTGAACTTCATGACCAACGCCAGCGGTGAGAAGAGAGATACGCTGACCAACATCAAACTGACATCCGACCAGCCCGGGATGAAGATTTACGCGCCGTCAGCGGTGCACCCGGGGACGGAGTAGACAGGCTCGGCGCTTACACCCGACCGCGGTTCCAGAGCTGAGTCAGGAGAGCCTCTGAATCGCCGGCCTCTGAATCGCCGGGAAGAGAAGACCGATTTGCTGGGAGTAGAAGTCGATTCAAAGCTGAGAGCAGGAAGAAAGGCCCCGGAATCCGGGGCCTTCTTCCTGTTCGGTAGGACTTCAGCTTAGTACATGCCGTCCATGCCGCCGCCGCCGTGGCCGCCGTGACCGGCGCCCGCAGCTTCCTTCTTCTCCGGAATCTCGGAGATCATGGCTTCGGTGGTGAGCATCAGGCCGGAGATCGAGGCCGCGTTCTGCAGAGCCGTCCGCGTGACCTTGGTGGGATCGATGACACCGGCCTTGACCAGATCCTCGTACACTCCGGTTCCGGCGTTGTAGCCGAAATTGGAATCCTTGGACTCGTGGATCTTGCCGATGACCACGGCGCCTTCTTCGCCCGCGTTGTGGACGATCATGCGCAGGGGCTCTTCAATCGCCCGGCGGATGATGCTGGCGCCGATTTTCTCGTCGCCTTCCAGGGTCTTGATGAGCTCATCGACGGCCTTGGCGCAGCGAACCAGCGCCACACCGCCGCCCGGGACGATGCCCTCTTCCACGGCCGCGCGGGTTGCATGCATGGCATCTTCCACGCGCGCCTTCTTCTCCTTCATCTCGGTCTCGGTGGCAGCACCGACCTTGATGACGGCGACGCCGCCGACCAGCTT